>JALDYH010000059.1:0-21716 GCA_032154175.1 Sphingopyxis sp. | reverse complement strand
CCCCCCCCCCTCCCGCCCGGATATTCCCGAGCGGATCCAGTCTAGAGATTGGCGACGGACAGGAAGCGGACGCGCAATGCGGGTCCCTTTCCGTCGAGGTGCCTGAGGCTTTCATTGAGGGCCGGCGAGACCTCGATGTCACGGCGATAGCCCGCGAATCCCTCGAACCCGTTTGCGGCGTTGAGCACTTCGCGGAGCTTCACGACCTTGTCGCTCCCAAATCGGGTCGTTCCCGCAAGCGCGGACAGGTCGGCAAAAATTGGCACGAGTTGTTCGAGAGCGGTCAAAACTTGCCCGACCAGCATCGCTTCCAACTTCTGCGCGCCCGGAATAATCTTGGTGCGCGCCGCCGATTCAACGTTGGAAATTTGGCCTCTGATCTCCTCGATGCGATCACGGAGCACTCGACCGCCAGCGATCAGAGCTTGCTTCTCCTGCTCGAGCGACTGCAGGTCCGGTCCAGCCTTTGCGGCTTCCGTTGGCGAACTGCCATCGAGAAGCGCCTGCGCGACCTCGCGGCCGCTCGGTCCGCGATATTCGTGGATTTCCCGCGCAATCTCCGAGCGTCGTTCATCTGCGGCGCCCAGCCTTTCTTCGGTTTGTCGCATCTCCGACTGGAGCGATGCGAGCGTTTCGTTTTGGTCCGAAAGGTCGAGCGAAGAAAACTCGCGCGCAACGGCTGCCAAAATCTTCGTATCCATCACGCTGCACTCCTCTGTTTGGTTCTGATTTTCTCGACCTTCCGCTCCAAGCGGTCCCAGGCGTCGCGCTCGCTGGTCAGGGCATCGAGAAGCCCCCGCTTGAGGGCGTCCTTCCCTTCGAACCAGTCACCGCCCATCTCGTCGATCGCAGCAAGTGAGATGCCGCGGCCCGCTGAAACGAGCTTCGCCAGAATGTCATCGGCATGCTCGACGCTCCGCTGCATTTGCGCACGGGTTTCGTCGTCCATCGCTTCGAGAGCGCCGCCGCGAGCCTTGCGGGGGCGTGATCGAAAGATCTCGATATCGACGCCCGCTTTGTCGAGTGCCCGATTGATCGTCTTCATAGTCGCGATGCAGCCGATGGAGCCGACCATTGCAGTACGAGGGCCGAAGGCTTGGTCGCAGACGCTCAACATTGCATACGCAGCGCTGCACGCCATCTCATTGACCCAGACGTAGATCGGCTTGCCGCCGGCGGCCTCGGTCAGTTCGGCGAGTTCGGCCACGAATTCGAACAGGCCGGCCACGGAGCCGCCCGGCGAGTTCATTTCGACCCACACACCGAGGACATCAGGGTCAAAGTGCGCTTCCTCGAAAATGGAGAGCAGATAGTTATAACCCACGAATCCGCATGCCGCGTCCAGCCAGCCGCCTTTGTGGACGAGCACGCCGTCGACCTCGATCACCGCGATGTTGCCATCCATTCGATAGGGTTTGAGGCGCTCGCGATCGAACTGCGCATCGCGCGCAAGGGCGAGGCGTTCGACCTCAGCGACACGGAGGGCGATTGCGCGAGCTTCCGCGTCCACTGAGGTCACAGAGTTGGTCGAGACGATGCCGAGCTTTTCATCGAAGACCTGAACCATGATCTCAGCGTGCTGCTGCGTGATCGCGAGCGGGCGGCCGAATAGCTGGGCGGCGATCTTCGGGAAGCCCTGCGGGCGCGGGGCGCTCATCGGCCGTACCGCCCATAGATGGCGGCGATTGCTTTATCCCAAGGGTCCTCGCGTTGCTGCGAGGCTGCCTTGGACTTTGCAGCGGGCTTCTCGGATCCGCCGCAAACGGCAGCGATCGCACGATCCCACACTGCGCCCGAGCGAGCCCGAGTGGCTTGCCGCTCCCGCTCGGCCATCTCTGCACGATAGGTGGTCGGGTCGACGCGCAACATCAGTTTGACGATGCCATCGCCGCTGACGCCCTTCAGATCGCGATCTTCGTCGAGCATATGGAGCGCAATATCCTCCATTCCCTTCAGCTTTGGATTCGTGCGCACAGCAAGCGCGACGGTCTCGACGCGCCCAGGCTTGCGAGGCTGGGCGGCGGCTGCGGGAGGCTTTGCGCATGCCTGAGGTGCTGGCGTCCGCGAGGGAGCAGCTGCCGCAATCGGCGACTTTTTCACGGTCTCGGCCGGTTTCTTCGCCAAAGCCAAAGGCAGATCCTTATCGGCGGCATACATCCGCGCTGTGACGGCGCGAATGGCGGCGATACGGCCTCCTGAATTTGCTGTGGTGCCGGACACGCCTGAGAACCGGCGTCTCGATGCGGTAGAAATCATCGCGATTGTTCCTTTTTTATGCGGCCGCGCGCTGGTCGGGGGCACTGACTACCCCGGTCAGTCGCTCGATATCGGCCGTGATGTGGGAGTAGGCGGCAGCCAGAAGCTCGGGGTGACCCTTCAGGAGCTTGGCAGCAACTTCCCGCTTCAGCGTCGCGCCAGCGAGATCGGGAGCGGGAACCGCGATTAGCGCGATCGCCGCCTCCTTTAGTGGGGCAGTGAACTGTTCCGCGAGCCTCGCCAGGGCCCGGTTATGCGCGCCTTGGGCTGCAGTATCTCGCGGGGTCATCGTGTAGCGATGTGAAGTGATAGAAATCTCGCCGATTTCTGTTTCGAGCTCGACGAGCGCGCTGCGACCTAGGTAGGTCTTCAGCGCCGTGTCCCACTGTGGGTTGGTCGTCATGCGGTAGGCTCCTTCGGGGCTTTGAACAGGGAGAGACGGGCCGGCCAATCCATGGGCATCCGGGCTACGCGGGCAGCGTCTTCGGCGCGGCGCCAGAGTTCGTTCACCGCGGCTCGAAGTTCGAGGCGGGTCGCGGGGCCGAACCCTGCGACGAACCCCGGGTCACGCCAGAAAGGGCGCTCGTGAGGCGTCGTCGAGATCCATGTCGCCATCGCGTCGGTGGTCTCGAAGGTTTCGGTTGCCGCTGGGCGATGGATCGGGCGGGGCCCAATGTTCGGCTTGTCGACGTGATCATCGTAACGATAGAGACCGGCTATCCCGAGGTCGGACAGGCTTCCGGTGAAGGGGAGGTGAGGATCGGAATGGCCCGGACGAAAATCCGGAGCGAGGGCGCTGTCTATCATCACAGCTTGCCGCCTATGCGACGAATCTGGCTGAGCTGCACCCGGGCGATGTCACGCTGCAGATGGGTCAGCACGCCGGGAACGCCGTCGCGGAGATGTGCAGCGTAACGATCATATTCGCGCGCCGTTGATTGCATATCTGTGAGCGTGTCGACCAGCTCGGTTGCCGTCTGGCAGTTTCGCGGGTCTCGGGGGGCTCGACGGAGAATTATCTGGGTGATGGGGTCGGTCATGGCGAGCGTAATGCCGACTTCGACATCGGCGCGCTAAAGCCCAAAATCAGCTTGGGAAACTGAATCGATTCTGGGCTTAGCCAGCCAGCCAATCTTCCGGGTAGGTCAACGGCGCATTTTTCTGCGCAATATGACGAGACCGGGCTTCCTTGAGAACCTTGCGGAGATCGTTCACCCGGTCACCGGTGACCGCAACAATGATCCGCCCAAACCAATCGGACCAAGGCCCCGGATCGGCGCCAGGGTAGTCGTTCGCCGTCGCATCAGCGCCGTATGCGAGCTCGAACAATGGCGCCGCATAATACGCTCGACGTACCGCGAGCTCGCGCGCTGCCGCTGCCCTCCTCGGGCCGCTTTCGACCTTGAGGTGCCGGGCCGTGATCCTGAAGATGTCCGAGATATATTCGAGCTCGGCCTTCATCCTCTCGAACGGGAAGACGCCAAATGGCGTCCCGCGCATGCCATCGGCGACCGGACCGAGATCCAAATCGCTCAGGTCGCCGATCGTCATCGCGGCCTTGTCCAGGTGAGGCGCCGCGGCGAGTAGCCGGGCTCGGGTTGTCGCGTTCGACTGCGCATGGTCACCGATCGCAACGGAGAGCGGCGTTGGGAGCGCGAGAACTCGGCGCAGCGCGGCGGTCAGCCAATCCAGTTCGCGACCTTCGCGAAGGCTCAAGCGGAATCCGTCAAGGGCGCCAGCGATCAGTTCCGACGTGATGTGAAGAAACCGATCGTCGCCTCGAGGGACGGCATTCAAGCCGCCATCGCGGATTTTCGCGTCGACATATTTCTGCACATGGACCGGCCAAGCATCGAGGTTGACGAGACCGCGGTGCGCGTCGTCGCGATCGCCCGTCATTTGCCAACGATCCGCGCAACCTCATCCAGCGCGAGCTTCACGTCGGCGCGAGTGACATCGGGGAAGGCGCGCTGGAACTCCGACGAAAGGAACGGCCGCGAAACCTTCGGATGGGCGAGCAGCCAGTCGACGATCGCGTTCGCGCGTTTCATGGCATCGTCGTGCCGCTGTTGGTCGAACTCTGGCGAGCCGACTGCGGCAAGCGCCGGTTTGCTGTCGCCGGTCATTCGGCTAGCTCCCTTTCCACGCCCATATGATCGGCGAGCGCTTGGATTTGCTCGCATGATAGATCACGGGCCATCTTCCGCAAGAACGGCGGGTTCGGCTTCGGGAGGAGCAGGTTGCGTCCGGCGTAGCCGCCGCCCGCCGCGGTCCAGCGAGCAAGCCATGCGGCGGGGTCGAAGGTGTCAGTCATAGTCGTAAATCTCCTCGTACAGCCGCTGGGCCTGCTGGCCGAAGGGCTCGTCCAAGAATTCATCCCACATGCCGTAGAGCCAGTCCGACAGCTTCTTGCGCTCATCGTCGGGAATGGCGTTGGGGTCGCGATCGAGCGCGGCAAAGGCGGCCTCAATCTTCGCAACCCTCGCGCCCATAGGCAGGCTGTTGAAGCCTTCGGGAAGCTGGCAGATTATCCCGGCTGGTCGCCCCGCGTCGGCAACGACGCGCCGCTTAGCGGAATTTCTTTCACCCGCTTCTGCGGAATATCTTTCCCCGCTTTGCGGAATATATTCGGGAGAGTTTTTGTCGTGATTTTCCGGATTTAGCGAAGGGTCAGGGCAAACTACTTTTTGAACCTCTCCCGTGTCAGGGCAAACTATCTCCTGAAAGATGTTTGTCGCAGGGCGAACAAAATCTTCGTTTTTTGGGAGCCGATCGCCATCCGTATAAACGATGCGATAGGTGTGCTGCCGCTTGTCAGTTTCACGGGGTTCCCGGACGAGGTAGCCGGCCTTGATGAGCTTGTTCACGGTCGCGCTGAAATTGGAATAGTTGCGGTCGATCCACCCTGACATGAGCCGGTGTGACGCCCATGCGCCTTGTCCCTTGCCAGTCGCATGGCTCAGGCGATCGAAGGCCGCGATGGACGCGAGGACACGCAGGTCCCCGTCCGTCAGACCGCGGTCACCGATCGCCCTGAGCGGAATCGCAGCAAAATGAGCTTTTACCGCCATCAGCTCCCGACCTTCGCCCGGTCGACGATCGGCAACCCGGTCGCATCCGAGATCAGCCGAGCGCCCATGCGAGCAAGCGGCCGATTGGCAAAGCTTTCGGGGCGCAGCCAGCCTTGCGGAAGTGCATCGGCCGGCGTGATGTCCACACGAAACAGCGGGCCATCTTGGCGGATTTCGATGCAAGGTTCAGTCATACTGCTCCTCCCGATCATTCGAGCTGTCATCCTCGTTGCCGTCTTCGACGCTGTGATCGGGGTCCGACCACAGGCAGCCAGGTCCCGCGCGCTCCGGTAGAAGAAAGAAGGCGGTGCTGATTTCGTCCTCATCGTGAGCGCCTTCGAGGTCCGCGTCGCCGTCCGCGAGATCGAGCAGGTCGATCGCGACTGCGATGAAGCCCTCGATCTCGTGTCGGCTGTAGCGCGACAGGATGGCGAGCACCGGTGCGGGCGGGATCTGGCGGGCCATCGCGTTCAGCGGAATGGGGCCGCTCATCGTGCTGCCCTCCGGTTTCGGACCGGCGGGAGCGAGGAGGTCGGATAGGGCCAAGGATCGTCGCGAAGCATTTCCCACTGCTCGCGATCGGTCGGATCAGCGACGACGCGGTGAGGGGCGTAGATGCCGACCACACGACCCAATATCTTCTCGACAATGTGCGGGAAGTTGTGCGGGCCGTCAGACATCTCGAAAATGCCGGGCTGACGCTGCGCCGGGCGCTTTGCCCACCATGTGTCATGGCCGTCGTTGTGTCCCGACTGATATACGAGACAGATCGAACGGAGGCGACGTTCGCGCCCAGAAAACGTTGTGCCGTCGCTTTGCTCGATGAGGTACCAATTGCCGCTTTCGGGAAAAAGCTGGGTCTGATCGGTGACGATCGCCACTTCACCCGGCGCGATGAGCGGAGCGCATCCCATGTCGGTGACAGCGTGGGCGATGAAATCTCGCGGTACCGAATGAAAAAGGCGGAGCGAAGGGAGTGCCACCGGCGACGGCTGCCGGACGCCGGCGATGCGAACGGCGGTCACGCGGCTTCTCCTTTGGGCAACATGCAGAAGCTGATGCCCTTGTCGCGCATACGAGCCTTCACCATCGCCGCGCCGCCGGGGTGAGCGGTGAGGGCGGCGTACATCGCGTTCATGGCGCCATAGTAGTGACCGTCGTCCCAAGTTTGATTGTGGTCAGCGCCGACGCCTTCGTAGCGATGAGCCATCTTTTCGTAGGTGCGAGACAGGTCGTAGGTCGGGAAACCGATCTGTGCTTTCCCGATCGGTTCAAGATGCACGCTGCCGCCCTTCTCGGTCCAGAGAGCCAGCCAAGCATCTGCGAACTGATGCTGAGCTTCGGTCATCGCCCGCAATGCACGGATGGACGACAGGATGAGGCGGAGTTCCCAATCCAATAGGTCTTCGTGACTGACGACGAAATCATAGTCCGCGCGGTTCGCCGCAGCATCCATTTCGGCACCATGCACAAGGTGGCTGAGCGATGCCCAAAGCTGCAGTTCAGCGCCTCTCGGTGTCCGCGCCTCGGTGCGCTTGATGACGTCCTCGCACTCATCAATGATAGCGAGCTGCTCGCGCTCCTCCGTCGTGTAATTTTCGCCTGCCACTTCGGAGTGGGGCAGTAGGTTGTAGGCATCGTAGGCAGCTTTCCGATGCTCCCAGGCGAAGATGATATCGGCGTCCGGGTGCTCGATGCCGCAGGGCATGATAGGCGCTGTGGGGGGCGAGGCGGGTGATTTGATCGCCGCGGCGGATGTGTTAATGCTCTCCATAGTCGTTTTCCCTCTTCAGCAGGGGTTTCGATCTGGCCGGCGATCTTGTGTGGTGCTTGATCGTCGGCCGCTTTGCTTCAGGCGGCGGACTGGAAGCGAGCGCGGACGGCGCTCTTTGTACCGACCCACTTTCGCCCCATCTGCTGGCCGGGAATGTGGCCCTGACGGAGCATCCGGTAGGTTACCTGCTCGTCCCAACCCAGAAAGGCCGCGAATTCCTTGACGCCATCGAGGAGGTCATCCTTCAGTGTCGGGCCGCCAGCTTCGCGACGAGTTTCCGCCCGTTCTTCGCTATCATTCGTCTCCATAAAACCATCCTTTCCATAAAATAAATGAAGTGAGGCGCTTCACTCATTAACCAATTTGCACAACCATTGCCCTTCGTCAAGCTGAAGTGTATCACTTCAATCATTCTGGCTGAGGATTGGTATGGGTTACGGATTCGCGGACGTTGAAGAGGCGCTTTCACAGGTTCACGGAATCTCTGATGAAAAAAGGTCAGCCTTCTCCAACCGATTGAAACATCTTCAAAGATTAGGCTTTCCGCCTGGCGTCAACACTGGGCGAGGAAGGGCCGCGATCTATTATGCCGAGCATGTCTTCATGTTGGCAGTAGCGTTGCAGCTAAGCGAGTTCAGCTTCACTCCAGAGCGCACCATTCGCGTGATGGAGCATGGAATTGCTAGGCTTGCAGGAGGCGCTCGCGCCGCCATCGCAAATTTGGACGAAGCCATTTTTTGCGAAGTGCCGACCGGATCTTTGCAGGACTTCGTTTACGGGGACCGCGTGTCAGAATATGGCGGCTTAGGCCCGATCGATGCGGATTACGCCAATAAGCGTCTTTTCCTAATGAAGGAAGTCGCGGGTCCGATGAGGTGGTCAATATTCTCGCTTTCCGGACTGATAAAGCAGCTATCGAATCTGTTGGCAGGGAAGCTAAGGCCTGACGGGTTCACTGATTTTTACGTGCGACTTGACGAGTGGGCATCGGAAGTTGGCGATGAATCCGAAGTCTGGCGAGGCAGAGACCTTGGCTAGCATCCGCAAACGCACCCTCCCGCCAGCGAAGGACGGCTCGGTCAAAACCGTCTGGCTGGTCGATTACCGCGACGGCGCCGGCAAACGGCGCTTCAAGCAATTCCCCCGCCGCAAAGATGCGGACACTTGGCTGACGACCGCGGCATGGCAGGTCTCGCAAGGCGTCCACACGGCCGACAGCCAGAGCGTGACCGTGAAGGATGCGGCGGATGTCTGGGTGAAGACCGCAGAGGCGAACGATCGCGAACGCGGGACGATCGACCAGTACAAGCAGCTCCGTGACCTGCACATCGTCCCGCTGATCGGCGCCGAGAAACTGTCTCGCCTTTCGCAGCCGCGGATCGAGGCGTTCCGCGATCAACTGCTCGAGACGCGGTCGAAAGCGATGACGGGCAAGATCGTGCGCGCGCTGTCCCGGATACTTGGCGAGGCTCAGCGCCGCGGCATGATTGCCCAGAATGTCGCCCGTGATGTGAAGGTGGCCCGGTCTTCGCGTGAGAAGACGAAGGTCGTCATTCCGACGAAGCCAGAATTGAGGGCGATGATCGAGCACGCGGGCGAGGGTTTGAAGCCGCTCGTCATGGTGGCCATCTTCGCGGGGCTCCGCGCCAGCGAGCTACGCGGACTTCGGTGGGCTGACGTCGACCTGAAGGGTCGGACCATCACCGTAGCGCAGCGCGCTGACAAATATGGAGTGATCGGGCCGCCCAAGTCGGAAGCGGGATACCGAATCATCCCGATCAGCGCGGCACTCGTGATTGAGCTGCGCGCTTGGAAGCTTCGATGCCCGAACGGCGATCTCGCCCTTGTCTTCCCAAACATCGAGGGGGGCGTGCAAGATTACTCGCACCTCACGAAGCGCCGCTTCAATCCGCTGCAGATCGCTGCCGGCGTCTGCGACCCCGTGCTTGTCGACGGTGTGCCGAAGCTCGACAAGAAGGGCGCTGCCGTGATGCGCGCGCGCTACGGGCTCCATAGCCTGCGCCACGCTGCTGCCAGCGCATGGATCAAGCAGCGGATCGACCTTAAGCGCCTTCAAAAATGGATCGGGCACGAGGACATCAGCCTGACCATCAATACCTATGGCCATTTGATCGAAGACGGCGAAGGCGACGCGGCGCTGATCGAGGCTGCACAAGCCGAATTGCTGGCGTGAATGGAACACGGCTGGAACACGGATCGCTGAAACCCCTATAAATCCGCGCCGTGTCCCAAGCTTCCTAATCTGGGGGCCACTGGTTCGAATCCAGTCGGGTGCACCATTCGCGTTCGATGTTGGGCCTTCCTGCTGCGGCGCGGTCGGAAATCCGGTTGGTCACCGGCACCGCCAAATCAAAGGTGGCGCTTCTCTTCCGGACTGTTCCACCAATTATTCTGTAGGCCGTCGCAATAGGTTAGGGGAGCGGAAACCAGCTCGTCGACCGGCAGCTCGTCGATCGCCGCGACCCTTACCGAAACAAATGCGCCCCCCAGTTCTTCCAGATAGCCGTTGCCATGGGTAGGGGTCCCGCATTTCGCGCAGAATTTATGCGCTACGGCGAACGCTTCGGTTTCGCGCGCGTAGGTCGACATTGTCTCCTCGCCGGTCAGCAGTTCGAAATCTTCGGGTTTCAGCCCGCCCACATTCCAGTTTCGCTGCTTCCAGCAAAAGGTGCAATTGCATTTGCTGGTGCCCGCATCGATGTCCATGTTGGCCCTGAATTTCACCGCGCCGCAGTGACAGCTTCCATTATGCCAGCGTTTCATCCTGATTTTCCCGTTCAATAAAATAGCGATATTTCCGTATTTTCGCCGCGCCGCCCGGGCATCGAAGCCATGGCATCGCGAGCCACCGCGCCTTGACCGCGGGGCGGATCACCGCGGCAATTGCGCTTCGCCCGCGATTGCCGCTGCCGGGGCCATTCGCTCGAACCAATTTTGTGCGTTGATGGCGCGCTGCGGCGCGGCTTCGCGCACGGCGCGCTCGAGCATCGCACGGTTCTTGTGGCTTCCGATCACCATTACCCGCCCACCGGGATGTGAACGCATGGCGTGCAGGACCTGTCCGGACATATAATTCTCCCAGCGCGTCTGGGCCGCTGCGAAGGCCGGGCCCGCCAGCGCGAACTGCGCCGCTTGTACGCCGGCCGCCAGCGCTGCCGTCGTCTCGTCCTGCACCTGTCCGGCGCGCTGCCAATAGACAAGAAGGATGTCTTCGGCGGCGGTATCGAGGCGCGACAGGGCAGCCGCTCCGCCGGGGTTGCGCCGCTTCAGCGTTTCGAAGGCCGCGCCTGCCTCGCCAGTGATGGCCTCGAAGTCTTCGCCGCCGGGTTCCATCGCCACGGTCTCCACCTTCATATGCGCGAGAAGCGGCCAGATCACCGCCGGATATTCCGGTCGACCGGGTGTCGCCTTTCGTTCGGCAAGTTCATCGGGCCGAACCTCGAGAACCAGAACATCCGGCGCAAAATCGACTATGGCGGCTCGCAGCCGGTCATAACCGAAAGCAGGCTCACGGCCATGGAGGTCGTGGAGCGCCCCGATAACCAGTACCCGGTTGTCGGAGGCCATGGCGCTCGCCGGCGCGGACCCGGCGGCCAAGAAAGGCATCATAAGCAGGGCGAGGAAATATGTACTGCGCATCGCGGAACCCCGTGGTCGTTGTCGTACCTTGCGGACTTCGACGAGATCGGGGCCTCAAGCGAGCGCCCGTCGGCAAGCGGGACCGCCGCTTCGCCGAGCGGGCTCAGACCGGTAGATGCGCGACGAGATTGCCGCGGTAGCGCCGGCTGAGGCGGAGCGCCTGTCCGGTATGAAGAAGGATACCGGCATCGCCGCGGCCAAGGCTGCGCACCTCGCGCACCCTGTCGAGCCGTACGATTGTCCCGCGATGGATACGGGCGAACTCATTTTCCGGCAGTTGTCTGGACAAGGCGGCGAGCGAGCGGTCGGTTAGCAGACTCCGGCCATCCATATGCACCTCGGCATAGTCGCCCGCCGCCGCGATCCAGTCGATCTCCCCGAAACGAACGAGGTGGGAGCCGCCGGCAACGCGGATCCAGAGACCCTCTTCTCCGGCCCGGGCGATGTCTGCCCCGTCTTCGATTTTGGCGCGCTCGCGAAGATGTCGGCGCAGGCGGGCAATCGCGATCAACGCCACATAGGCGAAGGCGGACTTGTCGAGGTTTGCCAGAAGCACGGGTTCCGCCATCGCGAAGGGCGTCGGCGCTTCGGAACCATATATAGGCCAGAACAAGGCAACGAAGAGCATGACGTGGAGCGCCGTGGTGACCGGATATCCCATCACCCACAGCGCCGCCGCGGCTGTGCGCGGCGGCCGTGCGGCATATATCATGTCGGCGACCTGCAAGACCGCCGGTGTTAAAAGTGCCCAGACCGAAAAGACCGCTGCGGTATAGCCCAGCGTCGGCCACCAGTCCTGGGGGCGGCCATGATAGGCGGCGAATAGCTGACCCTGGACGGCACTGACCAGCGTCACAAGGGACCATGCGGCAGCGCCCACGCACAAGAGGAGTAGGCGGCGGTCCGGCGGACGCGTTTCGGCAGCTATGATTGTCTTGATGTTGTCGATCACCCGGACTGTCCGTTCGTGCGTGCCGATCGTACAAGTTCCGGAAGCAGTGCGGAAGTCTCGTTCTTTGGCACCGGCCGGCCGGCCGCGGCGGATAGAGGGCTGGAGCGGCATCGCCAGATCGCATGACGACTCGCGCATTATGGATTATTTGAGTTCGAAGAGCGTCGGTTCGTCCGGTGGCAGGGTTTCGATGACCAGCAGGCCGAGGTGCATCGCCTGGGTAATCAGGTGCGCCCGGTTCCGGGCGTTCAGTTTCAGTCGCACATTCTCGATGTGCCGTTCGACGGTTCGCGGAGCGATATTGATTTCAAGCGCGATCTGCTTGGCCGAGCAGCCGACGGCTACCAATTCCAGTATTTGATGTTCACGAAAGGTCAAATGCGGTTCGACGTTCAAAGCGTTTCGATGCACGGCGCAATCCCCTGACATCCAAGGCATGGATAGTTTGCGACCGGCGAGCATCTTTTGCGCGGCAACGCCGCAACCCACCTGCTCTGCTTCGATAATATCCGTTTGCGCGCTGTTTAGCAATTAACCCAAGCTAATTAAGTATGTAACGGCACCCGCTGTGCCGATATATCTATATTATTGAAATCCAGCATAAATCTTTCCAGAAACGCTAAGAAAAATTACGTAAGTGATTTTTCTAGGCCATTCATACACACGAATTCCTAGGTCTTTACCCGGATGGATTCATCAGGCGCAAAGGCTGATGAGACTCGCAAACGGGGTCGCCGCAAATACCAATTCCAGATTGGAGACGTGGCGTGCAAGGTCTTTCGGCAGAATTTCAACGCGGGTCCATTCCGCACGATACCATCCTGAAATTTCGTAAGGGCGAGATCATCTTCTCGCAGGGCGATCCCGGCGATTGCTGGTTCGAAGTCATCTCGGGCACCGTTCGAACCTGTCATTTCCATGTCGACGGACACCGCCAGCTCACCGGGTTTTTCTATCAGGGCGATGTCTTCGGTGTCGAATATGGCTCGCGCGATGCCGCGGCCGAAGCGGTAACCAACACGATCCTGACCCGCCGTCCGGCGCTGAACGGTGAGCCTGATTCGCTGGGTCAGAACCGCGCGCTCGAACGGGCGCTGGACAGCGCGAACCAGTGCATATTTTTGCTCGGCCGCCGAAATGCCAATGAACGCGTCGCTGCATTTCTGTTGATCGCCGCGAAGCGGCTGTCGGCCCTTGGCAGCATCCCGTTGCCCATGACGCGCGGGGACATCGCCGACCATCTGGGCCTGACAATCCATACGGTCAGCCGGACGATTTCGGGCTTCGTCCGCCAGGGGCTGATCGAACTGGAGGGGCCGCAATTGTGCCGGCTGGTCGATCTCGACGGACTGCGCGCGATCGCCGGCGAAGAAATGGGCGTGGCGATCGACAATATGGGCGCGATGCGGCCGCGGCGATCGTTCAACGGGCAGGAGGCGGGTGCATGAGCAACATGTCGGCTCCGCCCGTGCTGCGCCATATGGGCGTGGCCGCCGTCGGCCTGTCGGCGGTTTTTGCGCCCTCGCAGGCGGAGGCGCATGAGACGCCGGCGCTCGAGTGCCTGTGCGAGGTGCTTCCGTTTCTCGACACCGCGCCGACATGGAATGCGGCGGCGCCGGGCCCGGGCGGCATCGCCGAAAGCCCGCCGGCCGCGACGGTCGAGAGCGAGATCGACGCGCAGCGCCGGATCATCGCCGAACAGCGTGCGCTGATCGACCAGCAGAACGCCATGCTTGCCGAGCAGCGGCAGCAGATAACACAAATGCAGCAACAACTGGTGACGCAGCAGGCGCAGGTCGACCGGCTCTCGTCCTTCGCGCTGGCCGAGGCGCCGCTCGACCTCTTTCGCGGCACCGGCATGGGTCAGGGCGTCGGTCCCGGGCCCGCACTGCCGAGCCCGGGCAGCGATGCCGTGGCGCTGCCCGATGCGCCGGTCGGCGAGGCACCGCCTCCGGAAGAGCCGCCCGAGCGACGCGTTGCCGCGGTTCCCGAAGGACAGGGAGTGTTGACGCGCGCCGGCCAGCTCTTCTTCGAACCCTCGTTCGAATATACGCGTTCCTCGACCAATCGGCTCGTCTTCCGCGGGATCGAGCTGATCCCCGGCATCCAGATCGGCCTGATCGAGGCAACCGACGCCGACCGCGACACGCTCGTCGGTACGGCATCGCTGCGCTACGGAATCAGCGACCGGCTCGAAGCCGAAGTGCGTATACCCTATCTCTATCGCAACGACCGGATCGAGGTCGTGCAGCAACGCGACGAGGGTATCGTCCGGCAGATCGCGCTGCGTGAAGACGGGGTCGGCGACGCCGAATTCTCGCTACGTTATCAATTCAACCGCCCTGTCGGGCAGAAGCCGATTTTCGTCGGATCGCTGCGCGTGAAATCGGACACGGGCAAGGGACCATTCGACATCGGTTATGACGAGTTCGGGGTTGCGACGGGCCTTGCCACCGGGTCGGGTTTCTGGGCGGTCCAGCCCGGGCTCAATTTCCTGATGCCGTCGGACCCTGCGGTGATCTATGGCGGGGTAGCCTATCTTTATCATATTCCGCGCGATGTGAACAAACTGGTCGGCGAGGTGCTTATCGGCCGCGTCGATCCCGGCGATGCCGTTTCGGCCAATATCGGCTTCGGCTTCGCGCTCAATCCGCGCTTCTCCTTCTCGCTCGGCTATCGGCACAACTATATCTTTCCGACCCGGTCGGAGATCGGCGACACGATCCAGAAATCCAACTACCTCCACGTCGGCTCGCTCAATTTCGGCATGTCGTACCGCCTGACGCAGCGCGATGTGCTGAACCTCGGCTTCGAAATCGGGGTGACCGAGGACGCACCCGACGTGTCGATCACGCTGCGCATGCCGTTCGGCGGGAAAATATAGCAGCCCGCCTTCCACGCTCGACCAGCGAAGAAAAGCCCCGCCAAACGAGGCGGGGCAAGGTGGACCGTCCCCGTCGAAACGGGAACGGGGGGTCGTTCAGTTGCCGAGAGAGCCGACTGTCTGCGCGCCCATCACGGCGCCGATCGAATCGCTCAATCGCGTGGATGCCAGCGCATCGCGGAAACCTTCATAACCGCTGAGATCGAGCACGGCGTCGACCTGCTGGTTCAGCGACACGTTGCTGGCGGTGTTGATCAGCACATTCTGGATCGCATCGGTGCTCTGGATCAGCGCGGTTTGGCCGTTGTTCGCGAGGAACACCGATTCATCTCCAACGCGCATGGTGATGCCACCGCTGGTCAGGATACCACCCTGGATCTGGGCCGCGTCGACCGCGGTCAGTGCCGGCGACACGAAGCGTTCGATCGTCGATCCCTGGGGGGTCCAGCTGACGACCGTGCGTAGCGCGAGCTCGTCGTTCACGAAGCTGCGAATGTCGGCGCCAAACGCGATGACCATACCTTGAAAGGCAAAGCCGCCACGCTGCGTGGCGAGTATCTCGTCCGATACCGTCTCTGCATCGACAAGCGGATCACGGTCCGCCGGCTCGCCCGCCGCGAGGAGGACGGGCGCGAAGGCTAGCAGGAGAATGCGTGGGGACATGGTCAATCTCATTTCACGGTACCGACGCGCACATCGAGCAGGATCTGCGGCGTCAGCTGATATTGCGGGGGGAGGTTGGTCGTCAGATCGCCGACCGAGACGTGAAGCGATCCGTCTTTTTCGAGGGGGGCCTGCGACCAGGGGCCCCAGTCGCCGGCGAGATTGAAGGATGGGCGCTGCTTGCCGCCTTCGACGATCGCGAGTGCGATGCCGTTCCAGTGCTTTTCGAAATCCTCGAGCGAATATTCGTTGAGGCCCAGCACCGAATCGCCGGTGAGCACGCGGTCGCCGCGGACGCCTTTGACGACCACGAAATGCTTGAAGCCTTTGAGGTCCATCAGGACGATCGTCGGGCGCTTCACCTGCTTCAATTGTTCGGCGGTGATCCGGAAGCCCTCGGCGCGATAGCCGCGCGAGGCGAGATAGTTTTTCATGTCGAGCATCGAAAAGCCGACCTTGCGGATCGCCTCGCGATCGCCCTTTTCCCACATCGCGCGGAAGGGCATCGTTTCCGACGTCGGCGCGCCATAATGATAGGTGAGCAAGGTTGCGACCGCAGCGGAGCCGCAGCTGAAATCATAGCGCTGGCGAACGACCGAGCGGAAAGGGATATCCCACCAGGTCATGACCTGCAGCTGATAATTGCCGCCCGTTTCCGGGCCGGTCAGCCGGACCTCGGCGGTTGCGGGCGCCGTCGCAAGGGCACACGCCATGCCCGCGATCAAGGCTCGCATGGGCCGCATGGCGCGCTCAATCGCCGAGATTGATGGTCAGGTTCATGCCGCTCTGGGCACTGACCTGCGCGCCGGTGTTGATCAGCAGATTGCCGACGCCGTTGAAATTGGACAGGGCGAAATCGCTCAGCGTGACCGCGCCCGCGGTATAGTCACCCTTCAGGATGTTGCCGCTGACGATCGAGTCCATCGTCTGGTTGGTGATCACGAGCGACTGGCCGCCGCGTAGCGTATCGAGCTCGGTATCGTTCAGCATCGGCGATTTGCGTTCGGGTTGCGCCGGGGTCACCGGGGCAGCAAATGCTTCGACCTGAATGGCCGTGGCTGCAGGAGGAACCGCCGCTTCCGGTGGAGGCATTTGCGCCGATACCGGCACGGACAGGCCCGCCATAACCAGCAGAACCGGGACGATAGGGGGTTTCATGACGCGAGCGCTCCTTGAAAGCGAAAACTGGAAGAAATGGCCGGCCCGCCAGTGGTGCCGGGCCGGCCATCCGGGGGGACTTGTCAGTCGCCGCCGCCGTCGCCGCCACCACCGGCGGGGGTGCTGTCGCCGAAGCTGACGGTGCCTTGGGCAGCGATGTTGGTCGCAGCCTGGGCGTTCGAGTTGATGCCCGTGTTCCAGGCCGCGTTCAGGATCCCGGCATAGGCGGCAAACGCATTGCCACGGACCGAGTTGTTGCCGCTGTTGTAGCCGACGGCGGTGTCGCTGTCGTCTTCACCGTCCAGATCGACGAGTTCGTCCATGTTCTGGTTGGTGTTGGTCGCGGTCAGTGCCTGGATCGCGACGACGGCGGTGTTGCCGTTGCCCGAGCCGTTGCCGTCATTATCTTCGAAGGTGTCGGCGGCATTGTCCTGCACGAACAGATCGATCAGGTCGTTCACAACGACGGTGTCATTGTCGCTGTTGTTCCCCGACGCACCGGTCGTGGTGTTGTCATTGTCCTGATCTTGGCCCTGCGCGATCGCGGGGGCTGCGGTTGCAGCGAGCGCCAGCGTCGACACCGCCAGCATGACTTTCTTCATCATGGCTTCTTCCTCTCGATAAAAGGGGATGGCGCGCGATGCCTGACGGCATGGCTTGATGCGGATCCTCCCCGACTCCGTCCGCATCGGTGCGAACAAGGCGATCATGATCCGCCACGGCATCGCCCGCTTTGCGAATTGGCAATGCCGGGCATGGAGAAATACCCAGATGATCCCGGTGGGTGGATTCGCGCGCGGACGGGCTGCTGGCCTGCGCCAGCTATACCACTTCGGCGCGCATCGTCGTTCGCGCTGCCCCATCGCGCGCCCACAGTCGTGTGGTGTCGCCGTCGCGGCCGAGGCACAGATCGAAGGGGGCGCCGTCGATCAGCGGTGCTTCGGCGCGGAAGCTGAAACGGCGGGGGATCGCACCATGTGCGGTGCGCAGGAAGTGATCCATCAGCAAGGTCGCGATCAGCGGGCCGTGGACGACGAGTCCGGCATAGCCTTCGACATCGCGCGCATAGTCGCGATCATAGTGGATGCGGTGGGCGTTGAAGGTGAGCGCCGAGTAGCGAAAGAGCAGCACGGGGCCCGGCGATATGCTGCGGATCGCATCCACGGGTTCCGGTTCCTGCGGTGCGACCCGAGCGGCGGCGGTCACGGGCGCCGTCGGCGCCGGTTCGCGAAAGACGATGTCCTGTTCCTCGCGGATCGCCGCGACGCCGTCGGCCGCGATGTCGTGGCGCAGCGTCACGAAGAGCAGGTCGCCGCTCGCGCCGCGCTTGGGTTTGATCGCGTCGATCGTGGTGACGCGGGTCAGCGCGGCGCCGACCGCGATCGGGGACAGGAATTCGATCCGGCTGCCCGCCCACATCCGGCGCGGCAGAGGGACGGGCGGGAGGAGACCTGTGCCGTCTCGGCGCGGATGGCCGTCCTCGCCGATTATCGATTGGCGCGCGTCCGGGAGAAAATAGAGCCAGTGGCCGAGCGGCGGGACAATGCCGGGAACCCACGGTGACGTCTCATGATCGAGCAGCGCGGCGAGGCCCGCGAGCGGCGCCGCGGTCGCGATATCCTCGCGCGTCTCGCTGCGGCCGACCCAGGCTGAATAATCGTCCATCAAAAGCTCTTGGGCAGGCCGAGCGCGTGGGTCGCGACATGGCTCAGGATCAAATTCGTGCTGATCGGCGCGACCTGATAGAGGCGCGTCTCGCGGAACTTGCGCTCGATGTCATATTCCTCGGCAAAGCCGAAGCCGCCATGCGTCTGCACGCACATGTCGGCGGCGTACCAGCTCGCCTCGGACGCGAGCATCTTCGCCATATTGGCTTCGGTCCCGCCATCCTGCCCCGCGTCGAACAGGCGTGCCGCCTTGTCGACCATTTCGGCGGCGGCGGCGATCTGGACATAGGCGCGCGCGATCGGAAACTGGATGCCCTGATTCTCGCCGATCGCGCGGCCGAAGACCGAGCGGTCCTTCGCATAGGCGGTGGCGCGATCGATGAAGAAACGGCCGTCGCCGATGCATTCGGAGGCGATCAGGATGCGTTCGGCGTTCATGCCCGACAGGATATAGCGAAAGCCCTTGCCCTCTTCGCCGATCAAATTGGCGGCGGGCACTTCGAGATCGTCGAAGAAGAGCTCGGTCGTCGCATGGTTGAGCATCGTGCGGATGGGGCGGATGGTGAGGCCGTTGCCCACCGCCTCGCGCATGTCGACGAGGAGGACGCTCATTCCGTCCGAGGACTTCGCGCATTCCTCGCGCGGGGTAGTGCGGCAGAGGAGGACCATCAGGTCCGAATGTTCGGCGCGGCTGATCCAGATCTTCTGGCCGTTGACGATATATTTGTCGCCGGCCCGACGCGCGAAGGTGCGGATGCGCGTCGTGTCGGTGCCCGCGGTCGGCTCGGTCACGCCGAACGCCTGCAGGCGGAGGTCGCCGCGGGCGATCGCGGGCAGATAGGCCTGCTTCTGCGCTTCGGACCCATGTTTGAGCAGCGTGCCCATCGTATACATCTGCGCGTGGCAGGCGCCGCCGTTGCAGCCCGAACGGTGGATTTCCTCGAGCACCGCGGTCGCCGCGCCAAGGCCAAGGCCCGACCCGCCATAGGCTTCGGGGATCAGGACTGACAGAAAACCCGCCTCGGTCAGCGTCCGGACGAACTCGGTCGGATAGATGCGGTCGCGGTCGAGGCGCTGCCAATATTCGCCGGGAAAATCGGCGCACAGCCGGCGCACCGCCTCGCGGATTTCGGGAAAACTCTCCTGCGCGTCGGACATCGGCTTTGGCTCTCCCCTGATCGTCGGGGAGAGCCTTAGGATGCGAAGCTGTTTCGGTGCAACTGAAACAAGCGTCAGACGGAGGGCAGGTCGAGGCTCTTCTCGCGCGCGCAGTCGATCGCAATGTCGTAGCCCGCGTCGGCGTGGCGCATCACACCGGTGCCGGGATCGTTCCACAGCACGCGCTCGAGGCGCTTCGCCGCTTCGGGGGTGCCGTCGGCGACGATCACCATGCCGCTATGCTGCGAATAGCCCATGCCGACGCCGCCGCCATGGTGCAGCGACACCCAGGTCGCGCCCGACGCGGTGTTGAGCAGGGCGTTGAGCAGCGGCCAGTCGCTGACCGCATCGCTGCCGTCGCGCATCGCCTCGGTCTCGCGGTTGGGTGAAGCGACCGAGCCCGAGTCGAGATGGTCGCGGCCGATCACGACGGGCGCTTTGAGTTCACCCGACGCCACCATCTCGTTGAACGCGAGGCCGAGGCGGTGGCGGTCGCCGAGCCCGACCCAGCAGATGCGCGCGGGCAGGCCCTGAAATTGAATTTTCTCGCGCGCCATGTCGAGCCAGTTGTGGAGATGCTTGTTGTCGGGAAGCAGCTCCTTCACCTTGGCGTCGGTCTTGTAGATGTCCTCGGGATCGCCCGAGAGTGCGACCCAGCGGAAGGGGCCGATGCCGCGGCAGAAGAGCGGGCGGACATAGGCGGGGACAAAGCCCGGGAAGTCGAAAGCGTTCTCGACGCCTTCGTCCTTCGCCATCTGGCGGATGTTGTTGCCATAATCGGTTGTCGGCACGCCCGCAGTCTGCAGGTCGAGCATTGCCTGCACATGGACGGCCATCGACGCCTTGGCGGCCTTGGCGACCGCTGCCGGATCGCTCTCGCGTTTCGAAAACCACTCGTCGAGGGTCCAGCCCGCGGGGAGGTAGCCGTTGACCGGATCGTGCGCCGAGGTCTGATCGGTGAGCAAGTCGGGGCGGATGCCGCGGCGGACCATTTCGGGCAGGATTTCGGCGGCGTTGCCGAGCAGGCCGACCGAGACGGGTTTGCCCTCGGCGTGGCTCGCCTCGATCATCGCGATCGCCTCGTCGATGCTCGATGCCTGCCTGTCGAGATAGCCGGTACGCAGGCGCATCTCGATGCGGCTCGGCTGGCATTCGATCGCGAGGCACGACGCGCCCGCCATCACCGCCGCGAGCGGCTGCGCGCCGCCCATGCCGCCGAGCCCGGCGGTGAGCAGCCAGCGGCCGGCGAGGCTGCCGTCATAATGCTGGCGTCCCATTTCGACGAAGGTTTCGTAGGTGCCCTGAACGATGCCCTGGCTGCCGATGTAGATCCAGCTTCCCGCGGTCATCTGGCCGTACATCATCAGGCCCTTTTTATCGAGCTCGTGGAAATGCTCCCAATTCGCCCATTCGGGAACGAGGTTCGAATTGGCGAGCAACACGCGCGGAGCATTTTCGTGCGTGCGAAAGACGCCGACGGGCTTGCCCGACTGGATGAGCAGGGTTTCGTCGCCTTCCAGCCGCTTCAGCGTCTCGACGATCCGGTCATAGCTTTCCCAGTCGCGCGCGGCGCGGCCGATGCCGCCATAGACGACGAGCTCGTGCGGCGCTTCGGCAACGTCGGGATGAAGATTGTTCATCAGCATCCGCATCGGCGCTTCGGTGAGCCAGCTTTTCGCGCTGATCTCGGTCCCGGTCGCCGGGCGGATCACGCGGCTGTTGTCCAGCCGCTGATTGAGGGGGCGGGTCATTACTGTCCTTTCGCAAAATCGAGAGTGGCGGCGATCAGCTGTTCGAGAACGGACCGGATCGCAGGGTTCGGGTCGATCGGGGAGGGCCAATTGGCGTGCGTGATTTCGGTGGGCTCGGACATGTAGCCACGTTGCGCGAGCTCCATCTGGATGGCGTGGATACCGTCGTCGGGGCGACCATAGTGGCGCGTCGTCCAGCCGCCCTTGAAGCGGCCGTTGACGATGTGACCATGGCCACTTGCGGCGCAGATGTTCGCGATGACGGTTTCGAGTTTGGGCGCGCAGGTCGTGCTGCCGTTGGTGCCGATATTGAACTGCGGCAACTCGCCGTCGAACAGGCGCGGGACATGGCTGCGGATCGAATGCGCGTCATAAAGCACGACCTTGCCGTGTGCGGTTTTCAGGCGGTCGAGTTCGGCTGCCAGCGCCTCATGATAGGGGCGGTGATAGTGGTTGAGCCGCTGCGTGATCGACGCCTCGTCGGGCTGGTCGAAGCGATAGAGCGCTTCGCCATCGAAAGTGGTCGTCGGGCACAGTTCGGTGGTCGCTTGACCGGGGTAAAGTGATGCGCCCGAGGGGTCGCGGTTCATGTCGATCACGCTGCGCGAGATATCGGTCGCGACCAAAGTCGCGCCGAGATCGGCGGCGAACGCGTAAAGCTCGGCGATCCACCAGTCGGTGTCGATCTGCGCGTGCCAGGGCGAGACGAACTGCTCGTCGAG
>JALDYH010000058.1:0-21759 GCA_032154175.1 Sphingopyxis sp. | reverse complement strand
GCCTCGGCATCGAGACGCTGGGCGGCGTGTTCACGCGCATGATCGACCGCAACACCACCATCCCGACCAAGAAGAGCCAAGTCTATTCGACCGCCGACGACAACCAGTCGGCGGTGACGATCCGCGTCTTCCAGGGCGAGCGCGAAATGGCCGCCGATAATAAGGCGCTGGGCCAGTTCGACCTCGTCGGCATCCCCCCGGCGCCGCGCGGCGTGCCGCAGATCGAGGTGACCTTCGACATCGATGCCAACGGCATCGTGTCGGTCCACGCCAAGGACAAGGGCACGGGCAAGGAACAGCAGATCAAGATTCAGGCCTCGGGCGGCCTCAGCGACGCCGACATCGACCAGATGGTCAAGGACGCCGAGCAGTTCGCCGAAGAGGACAAGACGCGCCGTGAGGCGGCCGAAGCGAAGAACAATGCCGAAAGCCTGATCCACTCGACCGAAAGCCAGCTCCGCGAGCATGGCGACAAGGTCGACGCGGGCCTGAAGTCCGAAATCGAAGCCGCGGTTGCCGAAGCCAAGACTGCGGTCGAAGGCGGCGATGCCGCGGCGATGACCGAAAAGAGCCAGGCGCTCGCGCAGGTCGCGATGAAGCTGGGTCAGGCGATCTACGAGAAGGAGCAGCAGTCGGCCGCATCCCCCGGCGCCGATGATGATGCCGGTGCGGCGAAGACCGACGAAGACGTCGTCGACGCCGAATTCTCCGAAGTCGAAGACGACAAGAAGTAAGAAAACTCCCCTGCCGGATCCGCACATGCGGGTCCGGTGGGCCGGAGGGGGCCTGTTGACCTATGTCACTCGACATCGATTATTACGAACTGCTCGAAGTCGAGCGCACCGCCGACGACGCGGCGCTGAAAGCGAGCTATCGCAAGCTCGCGATGAAATATCACCCCGACAAGAATCCGGGGTGCGATAACAGCGAAGCGCGTTTCAAGGCGATCAGCGAAGCCTATGACTGCCTGAAGGATCCGCAGAAGCGCGCAGCCTATGACCGGTTCGGCAAAGCCGGGGTCAACGGCGGTGCGGGCGGTTTCGGCGGCGGCAATGGTGCCGATTTCGGCGACATCGGCGATATTTTCGAATCGATCTTCGGCTCGGCGTTCGGCGGCGGGCGTCAGCAACGCGGTCCCGCACGCGGCGCGGACCTGCGCTACGACATGGAAATCAAGCTCGAGGACGCCTTTGCCGGCGTCACGCGCGAGATCCAGGTCGATGTCGCGGCACGCTGCGAGACGTGCGACGGATCGGGCGCCAAGCCCGGCACCCAGACCAATCGCTGCCAAACCTGCGCCGGCCACGGAAAGGTGCGCGCGCAGCAGGGTTTCTTCATGGTCGAGCGCACCTGCCCGACCTGTCAGGGCGCGGGCGAGGTGATCGCCGATCCGTGCAATTCATGCCATGGCGAAGGCCGCGTCGACCGGCGCAAGACGCTGACCGTCAACATCCCCGCCGGGGTCGACGAAGGCACGCGCATCCGCCTGTCGGGCGAGGGCGAGAGCGGCGCACGCGGCGCGGCGCCGGGCGACCTCTACATCTTCCTCCACATGGCGCGGCACAAGGTGTTCGAGCGCGAAGGCACGACCTTGTTCACGCGCGCGCCGATCAGCTTCACCACTGCCGCGCTCGGCGGCGAGATCGCCATTCCGGGCCTCGACGGCAAGAAGCACGATATTGCGATCCCCGCGGGCATCCAGTCGGGCAAGCAGCTGCGCCAGCGCGGCGCGGGCATGCCGGTGCTGAACGGCCGCGGCCATGGCGACCTTGTCGTCCAGATCGACGTCGAGACGCCGACGAGGCTCACCGCGCGGCAAAAGGAATTGCTCTGCGAGTTCCGCGAGACCGAGACTGGCGAGGAATGTCCCGCGAGCCAGGGTTTTTTCGGCCGTATCAAGGAAATGTGGGACGATCTGACGGACTAGCCGTCGCCCAAAGCTGTGCTCCCCGGCGAAAGGTGATCAGAGGCACGTGACTCTGAATCACGGTCCAGATGCCTGAACCAACATCGCTCCCGAGCGCCATGGGCCCCGGCTTTCGCCGGGGAGCACTATTGGAATCACCTCAACCGATCTCGCCCCTGAGCTCGTCGATCAGCGCCTTCACCTTCGGCAACCGCTCCTCCTCCTCGTCGAGGATCGCGTGGAACGCGCGGCGCTTGATCGCCTTCAGATCCTCGCCCGCCAGCGCACCGTCACCCGTCACGCTGCTCGCCACAATATCGATCAGCCGGTCGGCGCCGTGGAGACGCCCCCACAGATAGTCATTCTCGCGGTACGCGCGGCTGAAGAAGGCACCGAAGCTGTTGAACTCGACCCCCTTCAGCATCGCCGCGGCACCACCGGTGCGGATCGCGGTCGCGTCCGACGGCGAGATGCGGTCGATCTTGATCGGGTCGAATTCGTCGAACCCCTCTCCCTGCAGCAGCGGCAAGGTCGCGATGTCGTAAAAGGGATAGCCGAGATAGGCGAGGAGCATGATGCGCCTATCGTCTTTCGGCAGCTGCGCCAGTCCCGCCGCCACCAGATTGTCGGCTTCGGCATCGGCACCGATCAGGTCGCGCCGTTCGCCGATCGCGTCGATCCACGTCGCCGCATCGGCGTCGGCGGGCACATCGACGCCCGCGAACCAGTTATCGCCTTCGCGTTCGAGATAAAGCCCGAGCGCGCCATAGATGGCGTCGCGCATCGCATCGCAGGCCGGGTCGCGGACCTCGCGTTTCGCCTCGACGACGCGATCGAGTTCGCGCGCGAGGAAGCGCAGCCGGCGGATGCGGAAGCCGAGGTCGTGGGTGCGGAAAAAGACCACCGCATCGCCGCTCGCGCCGAGCCCGCGTTTGCCCGATAGCCGGTCGAGCCCGCGCGCGCGGATTTCGTCCCACAGCGCGTCGCGCCGGTTGCGGCGATGGATGTCGCCTTCGGGCGGTGCGAGCCGGTTGACCGCCGCGACCAGTTCCTCGACCACCGCCGAGAGTTTGAGGTGGCCGTAGGGCGCATAAGCGAAACCCGCGCGCGCCGATGCCTGATCCTGCGCTTTGGCGCGCCATTTCTGCAACCGCGCCGGCGTCGGCGTGTCGAGGAAGAAGGTGCTGCCGAACAACGCCGCGACCTGTTCCTCGACCTCCACCTTCATCGCGTCGATGATATATTGCATGCGGCGGATGCGTCGCGACATGCTCTCGATCGCCTCGACATTGTCGCGGATCGGCTGTTCGCGTGGGATTTCCGACAGCGCACCAAGGATCGTCGACATGAAGCCCGGAAGTCGGGGCGGCTCGCCTTCGGCGGCTTCGCCGGGTTTGCCGAAACTGATCGAGCGATAGTCGGGCTTCGGGTCGATATAGACGAAACGGCGGTCGATCTCGCGCCGCGCCGGGCGCTGCTTGAGCGCCGCGATCGCCGGGCGGAAGGGCGCATTGGCAAGCACCGAACCGTCGATGAGCACACGGTCGGCGGGATCGGCCTCGCCGCCCTGCGGCAATTGCGTGCGGATAAAGGCATCGCGGCCGGGCCAGGCGATCTTGCGCTTGTCCAGCACCTGATCGAGCTCGCGCAGCGTGAAGGGCGGAAAGGCACCGGGAAAGCTTGCCGTCGCGCGCGCGGCGGCGACAAGCGCCGGCACATCGCACAGCCCGTCGCCCACGCGGTCGTCCTGCCGGAAGCGCATCACCAGCCGGTGTTCCTGCTCGGTCACCCGTGCGGGGCTGTTGAGCGATAGCGGGGCACTGTGCCCGGCGAAATCGGTGACCGAAACGAACAGATCGACCGGCTGCCCCGTCGGGACCAGCGGCCGCCCCTTCGGTCCGCCCTCCATCGCGTCGAACGCGTCGAGCAACAGGCCGGAGAAGGTCTCGCCGCCAAAGGGCGGTTCGAACCAGCGCGCGCGCACGAAACGCGACAGCTTTGCGCGCACTTCGTCCTGCGCGTGCTCGCCTACCGTGCGGTCGATGACATTGCCGCGCCGCTTCATCGCCCAGCCGGCGAGCGGCACCGCCCAGAATTTGGTCGCCGCAGACAGGGGCCGGGCGTCGGGGTCGAGCAGGCTGTCGACATCGGCATCCTTCAGCCACAATTCGGTCAGCGGATCGAGCGACTGGCCACCGGCAATCGCCCGCGCAAGGAAGATGCCGTTGATCCCGCCCGCGCTCGCGCCCGCAACGATGTCGGCAATAACGCGCAACCGCACCGCACTTTTGGCGGCGATCGCGTCAAGCAATTCGCCGTAAACCCGGCCCGCCCCTTGCTGCGTTCCACCGTCGTGAAAGGCGCGCGACGCCGCGGCGAGCCGCCAGACCTCCTTTGTAACGCCATGCATATAGACGGCGAGGCTGATGCCGCCGTAGCAAATCAGGGCGAAGCGTAGTTCCTTTTCCCGCATTGCGAAGATGATAGCGTGCTTTGCGCGGCCTGTCCCCTCTCCCAAGGTCGAGGGTGAATTCGCCTTTTCCCTTGCTTTTGCGAATGTGTCGCACTAGCGCGCGCTCCGAAACAGGAGCCCTTCATGAATCGCAAATTCGTCTTCGCCGCGCTCGCCTGCACGGCGCTTTCCTCGCCCGCCTTCGCGCAGGACACCGCGCCTATCGCCGATGGAGCCGAGGGCGAAGACACGATCGTCGTCACCGCTGCGCGCACCATCCTGCCGCCGAGCGCGCTGCCGCTGACCATCGACATCATCGGCAAGGACACGCTCGACCAGCAGCTCGCGATTTCGGGATCGGTCACCGACGCGGTCGCGAACCTGACCCCCAGCTTCTCGCCGACGCGGCAAAAGCTGTCGGGGTCGGGCGAATCGCTGCGCGGCCGCTCGCCGCTCTATGCAATCAACGGCATCCCGCAATCGACCCCGATGCGCGACGGCAGCCGCGACGGCTTCACCATCGACGGCTTTTTCGTCGACCGGGTCGAGCTGATCTATGGTTCGAACGCGCTGCAAGGCATCGGCGGCACCGGCGGCATCGTCAACCAGGTCACCGTCGGCGCGCCGAAGGAAGAAGGCGTCAGCGGCCGTGCGCTGCTGCAGGGCACCGCCGACAATGATTTTTCGAAGGCCGGTATGGGCGGCAAGATCGCCGGCCTTGTCCAGTACAAGGCGGGGGCGTTCGACGCGACCGTTGGCGCCGCCCATGAAATCCGCGGCGTTTTTTCGGATGCCAAGGGCCGCCCGATCGGGCTCAACCTGACGCAGGGCGAGACGCAGGACAGCAAGGCGACGAATTTCTTCGCGCGCCTCGGCTATGAACTGTCGCCGAGCGCGCGGCTCGACCTGATCGCGAGCCGGTTCGAGCTGAAGGGCGACGGCGACTATGTCGCGGTCGCGGGCAACCGGGCGCTTGGCCTGCCGACGAGCGCAGTGCGCGGCGACCCGCCGGGCAAGCCGGCGCAGAACCGCACCGAGAGCATCGCGCTGTCGCTGACCGACACCGATCTTGGCGGCGGCAATTTCGTCAGCCAGATCTTCTTCAACCGCAGCCGCGACACTTTCGGCGGCGAAATCGCGACGCAGGCGACCTTCCAGGACCCGGCGATCGCGCCGGTCGGCACGCTGTTCGACCAGTCGCAGAACCGGTCGCGCAAACTCGGCGCCAAGTTGAGCTACGAACGCGCGATCCCCGGATTCGAAGATCTGACGGTGACGATCGGCTTCGACGCGCTCGTCGACAAGACCGAACAGGCGCTGATCGCGACCGGCCGCGCGTGGGTACCGCCGAGCGATTTCCAGAGCCTCGCGCCCTTCGGCCAGGCCAACCTCAAGCTGTTCGACGGCATCGTCCGCCTCGCGGGCGGTCTTCGCTGGGAAAATGTGAAGATCAAGATCGACGATTATCACACGCTCGCGTCGACCACCTTCGTCGCCTGCTCGGCGACCGTCACCACGAACTGCGGCCCGTCGACCTATGGCGGCGTCGACGTTGCGGGCGGCAAGCCCAAGTTCAAGGATCTGCTGATCAACGGCGGCATGATCATCGAACCCTGGGCGGGCATCCGCGCCTATGCGAGCTATGCCGAGGGCTTCACCGTCCCCGACATCGGCCGCATCACCCGCGCGGTGAAAGACACCGGCATCGATATCGACAATTTCCTCGATATCTCACCGGTCGTGTCGAACAACCGCGAGATCGGGTTCGAGGTCAAGCGTGGCCCGATCGATGCCAGCGCGGCGTATTTCTGGTCGTCGAGCGACAAGGGCCAGTTGCTGGTTACCGGCGCCGACCGCAATTTCGACGTCCAGCGGCTGCGCGTCGAAATCCAGGGACTCGAGGTCAATCTGGGCGTCCAGACGCCGATCGACGGGCTGAAGCTCAATGTCGGCTATGCGCATCTCAACGGCCGGTTCGACAGCGATGCGGTGCCCGACGGCAAGGTCGACAGCGACCTCGACGGCGTCAACATCTCGCCCGACCGGCTCAATCTCGCGGCCAGTTACGCGAGCGGTCCTTTCACCGCACGGGTGCAAACGCAGGTCTATTTCAAGCGCCGCTTCGACGGCAAGGCGCGCGCGGCCGACGATGCCAATCCGGCGCACCCGCTTCAGCTCGCGGACAATGATTTCGGCGGCTATACGCTGACCGACGCCTATGCCCGCTACCAGACCGGGTTCGGTGGCATCAGCCTGTCGGTCCAGAATCTCTTCAACAAGCAATATATCGACTATTCGAGCGATACGCGGCTGCCGAAGGACCAGCTGTCCTATTTCGCGGGACGCGGGCGAACCTTCACGCTCGGCTGGGATTACCGGTTCTAGGCCATGATGAAGCTGCTCGACACGCTGCACCGCTGGACGGGAGGGCTGATCGGCCTCGCGCTCGCGCTGCTCGGGCTGTCGGGCACGATCCTGCTCTACGAGCATCTGTGGATCGGGTTTCCGGGGACCGGCGATCCGCTGCGCGGCGACCTCTCCACGGTCGCCGCAACCACCGAAAAACTGATGGCGACGCCGGGCGCGCAGGGCATCATCTATGCCGACGAGCGTTTCGGCCTGCATCAATTGCGCTTCGGCAAGGATGCCGGCGCCTATGCCAGTCAGTCGGGCGAGATTATCACGAACTGGGCGAGCCAATGGGGCCGGCCCGAGCTGTGGATCTTCGATTTCCACCATCATCTCTTCGCAGGCGACAGCGGCGAATGGGTAATCGGCATCGCAGGATTGTGCGGGCTCTTTTTCGTCCTGTCGGGCGCCATCCTGTGGTGGCGAACGCGCAAGACCTTTCAGCTCCGCCTGTGGCCGAAGCGGATGAGCCGCCCGTCGATCGTCATGCACCACCGCGACCTCGGTATCCTTGTCGCGCCGCTGCTGCTGATCTCGATCGTCACCGGCACGATGATGATCTTCCGCCCCTTTGCGATGGTGATGATCGCGCCTTTCGGTTCGCCCGCCGAGGCAGCCAGGGCAATCGAGCCGCCGAAGTACAAGGGCGGCCCGCTCGCCGAAAAACCCGACTATACGGCGATGCTCACCGAAGCGCGTCGGCGTTTCCCCGACGCCGAGTTTCGTATTCTCAGCCTGCCGCGCAAATCGGGCGACCCGATCATGCTGCGGATGCGGCAGCAGGCCGAATGGCTTCCGAACGGCCGTTCGACCCTGTGGTTCGACGCCGCCACGGGCGAGGTCCTCGGCGCGCGCGACGCGCTGGCGATGCCGAGCGGCGCGCAGGCGTTCAACATGGCCTTCCCGATCCACGCGTCGAAGGTCGGCGGCTGGACATGGCGCATCGTGATGACGATCTCGGGTCTGTCGCTGACGATGCTCGGCAGCCTTGCGGTGTGGACCTTCTGGTTCCGTCGGCCGAAACCCGCGAAGCGGCCTGCAAAGAAGGCGGCGCTCGTCTCTGCATGACAGGGGGAACCGCGGCCTACTCGCCAAGCTCTTCGGCTCGCATCGGATCGGTCGCTACCATAAGGTTCAGAACGGACACGCGATCCCACCATCGTTGCAACGCCGGATGGCGCGCCAGCGCCGCCCTGCCCTCATCGGCACGCACAAAATAATCCATCATCGGCGCCAGGTGCCAGTCTGCGAGTGTGATGCCGTGTCCCGAAAGGGTTTCGCCCTCTGCCGCCACACCGTCCAGAAAAGATAGCACCGGCTTCGACGCTTGCAGACCCGCATCGACCTCTCCGCGATCCGCTCGTTCGCCAGTCAACGGGCGGAAAAAGGCGTGCGACGCGACCTGCCTGACCATGGGCCAATAGGCATAGGCATCGATCACCGCGATGACCTGATCCATCCGGGCCAAGGCGACCGGGCTTGCCGGTTGAAGCGATGGCCCCGGAAATGCGCGATCGACATAGCGCGTGATCGCACCCGTTTCGAAAAGGCGAAACGCTCCGTGCGTCAGCAAGGGAACCCGGCCGAACGGATGCAGCTTCAGATAGGCTTCGGACAGTTCGTCGAACGGATTGATCTCGGTCGTATCATGCTCGACCTTCTTCGACAGCAGCGCCAGCCGCGCGGTCCGGCTGTAGACGCTGTAACGATAGCCATGAAGATGAACTAAATCCGCCATCTGCCCTCTGTGAGCCCCTTACAGATAGGTAAAAGCGATTTTGGTCCAATACAATGACCGGCGAGCGAGCACTTCGACCGGCTTTCCTATTTTACCCGCCGCCCTATATCCTGCCCAGTCCATGACCCGCGCCCGCGTCCTCCTTCTCACCGCCGCCCTCGGCCCGCTCGACTATCGCGTGCCGCGCGAAAGCGAGGCACCGCTCGGCAGCGTCGTGATCGCGCCGCTCGGGCCGCGGCGATTGGGCGGCGTGGTATGGGAAGATGAAAGCTTCGGCGCGCCCGAAGCGGTCGGCGACAACCGGCTGCGCAATCTTTACGAAGTCGTGGCCGTGCCGCCGGTCCCCGCGCCGCTACGCCGCCTCGTCGAATGGACGAGCGATTATTATCTCGCCCCGCCTGGCGCGGTGCTGCGCATGGTCCTCCCCGGCGTTGCCTTCGCCGACGCGCGCCGCCCGATCGTCGAATATCGCGCCACCGGCGAACTCCCCGCGCGAATGACGCCGCAACGCACCGTCGCGCTCGAGGCGATCGGCGATCGGCAGGGCATGGTGCGCGAACTCGCCGCGCTTGCCGAGGTCAGCGAAGCGGTGATCCGCGGCCTTGTAAACACCGGCGCGCTCGAAGCGGTGACCGTCTCGGCCGACCAGCCCTATCCCGAGCCCGACAGCGGCTTTGCGCCACCCGATCTCTCCGGCGAACAGACCGCCGCCGCCGCGCAACTCAGGGACGCGGTACATGCGGAGAAATTCGAAACGCTGCTGCTCGACGGCGTCACCGGATCGGGCAAGACCGAAGTCTATATGGAGGCGATCGCGGCGGCATTGGACGCGGGCAGGCAGGCGCTGGTGCTGCTCCCCGAAATCGCGCTCACCGAACCGATGCTGACCCGCTTCACCGCGCGCTTCGGCTGCGAGCCGGTCGCGTGGCACAGCGGCCTGCGTTCGGCCGAGCGCCGCCGCGCCTGGCACGCGATTGCGAGCGGAGACGCGCGCATCGTCATCGGCGCGCGCTCGGCGCTTTTCCTTCCTTACGCCAATCTCGGCGTGATCGTCGTCGACGAGGCGCACGAGACGAGCTTCAAGCAGGAGGATGGCGTCCATTATCACGCGCGCGACGTCGCGGTGATGCGCGGGCATTTCGAGGGGCTGCCCGTCATCCTCGCGAGCGCGACCCCCGCGCTCGAAAGCCTCGCGATGGTCGAGGCCGGCCGCTATCGCCACATCCAGCTCCCCGCGCGCTTCGGCGGCGCAACCCTGCCCGACCTCGCGGCGATCGACATGCGGCAGGATCCGCCCGACCGCGGCCGCTGGCTCGCCCCGCCACTCGTCGACGCGCTCGCCGACCGCCTCGAGAAGGGCGAGCAGAGCCTGTTGTTCCTCAACCGCCGCGGCTTCGCGCCGCTGACCTTGTGCCGTACGTGCGGCCACCGCATCCAGTGCCCGAACTGCACCGCATGGATGGTCGAGCACCGCCTCGTCCACCGCCTCGCCTGCCACCATTGCGGCCATGTCATGCCGCCGCCGCGCCTCTGTCCCGAGTGCGAGGACGAGGACAGCCTCGTCGCGTGCGGCCCCGGGGTCGAGCGCGTCGCCGACGAGGTTGCCCTGCGTTTTCCCGAGGCGCGCGTTGCGATCGTCACATCGGATACGCTGTGGTCGCCCGCGAAGGCCGCCGAGTTCGTCGACAATGTCGAGGGCGGGCTGGTCGACATCATCATCGGCACCCAGCTCGTTACCAAGGGCTATCATTTCCCGAACCTCACCCTCGTCGGCGTGGTCGATGCCGACCTCGGGCTCGACGGCGGCGACCTCCGCGCGTCCGAGCGCACCTTCCAGCAGATCGCGCAGGTCGCGGGGCGCGCGGGGCGCGGGGTGAAGCCCGGCGAAGTGCTGATCCAGACGCGCGTGCCCGACGCTCCCGTGATGGCGGCGCTCGTCGCGAACGACCGCGACGGTTTTTACTCGGCCGAGGCCGCGGCGCGAAAATTTGCCGGCGCACCGCCCTATGGCCGCTTCGCCGCGCTCGTCATCTCGTCGGAGGATATCGAGGTGGCGCGCGGGCAGGCACAGCGGTTGGGGCAGAAGGCGCCGGTCGCCGAGGGCCTCGCCGTCTATGGCCCCGCGCCTGCCCCGCTCGCGATGCTGCGCGGCCGCCACCGCTTCCGCCTGCTGCTCCACGCCCCACGCAGCTTCGACCTGCAGGGCACGATCCGCGCGTGGGTGGACAGCGTCGACTGGTCATCGAAGGCACGGCTCGCGATCGATATCGACCCTTACAGCTTTGTCTAGCCGATGGAGGGCTTTACAGCCCCGCGACGCGCTGGCAGCAAGACCGGGGAGCCAACCGGGGGGAGCGGCGGGATGTACGGGGTTCGCGTAACGATCTTGGCGGCGGCGCTTGCCGCGCTGGCGACGCCGGCGCAGGCCAAATGGCTGCGCGCCGACACAGATAATTTCATCATCTACAGCGAAGGCAGCGAGAAATCGCTGCGCGATTTCGGTGGCAAGCTCGAACGCTTCGACGCAACGCTGCGGCTGCGCTTTGGCCTGTCGAACGAAAAGGAACCCAACCGGCTGACCATCTATCTGGTCGAACGCGCCGCGGACGCCGGCAAGCTGACGGCGGGGCGGCTCGGGCCGTCGATCGCGGGATTCTACAGCCCCGATCCCGAGGGCAGCTATGCCGTCTCGAACCGCGAGGCGACCGTCTTCAAGGGCACGCCGGAATGGCAGCAGACGCTGTTCCACGAATATAGCCACCATTTCATGCGACGCTATGTGCCCGCCGCCTTTCCCGCCTGGTTCATCGAAGGCTTCGCCGAATATTATTCGACCGCCGACTTTACCAAGGAAGGCAATGCGGAGATCGGCAAGCCTCCCTATGGCCGCGCCTACGGCCTGCTCGAAATGCCGAAAATCCCCGCCGAAACCCTGTTGTTCCAGCGGCCGGCCGCGATGAAAAACTCGGGCCAGATGGACGTTTACTACGGCCGCGCCTGGCTGTTGACCCACATGCTGTATAACGACCCGGCCCGCGCCGGGGACCTTGCTGCCTATATCGGTGCGCTCAACACAGGCGTCGAAGCCAAGAAGGCGGCGACCGACGCCTTCGGCGACCTGGCACAGCTCGACCGCGATCTGAACGCCTATCTGAAAAAGCGGCTGACCTATCGCACTTCGGCACAGCCCATGCCGGTTGCAGGCGCCATCACGATCGCCGCCCTCTCGCCTGCCGACGATGCGATGCTGCCGCTGCAACTCGAACGAAAGAGCGCGAGCGGTAATGAAGAACGGCTTGTCAGCGTGCGCGACGGCCTCGCGAAGCTGAGCGCCCGATATCCCGGCGATGCCGACATCTGGTATGAACTCGCGATGGCCGAATGGGACCGGGGCGACGAAAAGCGCGATTCCGCCGCAGCACGGGCGGCGGTCGACAAGGCGGTTGCCATCGAGCCGAAGCATGTCCGCGCCAACGTCCTGCTCGGCCGCATCATGCTCGCGGCGGTCAGGGAACAGGATGATCCCGCGGCGGCCGACTGGAGCGCGGCGCGCAAGCCGATCATCCTCGCGAACAGGACCAGCCCCGACGACCCGGTGCCGCTCTACGCATATTACGAGAGCTTCGCGGATCAGGGGATTGCGCCGCCGGCGATCGCGATCGACGGACTGGCGCGATCGTTCCAACTGGCGCCCGAAAACGGTCAGGCCCGGATCAGCTATGCCTTTGCGCTGGCGAATCAGGGCAAGTTCGACCGCGCCATCGGCCTTGCAAAAACCATCGCCTTCGATCCGCACGATAGCGAAAACGGCAGGGCGCTCCTAGGCCAGCTCGAAGAAATGCAGGCGCACGCCGAAGGCCGGTCAAAAGCCGGCGACGACGACAGCGCCGAGTGACCCCGATTCAGTAATCGGGTTCGGCGCCGCCCAGCACCTGTCCGGCCTGCGCGGCGAGCCACGCCATCGCCGCCGCCCACGGCTGGTGCCCGTGGCTGATCCGCGCGACGCCCAATGCGGCAAGCTCCTTATGTGTCGGCCCGCCCTTGCCGCGCAGGATGTTGACCGGCAGCGGCGAGGCCTCGCAGATCGCGCCGATGCATTTCGGATCGAGCAGAAAGGGCACGAAAAGCGACCCCGCGCCCGCGTCGGCATAGGCGCGCGCACGCTCGAGCGTTGCCGCGACGAGTGCGTCGCCGTCCTTCGCCGCATCGGCCCCACGAAACGTGTCGCAGCGCGCGTTGACGAAGATGCCGGTATCGGTTGCGGCGCGGTAACGCGCGACCGCTGCGGCGACCGGCAGCAGCGCGGTCGCTCCCGGCAGCCGGTCCTCCATATTGATCCCCGCCGCGCCCGCGGCCTTCGCGCGGCCGACCGAAACCCCGACCGCCGCCGGATCGGCGCCATAGCCCGATTCCATGTCGATCGTGACGGGCAGGTCGGTGACCGACAGGATGCGGTCCAGATTTTCGAACACGTCCTCGAGCGGGAAATCCTCGCCGTCGGCCCGCCCCTGCGCGCCGGCGACGCCGAAGCTGCCGGTCGCGATCGCCTTCGCGCCCGTCGCCGCGACCGCCTTTGCGCTCCCCGCGTCCCAGATATTGATCAGGATCAGCGGATCGCCCGGAACGTGCAGCGCGCGGAACTCGGTAACCTTGTCGGCCATCAAAAACTCTCCCTCTTGAGCAACTCTTCCTTGATCGGCAGGCCATAGGCATAGCCGCCGAGCGTTCCGTCGCTGCGGACCACACGGTGGCACGGGATCAGCACCGCGACATTGTTCGCGCCGTTCGCGCTCCCCGCCGCGCGCACCGCCTTGGGCTTGCCGACCGCCGCGGCGATATCGGCATAGCTGCGCGTCTCACCCGCCGGGATTTTCCGGAGTTCGCGCCACACAGCCTCCTGAAAGGCGGTGCCCTTCACGTCGATCGGGATATGGTCGAAGCCGTTCACCGGCGCCTCGACCGCTTCGACGACCTGTTTCAGCAAGGCTTCGAACTCTTCGCCGCCTTCGACCAGTTCGGCCGCGGGAAAACGCTCTTCCAATGCCTCGCGTCCTTCGTCGAAGCTCAGGCGGCACACGCCCTTGCCAGTCGCCCCGACAAGCATGTCGCCAAGGCTGGTCGGCACGACCGCCCAGTGGATCACCGTATCCTTGCCGCCATTCACCCAGGCCGACGCCGTCATGCCCATGCGTCCCTCCATATTGTCGTAGAAACGCGACGGTCCCGAGAAACCCGCGTCGTAAATCGCGTCGGTCACCCGGCTTCCGTCGCTCAGCGCCTGCCGCGCACGCTCCTCGCGCAGAGCGCGGGCGTAAGCGGCGGGCGACAGGCCGGTGTGGCGAGTGAAGACGCGCTGGAAATGCGTCGGCGAATAGCCGGTGCGGCCGGCGAGGTCGGCGAGCGCGAGCGGCTCTTCGCTGCCCTTGATCGCCGCGATTGCCTTGATCACCGCATTTTCGTCACGCGCGACATCATCAGGCAGACAGCGCTTGCACGGGCGGAGGCCCGTCGCGCGCGCCGCGTCGCCGTCAGCGAAGAAGCGGACGTTCTGGCGCAACGGATGGCGTGCGGCACAGCTTGGCCGGCAATAGATGCCGGTGGTCAGCACCCCGGTGACGAAACGGCCGTCCTGCGCCTTGTCGCGCGCCTGCACCGCTTCCCAACGCTCGTCGTCGGTCATGGCCCTGAAGTCCATGGTCAATTCCTTTCGATTCGCGCGGCGAAACAGCCGTGCGCGGCGTTGTGGGCATCGATATAGGCAATGCCGGGGTCGTCGAACAGGTCGCGGATGACGCCATCGGCCTCGTCCGGTCCCGCGAGCCGCGCGGTTTGCAGCATGCCTTCGGCATCGAAGGCGCGGAGCGCCAGCGGGCGGCCTGCAAACACCGGCGGCACTTCGTCGCGCCATCTCCCCGCTTCGACGCCCGCCCGCACATAGATCGCATAGGCGCTGCGATACGGCGTCGGGACATCGTGGCTGGTGTGGTGGAGCAGGATCAGCTCTTCGCCCGCCTTCGCATCCTCAAGGCTGATGCGGCATGGAAAGCCGCGGTCGGCGGTCGCGGTCACGCGGCGCGCGTTGATCGCGGCGAGCCCGGCATCGTCGAGTGCGAAGAGCGGGGCAAAGCGATCGGGGCTGAGCCCCTCGATCGAATAAGTCATCGAACATCCTTTCTCGGCTGTTCGACATTCAATGCCACGGCACGATTCGCGCAGCATCCCGATGCTTGCGCTCAAACATTTCATCTGCAGTGTATTGCTGTATTATATCATTGACACACCATCGCGAAAGGCGCACGCTGCGGCCGGAAAATCGGGGAGCTAGACCATGGCCACCATCGACGTATCGCTCGCACCGGCACGGCCCGCGCGCCGGACCGACTGGCTGGGGCGCGGCGCGACATTCTGCTATCTCGCCATCGCGGCGGGGCAGTTGCTCTTCGTCGCCTTCATCCTCCTCTTTTATTATCCCCCGACGCTGACCGGCAATTTTGCGGGCTGGAACGACAAACCGATCATCAAGGGCTTCGTCGCCGGCGATACCGCGGGCAATCTCTTCTTCGCAGCCCATGTGCTGATGGCGGCGGTCATCACCTTTGGCGGGCTCGTCCAGCTCGTCCCGGCGATCCGAAGCCGCTGGCCGGCGCTGCACCGGTGGAACGGGCGGCTCTATATGCTGTGTGCGCTCGCGCTCGCGCTCGGCGGATTGTGGATGACCTGGGGTCGCGGGACCTGGCTCAGCTATATCGGCGCGATCGGCATATCGCTCGACGCGCTGCTGATCACGGGGTTTGCCGCCCTCGCATGGCAGGCCGCGCGCCACCGCCGCTTCGCCGACCATCGCCGCTGGGCGATCCGCCTGTTCGCAGTCGCGAGCGCAGTCTGGTTCATGCGCGTCGGCTATATGGCGTGGGGGCTCGCAACCGGCGGCGCGGGCATCGGCAAGACGATGGACGGGCCGTTCGACCTGTTCCTTGCCTTCGCCAATTCATTGCTTCCGCTCGCCATCGCCGAACTCTACCTGCGCGCCGGTGCGCGCGGCACAGCGCTGGCGCGGCAGGCGACCGCCGCACTGCTGGCGGTCGGCGGCCTCGTCATCCTCGCGGGCAGCGCGGGCGCGTGGATGGTGATGTGGGGTCCGTACATCTAGGCGCGCTTGCCTTCGCTTCACGGCTGGCTAGTGTGCGCCGCATGACCCGCCTCCTCATGCTGCTGCTCGCCCTCTTCGCCCTCAACTCAGGCCTGTCCGCGCCCGCCCGCGCCGCCGACGATATCAGCGCCGCGTCGCGCAGTGTCGTGCGCGTCGTCACCGTCGCGATGGTCGATGGCGAGGTGGTCGGCTTCGGGCACGGCAGCGGCATCGCGATTTCGCCGACGCGCATCGTCACCAACGCGCATGTCGTCGAATCGGCTGTCAAATATCCGGGCAATGTCGCGCTCGGCGTTGTCCCGTCGGAAGGGCAGAAGAGCTATGCCGGCAAGCTGATCGCGATCGATACGGCGCGCGACCTTGCGCTGATCGAAATCACCGAGGCGCGCCTGCCCGCCGCCGCCGTCTACACCGGCCCGCTCGAATCGGGTGCCGACGTCATCGCATTGGGCTATCCGGGTAATGTCGACCTCGCGACCGCGCGCAGCGCCAACGACTATATCACCCCGCGTACCCCGACGCGCAGCGAGGGCAATATGTCGAACATGCAGGCGGTCGACGGGGTCGCTATGCTGATCCATACCGCCAAGATTTCGCGCGGCAATTCGGGCGGCCCGCTGGTCGACCAGTGCGGGCGCATCGTCGGCATCAACACCGCAATCACCCGCGCCGACGATGGCGATTCACCCTTCGCCTTCGCGATCGCCGGGCGCGAACTCATGCGCTTCCTCGCCGATGCGGATCAGCAATATACCAGCGTCGGCACTTCCTGCGTATCGATGGCCGAAGCCGACGCACGCGACCGCGCCGCGATGGACGCCGAATCGCGCGCCAGCGCCGAAGCCAACGCAGCAAGGAATGCTGCGGCCAAACTCGACCGCGACCTCAAACAGGCCCGCGCCGAGGAAGAAGCGCTCGCTTCGCGCGAAAACCGGATCGCGCTCGCCGGCGTCCTGTTCGTGATCGGCGCGCTCGCCGCGGGCGCCAGCCTGCTCTTCTACAACCAGAAGAATGTCCGCAACGCCAAGATCGCGGGCGGCGCAGGCGCGATTCTGATACTCGCCGCCGCCGTGCTGTTCGTCACGCGCCCCGACGCGCATGCAGAAATCGCCGAGGAAGCGGTGGCCATAACCGCCACCGAAACGCCGAAGCTCGCGCAGGGCAATTTCCTCTGCACGATCCGTCCCGACCGCAGCCGCATCACCGTGTCGGCGACCACCGATGTGCCGATCACCATCGGCAAGGGCGGCTGCGTCAACGGCCGCACGCAATATACGCAGGGCGCCGACGACCGCTGGCAGCGCATCCTCGTGCCGAACGAGGAAGCGACCGTCACCGTCGCATCGATCGATTCGACCGGCCGCGACTATCGCGTCGACCGCTATCTGCTCGACGCAGAGACGATGACCAAGGCGCGCGAGACCCGCGCCAACGTCACGCTCAAGAGCTGCACCACCAATCCCGACGAACTCGCAGGACTGGCGGCGCAGCAGGATGCGATCCGCAGCGCGCTGCCCGCCAGCCCGAACGAGCGGCTCGTCTATCGCTGCCAGCCCGCGACGGGTGCGGCGGTGTCAAAGCAGAACTGACGCCCTAGGCTGTCAGGCCCAGCGCGTTGCTGATGCGCGCGGCCGCGTCCACGGCCGTCATGGCACCGCTATCGATTTCGACCGCGGCGGGCGGCAGCGGCGGATAGGCAAAAGCCCCCTGCGACTCCAGTTCGCGCAGCAGCGCCAGCGAGGATAATTTGCCGGTCGCCTGCCGCGACGGAGCCTCGACCCGCGCGGCGACCACGTCGGGCGCGCAGCCAAGCGCGACGAAGTCCACTTGCCCGCCCGCCGCCTCGACCAGCGCGACGACGCGCGCAGGAAAATCGGGCGCGACGCTCGCTTCGGGGTGAAAGGTGAAGATCAGCGAACGCCCTTCCGCCGCCGCGGCGCGGAACACGTCCATCCACATCGCCTCGCGCAATTCCACGAACCCCGGACTGCCGAACGGAAACACCGCGAGCAGCGCATCGACGACGAGGTGATTGTGGAACAGCGGCAAGCCGGTGAGCGCCGCAAGCTCGCGCGCAACGGTCAATTTCCCGCTCGCCGCGGGACCATGGATGAAGACGAGCCTCATCCCCCGCACGCCTTGAACAGCATCAGCGTTCGCTCTTTCGCCAGATCGGCGCTCGCTTCGTGATAATCCTTGCGCCGGTCGCTGTTGAAACCATGCCCCGCCTCATAGACGAAGATCTGCGCGGTTGGATGATCCCTAGCGATCAGCGCCTCGACCCCCTCCATCGGGATGCCGTCGTCGAAGCGGCCAAAATGCGCGATCGCCGCGCATTGCGGCGCCTCATCCTTGAACATCGTCGGAACGAGACTGCCGTAAAAGGCCGAGGATGCGGCAAGGTCGGGGCTGATCTGCGCCATCCGCCACGCGACCGAGCCACCATAGCAATAGCCGGTGATGAAGACCGGTCCTTTGCCCTTGAGCGCATCGATGCACGTCTGCGCATCCTTCAGGCTCTGCTCGAACGGGTGAAGCTCGCGCGCGAGCTGGACCGCGCGCTGGAACTGCGGCCCCGAATAATCGCTCTCGAACCCCGGATGCTCGCGGTCGAACAGCGCGGGGCTCAGCACCTCATATCCCTCGGCAGCATATTCGTCGCACATCTCGCGGATATGGTCGGTGACCCCGAAAATTTCCTGGATCAGCACCAGACCGCCGCGGCGCGCGCCGTCGGGCTGCGCATGATAGACGGGGATTTCGGCGCCATCGTCCATCGTCATCCGGATCATTTCGCCCATCGCGCACCTTCCCTTCGCCGTCATAATTTTTGGTTGAGCCGTCCCTATCGCACGAAGGGGCAAAAGCAATCGTGCCGCCGCCTTGCATTGCAGCAAAATCGTTGCTAGGCGCGCCGCGACTTCGCGTGGGGGACATTCGTCGAATCTCCCCATAAAGCGCGCGACCCATCCCCCACGGGATCGTAGCAAAGGACTTTCACGCGTGGAGAATTCCGGCGGCATTCAGGGCAACATCACGGCGGGCCTCGCGGGCCGTTATGCGGTCGCGCTGTTCGATCTGGCACGCGAATCGAACGCGATCGATGCGGTCGCCAAGAGCCTCGCGACGCTCAAGGCCGGCCTCGCCGATTCGGCGGACCTCTCGGCGCTGATCGCCAGCCCGGTTGTCGGTCGCGCCGACGCCGCGAACGCCATCGCCGCGGTCGCCAAGGCGCTCAAGCTCGATTCGCTGACCGCAAAGTTCCTCGGCGTGCTGGCGGAGAATCGCCGCCTCGCCGATCTGCCCAAGATGATCGACGCGTTCGACGCGATCGTCGCCGATCATCGCGGCGAAGTGACCGCCAAAGTCACCAGCGCGCATCCGCTTTCGGCCGCGCAGCTCAAGGAGCTGACCGCGAACCTCAAATCCCGTGTCGGGCGCGACGTCACCGTCGCCACGACCGTCGATCCCGCCATTCTCGGCGGCCTCGTCGTCCAGCTGGGCAGCCAGCTGATCGACGGCAGCATCCGTACCCGTCTCAATAGCTTCGCACAGGCGATGAAAGGCTAAACAATGGAAATCCGCGCCGCTGAAATCAGCAAGGTCATCAAGGACCAGATCGCCAATTTCGGCACCGACGCCACGGTCAGCGAAATCGGCCAGGTTCTCTCGGTCGGCGACGGCATCGCCCGCGTCCACGGCCTCGACAATGTCCAGGCCGGTGAAATGGTCGAATTCGCCAATGGCGTGCAGGGCATGGCGCTCAACCTCGAAGCCGACAATGTCGGCATCGTGATCTTCGGCTCGGACGCCGAGATCAAGGAAGGCGACACCGTCAAGCGCACCGGCACGATCGTCGACGTCCCCGTCGGCAAGGGCCTGCTCGGCCGCGTCGTCGATGGCCTCGGCAATCCGATCGACGGCAAGGGCCCGATCAAGGCCGACAAGCGCATGCGCGTCGAAGTCAAGGCGCCGGGCATCATCCCGCGCACCTCGGTTCACGAACCCGTCCAGACCGGTCTCAAGGCGCTCGACGCCCTCGTCCCCGTCGGCCGCGGCCAGCGCGAGCTGATCATCGGCGACCGCCAGACCGGCAAGACCGCCGTCGCGATCGACACCTTCATCAACCAGAAGCAGGCGAACGCCGGCACCGACGAATCGAAGAAGCTGTACTGCATCTACGTCGCCGTCGGCCAGAAGCGTTCGACCGTCGCGCAGATCGTGCGCCAGCTCGAAGAAAATGGCGCGATGGAATATTCGATCGTCGTCGCCGCGACCGCGTCGGAGCCCGCTCCGCTGCAGTTCCTCGCGCCCTACACGGGCTGCACGATGGGCGAATTCTTCCGCGACAACGGCATGCACGCCGTGATCGTGTATGACGATCTTTCGAAGCAGGCCGTCGCTTACCGCCAGATGTCGCTGCTGCTGCGCCGTCCGCCGGGCCGCGAAGCTTACCCCGGCGACGTTTTCTATCTCCACAGCCGCCTGCTCGAGCGCGCTGCGAAGATGAACAGCGATAACGGCTCGGGTTCGCTCACCGCGCTCCCCATCATCGAAACGCAGGCGGGCGACGTGTCGGCGTACATCCCGACCAACGTGATTTCGATCACCGACGGCCAGATCTTCCTCGAAACCAACCTGTTCAACGCGGGTATCCGCCCGGCGATCAACGTCGGCCTGTCGGTGAGCCGCGTCGGCTCGGCCGCGCAGACCAAGGCGATGAAGAAGGTGTCGGGCTCGATCAAGCTCGAGCTCGCGCAGTATCGCGAAATGGAAGCCTTCGCGCAGTTCGGTTCGGACCTCGACGCCTCGACGCAGAAGCTGCTCAACCGCGGCGCGCGCCTGACGCAGCTCCTGAAGCAGCCGCAGTTCCAGCCGATGCCGTTCGAAGAGCAGACTGCGTCGATCTTCGCCGGCACCAACGGCTATCTCGACAATGTCGCGACGACTGACGTGTCGCGCTACGAAGGCGCGATGCTCGCCTATCTGCGCAGCGACCATGCCGATGTGCTGACCGCGATCCGCGACACCAAGGACCTTGGCGACGACGCCAAAAAGGGTCTGGTCGCGGCGCTCGACGCCTTCGCCAAGATCTTCGCTTAATCGCTTTCCGCATCCCGGCCCGGCCGGGACGCAAAGAGGGGCTTAAATGGCTTCGTTGAAGGAACTCAAAGGGCGCATCGTCTCGGTCAAGTCGACCCAGAAGATCACCAAGGCCAAGAAAATGGTCGCGGCCGCCAAGCTTCGCAAGGCGCAGGCCGCGGCCGAGGCCGCGCGTCCCTATGCCGAGCGTCTCGAAGGCGTCGTCGCGAGCCTGGCGTCGAAGGTCGGCGGGTCGGATTCGGCGCCGCAGCTGCTCGCCGGCACCGGCAAGAGCGACACGCACCTGCTCGTCGTGCTCAACAGCGACCGCGGCCTTGCCGGCGCGTTCAACTCGAACATCGTCAAGGCCGCGCGCGACAAGGCGCTCGAACTGCAGGCGCAGGGCAAGAAGGTCATCTTCTACCTGATCGGCCGCAAGGGCCGCCCGGTGATCGCACGCCTGTTCGCCGGCCAGATCGTCGAGCAATATGAAACGACCGGCATCCGCGACATCGGCTTCGAACAGGCGCACGACGTCTCGGCGAAGGTGATGGAGCTGTACGAAGCCGGCGCGTTCGACGTCGCGCATCTCTTCTATTCGAAGTTCCGTTCGGCGCTCCTCCAGGAAGCGACCGGCCAGCAGCTGATCCCCGTTCCCGCGCCCGTCGACGTTCCGGCATCGAGCGGCGCGGCGGTCGAGTACGAGCCCGACGAGGAAGCGATCCTCGCCGACCTGCTCCCGCGCAACATCACGATCCAGATCTTCAAGGGCCTCCTTGAGAACGCCGCGTCCGAACAGGGTGCGTCGATGACCGCGATGGACAATGCGACGCGCAACGCGGGCGACCTGATCAACAAGCTGACCATCGTTTACAACCGCACGCGTCAGGCGGCGATCACCACCGAACTCATCGAAATCATTGCCGGCGCCGAAGCGCTGTAAGCTATCCAAGCAAGGAAGAAACCAATGGCTACCGCTCCCGCTGAAAAGAAGGCTCCTGCCAAGAAGGCCGCCGCGCCCA
>JALDYH010000004.1:0-77687 GCA_032154175.1 Sphingopyxis sp. | reverse complement strand
GGTGACGATTGTCACCTCGGCCTCGTACGCGTTTCGCTTTTCCGACGGGTCGCTAATCAGAAGGCGATACGCGCAGTTACCCTTGCACCATGGGCGCTGCGGTCCGATGCCAGCGTACCGGTGTAAGCGGCACCGAGACGGAACGAACCCGTGGCATATTCAAATCCGGCTTCGACTTCAGCCGAGTTTTTCGGGATAGCCGTACCGAGGATGCCGAACGCCGGTCCACCAGAGGTGAACCGCGAGACGATCGGCGCGCTGCGATCGTTCAGCGCGAGGTTCCAGGCGGCCGACACATAGGGCTGGAAGCCCGGCCGACCGGCATTGAACTGCGCACGGCCGCCAAGGCTGACGAAGGTCGTCTTCTGATCGCCCTTTGCGATCGTCAGCGCCGCATTACCCCCCGTTTCGGCGAAGGCATCGCTTCCGGTATCGACATGGGCCAGCCGGGCGAAGGGCGTGATCGCCATATTGCCGGTGACGATGTCGTAACCGATCTCGCCGAAGATCTGCAGCGTATCGGCATCGCGCCCGGAAGAGAGCGTTTGCGCCAGCGGCGCGCCGCTGATCGCGCGGGTCGTGTCGATATCATGCCAGGCATAGCTGACACCGATCGTACCGCGCAGACCGCCCTCCGCGCCATAAGTGGCGTGGGCCGCCAGATATTTGCTTTCGACGTCCGCGTGGTCGCTGCGCCCGCCAAAACGGAAGTCCGAGTTCCCGATGCCGGCCGAGAGCGCGGCGGCGAAGCCATTGCCGCCGAAGCCGAAGCCCGCGACGAGCCCCTTGTGATCGGTGTCCATCGCGAAATTGCCGCGTCCCGCGTCGAACTCGCCCCAGCCGCCAAAGGCCGAGCCCCAGACGAAGGCTCCGCTCTCTTCGGGCGCCTTCATACCCATCAGCGCGTTGCGCAGATGACGGCTGTCGTCGGTCAGGCCGCTGATCGTGCTGGCAAGGATCTCGCCCGACAGGTCGCCGAAGCTCTCCTGCGCGGTCGCCGCATTCTGGACCAGCACCGCTTCGTACAGCGGGTTGTCGATGCCGAGCGCCTGAACCGCGGTCGCCACACTCGCCTGATTGAAGCCCACCGCGATATCGGCGAAATCGATGTCGTTGCGATAGAGCGACAGCGTGACCGAATTGGCGCTGTAGCGCAGTAGCGGATCGAGGAAAGCGAGATCAGTCGTCACCGAACCGAAAGTCCCGGTGATCCCGGTCGCACCGGTCAGGATCACATAGTCGGTCCGCGGGTTGTAGTCGCCATCCTCGGCCAGGACCGCAACATTTGCCGTGCTGGCGATCGTTACGGCGCCCGTCGCATCAAGGCGGTCGGCCGCGCCCGCTGCATTGACTTCGACTTCGTATGTCGAGCCGGCGGCGAACGCGAGGTCGCCGTTGACGGTCAGCCGGCCGATCGAGTTGCCCGGAGCAATCATACCGCCGTTAGCGACGGTCGTCGATCCCACGGAACCGTTGCCGCCAAGCGTCCCCCCACTGTTGACGGTCACCGGCGACGCGATCGAACCATTGACCGCGAGCGTACCGCCGTTAACCGACGTCGGGCCGGTATAGCTGCTGTTTCCGGTGAGGTTGAGCGTACCGGCGCCCTCTTTCACCAGGCTGCCCGTACCGGAGATATCGCCCCCGAAAGCGGTGTTGCCAGTTTGATCGACGGTAAGCTGGCTGTCGCCGATCACGACCTTCGAGCCCGCATCGCCTTCCAGGCCGCCGATGGTCTGGTCCTTCCCCGTGATATCGAGCGTTCCACCTTCGCCAAGGTCGAATTCGGTGCCGGGATCGATGGCGCCGCCGATCCGCACCGACCCGCCGAGGATATTCGTCACCCCCTGGAACGCATAATCGCCCATGAAGGTCAGGGTCCCGTCGCCCTTCTTGTCGAGGGTGCCACTGCCCGAGAATGCACCGAGGAAATCATAGTCATCGGAGCGGTTGAAGACGAAGCGGCCATCGTTGACGATATTGCCGGAAAAGCTGCCCTCGGTTCCGCCGGCACCCAGCTCGAAGAAGCCGGTGCCTTCGGTCTTCACATCACCCTGAAGCAGACCAGTCAGGACGAGGCCGCCGTTGGAGATCGTCGTTCCGCCAGTGTGGGCGATGCTGGCGGTATCGACGGTAAACACGGCGTCGCCGATCAACTGCAGCTCACCCGTTCCATCGATCGTCAGGTCAGCGAGGTCCGACACCACATCGTCGGTGCCGAAGTTCAGGACCAGCAGGCCGTTCGTCCGAACCGACGGCGTCAGAATGGGCGACGCGGCGTCGCCTGCGCCCAGGTCGATTTCGTTGACCTGCAGCGACGCACCTTCGGCGATCGTCACGCTGTCGAATGCACCGACGACCCCGGCGGTCGACCAGTAGCCCGCGGCGACGTCGAGCGTCTCGAACCCGTTCGCCCCGGAAAGCTGCTGCGCTTCGGTCAGTTCGAGAATGTCGCCGTCGAGCGTCAGGCTGTCGCTGCCGCCGCCGGCGTCAACAGCGCCGGAAATCGCGCTGCCCGTCCGGAGAGTGACGCTGTCGTCAAAGCTGCCGAGCTGGACCGCGACCCCGCTTGAACCGGTGATCGCTCCTGCATTGTCGAGAATGACCGCGCCGCTGTCGTCGCCCCATACGCCCCGGCCGCCACCCGTGATCGCACCGGTGTTGACCAGCGTGGCAGTGCCGAAGTTGCCGAGAATGACACCGTCGGTCGCCCCGTTGATCGTACCGCTGTTGATGATTTCCGCGGTATCGAGAAAGCTGGCGACCGCAGCGCCGTAGGTCCCGTTACCGGTAATCGTACCGCTGTTGTTGATCGTGCCGGTCTGCGCGATATCCTCCGAGACCTGCAGCCCCTCGACCACGGCGCCCGACGTCCCGCCGGCGATCGTGCCGCTGTTCGTGATCGCGGCGGTGTCGGTGACGAGGACCACGGCGCCATAACCGGTACTGCCCGTAATCGTCCCCGTGTTGGTCAACGTCCCGCCAAAGCCCGTCTCCTGGACCAGCCCCGCTCCACGCTGGATGAGGACTCCGCCAGCTCCCTCGCCGGTGATCTTGCCAGCGTTGTCGATCGCACCGCCCGCCGACAGGATGATCCCGAAGCGCGTGCCGCTGATGTCGCCGGTTTCGCTGTTCGCGACGGTTCCGGCATAGTTTGCGAGCGACTGACCGTCGTAGGGATAGATCGAGATACCGTCGGCCAGCGCGCTGCCCTCGCCGCGGATCGTGCCACTGTTGGTGACGCTGCCGCCGCCGATCAGGCGGACGCCATCGTTCGATTCGCCAAGTATCTCGCCGCTGTTGGTCACCTGCGTACCGATCGCGATGCCGACGATGCCGCCGATATCCTCGTCGAACTGATAGGCGGTCGTGATGCCGGCGCCGGCGCCCGAGATCGACCCGCTGTTGGTGACGCTCGACGACGCGGTGGTGATCGTCACGCCGGCATCGGGCGCGGCGTCGAACCCGTCATAGCTCCCTTCGCCGCGGATCACGCCCGCATTATTCACGACGAGGGTGCCCGTCGCGAAGGAATAGATGCCCGACGTGCCGCCGGTGATCGTTCCGCCCTCGGCATTGGTGATCGTCACGTCGGCGCGCGAACCGTGCGAAACGCCGGCACCGAAATCGCTGCTGATCGTGCCGCTGTTGTCGAGCGCGGCGCTCGACATGTCGCTGCCGAACCCGACGCCGTAACCGTCGCCACCGCTGCCGCCGAGATCGCCGGTGCCGCGAATGTCGCCCGTGTTCACGACGCTGGCTGTCAGGCCGCTGCGATCCTCGTTCGGATCCGTGTTGAGTGCCGTTCCCTGGACGTAAACGCCGCCGTTAACGCCCTCGATCTCGCCCGCATTGGCGACATCGCCGCCGCCCGAGAGAATGACGCCGAAGCGCTGACCGGCGATCCGTCCGCCCGTCTCGTTGGTGACCAGCGCGGCATAATCCTCGTTCGTCTGGTCGACATGCGCGAACATCGAAATGCCGTCGGTGCCCTGCGCGCCGGGATTGACGCCCTCGATCAGTCCGCTGTTGGTGACGCTGCCGCCGCCGGCGAGGCGGATGGCGTCGTTTGCCGTGCCGATGATCTCGCCGCTGTTCGTGATCGACGTGTTCACGGCACGGCCGACCCCGCCTGCCGTCGGGGTCGTCACGATCCCGTATTGGCCACCCGAGATTCGCCCGCTGTTGACGATCACGGCATCCGCGGTGGCGATGACAATAGCGTCCTGTCCGTCGCCGCGGATCAAGCCCGCGTTATCGAGGGTCAGCGAGCCCTCGTTCGAACGGATCGCGGTTCCGTTGGCGACAATCTCTCCATCGTCATGGTTGTTGATGGAGAGAACGCCCGTCGACTGGCCGATGATGGCGGCCGCCTGACCGCTGATCAGTCCCTCGTTTTCGATCACGGCGCTGTCGAGCGCGCCGCCCGCAAGGACGCCCAGAAATCCCTGCACGGTGCCACTGTTGTTGAGCGTACCGGTGCGGCCGGTCTGGTCAGGAGTCGCGCCAAGGATGACGCCAAACGGGCTGACATTCGGATTGGCGGGATTGAAGGTCCCGGTGCTGCGAATGATGCCTGCATTGTCGACCGTACCGCCACCCTGGACGACCACGCCGAACATCTCGCCTTCGATCAGGCCGCCCGGAGCATTCGTCACCGAACCGATCCCGGTGACGTCGGTCGCGATCGACTGGGCAAATTCGGAAAGGGCGACACCGGTGCCCGAGCCGCTGTTGCCGTTCAGTCCCCGGATCACGCCGCTGTTGACCACCGATCCGCCGCCCGCCAGCGCGACCCCGCTGCCGGACCGGCCCTCGATCGTGCCCGAATTCGTCACCGCGGTGTTGCGGGCCCGGACCTGCGTCCCCTCGGTGTTCTGGAAGACGGAGGTCGTGATGCCTGACAGGGCGCCGACGATGCCTTGGCTGTTGTTGATGACGGCGTCGGCCGTCGTGATGTTGATCGCATTCTGACCGGCGCTGAAAATGAAACCCCTGTTGTCGACGGTCAGCGTGCCGGCGTTCGATGCAATCGCGGTCGAATTTGCGAGGATCTCGCCGTTCTCAAAATTGTTGACCGTCAGATTGCCGGTCGATTGGCCAATGATGGCGATCGCCGTCGCGCTGATCGTCCCGTCGTTATTGATCGTGGCGCTCTCCAGCGCGCCGCCTGCGAGGACCCCGAGGAAGCCCGAGATGCTGCCCGTATTGACCACCGTCGCAAGACGGCCGGTCTGCTCTGCGGTCGCGCCGAGGATGAGCCCGAACGGGCTGACGTTCGGCGTCGCGGGGTTCGGATTGCCGGTACTGCGGATCGTCCCCATGTTGGTGACGGTACCGCCGCCCTGCAGCACGGCGCCGAACATCTGCCCCTCGATCAAGCCGCCATCATTGTTGGTGATCGAGCCCACGCCGGTGATATCGCTGCCAGCCGCGCCGGGAAATTCCGAGATCGATACGCCGGTGCCGTTGATCGTGCTCCCAGCGCCCCCGCTGGATCCCGAGATCGTGCCGCCATTGGTGACCGTGCCGCCGCCAACGAGGGCGACGCCCGACCCCGCCTCGCCGCGGATCACGCCGCTGTTCAAAACCGTCGTATTCGCGGCGAGCGCCTGCGGAGGGAGATCGTCGCCGTTTGCATCTTCACTGAAAAAATAGGAGGTGGCGACGCCATTGGCCGCCCCGCTGATTTCACCGGCATTGGTGACGATCGAATCGGGTTGCGCGATCACGATCCCGCCGCCCGGACGGCTGTCGATACCGCCCACATCGACGCCGTTGCCGCGGATTACGCCGGCATTGCCGACGGTGACGGGGCCGTTGTCGGCATAGATGCCGATGAGATCGCCCTCGATGGTCTCCCCTACATCGACGTCGACCTCGAGCCGCCCGGACTGGTCATTATGAACACCGAACGCGTTCTGGGCGGCCGCGGGCGCCAGATGTCCGATCGAGAGGCCGACGATCGCGCTCGTAGCGAGCAGGCGAGATTTCGAGATGCGTGTCATGTTTCAGATTCCCCCGTTTGCGTTGCAGGCAAGGCAAAGGGTTCACCGGAGAGCGAGTAACGCTCTCCGGCTGGTCCGCCCCACCTCGAAATTTTGCGCCCGCAGCCGTTTGGGCAAAAACACCCACCGGCTTTGCGTGCGATGACTAGTGGCGGGCGCGGCGCAACGTCTACCCAATGTTATTTGGGGTGAATTCGCGACGGACCGTTGCAGCCGCGCTTGCGCGCAGGCGCCCGGCCGTTACGAGTGAGGAATCACCGGGGGGTGGGTTGGCTGATCTACAGGCGAACGAAAGTGTACGCCTGCGGAGGCGCGTGGCGCATCCGATCCCCGCCCGGGGCGGGGGTGATAATGAAAATATTGTACGCGATCCTTGGGCTCATGTGCCTATTGGCCGTTCAACCGGCGCGCGCGGAGACCGGAAAATTGCCGCTGCTCGATCTCCGGGCGGGTGAAGATGCACCGAAGCTTGCTCCTTTCGTGCGCTTCGCCAAGCGCCCCGGTGCCACCAGAACGCCGCAACTTGAGGCCATTCTCGGCGGCCCGCTTCAGCATATCGAGGGGCCTGCAATCCACTTCGGGCCACCGGGCACCCGCACCGTCGTCTTGCTGAAAATTCGCAATGCGAGCGATGAACAGGGAAGCTGGATTTTGACGACCGGCCGCGGCTCGCTCAAACATTTCCGGCTTTATGAAGCCAAGGGTGACGCGCTCGCGCTGGTCGTCGACGCCACCGATCCACAGGTCGCACGACAAAACCTCGGTACTTACCAGGCATTCAGTTCCGAGCTCGTGCTCGCCCCGCATCAGGAAAAACTGGTCGTTATCGAGTTTCTTTCCGAGAATTCGACCTACATGCCGCTCCGTATCGAGACCTATGGGACCTTCTTCAAGGATCGGCGCGCCAATATATCGATGGTGTCGGGTGTTGTCGTCGGTGCGCTGACGCTGCTCCTCCTCAATTTCCTCTTCTTCTCGATCACGGGGTTCAAGGAGTTTCTCTGGCTGGCCGTGGCCGAGGCTTTTTTCGCGATGAACACGGTACATTCCGAAGGCTATATCACGATCTTCTTTCTGTACGACAAACCGCTGACGGGCGTCGCGGTGGAAGACTTCTTCAAATGCGGATTTGCGGCCGCGATGGCGCAATTCTGTCGAAGCTTCGTCAAGACCGCGGACAATTTCCCGAAGAGCGACATGACGTTGAAGGCGCTCATTCTTTTCGCCGTCAGCGTGATGCTGGTTCAACCCGGACTGTCGCTCTATACGGCCGAGGTTCGCTTTTATCTGCACCTGTCGGGATGGCTCGTCGCGGTCGCGGTTGCCTTGTTCCTGCCCTTCGTCGGTTACGCAGCGATGAAACAGCTCGGGTCACAATTGTGGCCGCTTTTTGTTGGCTGGGCCAGCCTCGCGCTGTTCATCATATATGCTGCGATCGCGTCGATGGGCATCTTTACCTGGCTGCCGATCAACTGGCATCTTTCCGGGCCCGTCGGGCTGTTCGAATCGGTCATGGTCACGCTGGCGCTCGGATTGAACCTGAAGAAAATCCAGCAGGAAAAGCTCGTCGCCGATGCCAATTATGCGCAGTCGCTTGCCGAGCGTCTCGAAATCAGCGAACGTGCAAAGCGCCTGGCAGAAGAGAAGGCCTTCGCGCTCGAAACCGTGAACAGCCAGAACGCCCTGCTTCATGCGTCGGGTCACGACAGCCGTCAGGTCATCCTTGCGCTCAATAGTGCCGTCGCGGTTCTCAAGCGCCAGGGAGCGCCGGGCGGTGACCCGGCGCTGGTCGGGATGCTCGAAAGCTCCGCCGACTATTTGAACGAAATCGTGACGACGACCATTTCCGGCGCCAATATCGCCGCGGGCGATGCCGAATTCGTCGCACTTAGCGCCTTTCGCGGCCAAGCGCTGATCGAGCCACTGTCGATGATGTTCAAGACGCCCTTCGCGAACAAGAAGCTGACACTGAAGGTTAGCGTTGCGGATGATGTCACGATCATTTCGGACAAACCGCTTCTGATGCGTGCGCTCGCCAATCTGCTGAGCAATTGCTACCAATATACCCAGACCGGCGGCGCCCATATCGCCGTCGTTCTCGAAGATGGGCATGCCATAGTCAAAATCAGGGACACCGGCAGCGGAATGCCTGCGGAAATCATGGCTGCCTTGAACTGCGGAGGCGTGACGCGCATTCGAGGAAACGAAAACAAGGAGGGGACCGGTTCCGGTTTCGGCTCGGCCAAGCGCATCGTCGAAATGCTTCGCGGGACACTGGAAATCTGTTCATCAACGCGGGACGGCACCGAAATCCGGATTGCCCTGCCCGCAGCCTTCACTGCCGTCACTCCGATATCGACGAACGAGTTGCAAGCGAACCTGCCCGAATGGACGGTTCTCGATTTCGACCAGCGCAGCGATTTCGAACTTGCGTTGGCCGCAGCCGACAGCGGGACGAGCCGTATCCTTGCCGTGACCTATGATGACAGCACAATCACGCGCGGGCGGCTCAGCCAACTTGTCACGATGGTGGCGATCAAGCCCGTCTGCCGTGAACTGTCCCGCCATCCCATGCTGCTGGATGCGTCAGAGCAGGTTTAGCTCATTCGCGCGCTCCACGATCCGGCGGTTATGTGAAACGTCGAGTTTGCGCCGCAACTCGGCAATATGGAACGATACGGTCGGTGGCGCGATCGCAAGGCGATAGGCGATCTCCTTGTTGGTTTCACCTTGCGCCAAATAGTGGAGAATTGCCATCTGCCGCGAGGACAGGGCAACCGGCGCCTGCTGAAACTTGCCGAGCGCCTCCTGGATATGCGGTGAAATATAGACTTCACCCGCCAATGCTGCGTCGCAGGCGGCGACAATGTGATCGAGCGGGTCGGCTTTGCTGACCACAGCACGCGCGCCGAGCTTGAGCGCCGAATGGATTTCGGCAAGGTTCTTCTCGCCGGTCAGGATGATGACCGTCATGTCGCGCGATCCGACGATCTCGGCGAGAACATTTATACCCCGGACGTCGGGCAGATTGAGGTCGAGGATTACCAAATCGACCGGCTGCGACTGAACGAAAGCGTTGACCATTGTCCCGCGATCGAGCGCATCGATGACAGTGAAGCGATCGAGCGAGCCAAAGAGGAAACGCAGACCAGTTTGCGTGATACGGTGATCGTCAACGATCAAGACATTATGTTTCACCGTCATGCCCGCACTCCCCTCGCTTCCCGAGGCTTTTCCGCAGATTGTTCTCCTGCCGCAACCCGAATTAATGCGGGGTGTGGCTCCTGTTCCTCCCCGATGCGTCGCGCACCGAATGATCGGTTCGCCCCCGCCTATTCAAGCCCGATGCAGATTTTCATGACGCCTGGCGTGGGGAGATTCGGACCTGGCCGTTTACGGACCGTCTGCTTTTTGGCGCTAGCCCGTGATAAGCTGATTACTTCAGCGACTCAGCCCATCATCGCTACGTTGAACATAGCCCCAAGCCACGGCTCCGTTCAGCAGAACCTCGGCATAGCCCGACGACCGCGATGTCGCGCGGAGCAGCCGCCATTCGCATTCAAAATGAATGACCGATTTCGGACCTGAGCGCATCGAGACGGGAACGGCGAATGCGGACAATGCCGTTACGCTTGCTCCAGCGCATGCCGGCTACCGATCGGCGCCCGAAGCGACGACAAAAGTCTAACGGCTCGCCAAGACGAAATCGTCGGCATGCCGTTTGAGCTCGCCAAGCGCGATACCGGGGCGATAGAGCGCGCCGCCCAGCCCGAAGCCTGTCGCCCCTGAAGCGCGCCAGAGCGCCAGTTTATCGGGGGTGACACCGCCCGTGACGATCACCGGGACGCCGGAAGGCAAAACGGTTTTCAACGCTTTCAAGATAGGTGGAGACGAGGCTTCGGCCGGGAAATATTTCAGCGCCGTCGCGCCGGCCGCATGCGCTGCGAACGCTTCCGACGGGGTAAGGAAGCCCGGAACCGACGCGAGGCCCGCTTCCACCGTCGCGGCGATGACGGCGGCGTCGGTATTGGGCGACACGATCAGCCGCCCGCCCGCCGCGGCAACGTCGGCCACCTGACTGCGCGACAAGACTGTCCCCGCGCCGACGACCGCCCGATCGCCCACCGCCCCGGCGAGGACCTCGATGCTGCGAAGCGGGTCGGGCGAATTCAGCGGAACTTCGATAAGCGTAAAACCCGAATCGACGAGCACCTCGCCCGCCGCCGCCGCCTCTTCCGGCCGGATTCCCCTGAGAATGGCGATAAGCGGGCATTGCGCCAGCGCCGAAGCGAAATCCATCATAGCTCCTTCCAGATGCGGGTGATGCCGGCCACAAAGGCGGCGTGGCTGTCGACAAGGATTGCGGAGCCGCCAAGTTCCTCGATCGCACAGCGGTAAAGCCCGCCGAGATGGGCGTCGGCCAGCACATGCACCGGCTCCGACGGATCGGTCAGTCGCGCGCGGACGTCGCTACCGATGAGCAATCCGCTGGTGAAGGATGCGCTTTGTTCGAGCGGCAGCGAACCGAGCAGGCGCGCCGCGCGAACCGAAAAGAGCAGCGACAGCAGATCACCCCCCTGCGCCTGATGCACCCCCGCGACGAACCCGTCGTTCGGCCCGACATCGCCGTCGAGCAGATCGGCGAGCAGGCTGTGCTGCTTGAGCAACGCGAACAATTCGCCGGTCATCGTCGTGGTGAAATCGACCAGCCGCCCGCCCGCGACCCGCGCCCATTTGCAATGGGTGCCGGGCTGGCACAGCATCGCGCCGTCGGGCACCAGCCCCGCCTCGATCGCGCCGAGAAACTGGACCTCTTCGCCGCGCATGACGTCGGCGCGGCTGTCGTCGAGGCGGCACACGCCGGGGACGATCGCGGTGCGCCGCGCCTCGATCCACTGCGTGCCGCGCGCGATCGCGGCAAAGTCGGCGGGCGCGGGCACATAGGGGATTTCGTGCCAGCCGCGTTTCGATCCGACCATGCCGGCGCACAGCATCGGTGCATCGCCAAAGCGCGCGCGGATATTCGCCGCCTCGGCATCAAAACCGCCGGGTGCGATCGCCAGTACGCCGCGGTCGTCACGCTCGGTTTCGACCACCGCGCCGCCCGCATCGATGCTGTACACGCGGCGGTTGGTGGTGCCCCAGTCTACGGCAAGAAAATGTCCGTCCATGCGCCGTTCGTTCTACCACCAGGTCGCATAGAGCGCGATCAGGATCGCGATCACCGCGCCGCTTGCCACGTTGAAACTGGTCGTGGTGCGAAAGCTGACGCCTTCGGCGGTAATGCGATCCTTGTCGGCCGTCGCCGGCATCAGCAGCGACAGGCCGACCGCCAGCGCGAGTGCGATCAGGAACACGATCCCCATACGATCCATGAACGGGATCGCAGGCGCGAGCACTTTGAAGAGATAGGAGAAGCCGACCGACGCGACCGCCGCGGCGATCGCACCCGCTTCGCTCGCGCGCTTCCAGAACAGGCCGAGGAGGAAGATCACCGTGATGCCGGGCGTGAAGAAGCCCGAAAATTCCTGGATAAACTGGAACGCCTGATCCGAACCGCCGAGCAAGGGGCGCGCGGTGATCAGCGCGAGCAGCGTCGCGACGACGGCGACGATGCGCCCGACGAGCACGAGCTTCTTCTCGCCCGCCTCGCTTCGCTCGCCGGCATGCGCGGGCGAGAATTTGGCATAGAGGTCGAGCGTGAAGATCGTCGCGATCGAATTGATCTTTGACGCGGTCGACGCCACGACCGCGGCCATCAACGCGGCAAAGACCAGCCCCAATATGCCCGCGGGCAGCAGCCGCATCATCGTCGGATAGGCCTCGTCGGGTTTCGCGAGATCCGGGGCGAGCATCACCGCGGCGACCCCCGGCAGCACGACGATCACAGGCATCAGCAGCTTGAGAAAGGCCGCGAACACGATGCCCTTCTGCGCCTCGGCCAGGTTCTTCGCGGCGAGCGCGCGCTGGATGATATATTGGTTGAAGCCCCAATAGGACAGGTTCGCGATCCACATGCCACCGATCAGCACCGAGATGCCCGGCAGATCCTTGTAGAAGGCATTGTCGGACGACAGGATCATGTCGAAATGCCCCGGCAGCTCGCTGGTCAGACGGCTGAAGCCGCCGATGATGCCCGCGTCGCCGCCGATTTCGCTGAGCGTGATGCCCGAGATGAGCAAGCCGCCGAGAACGAGCAGGGTGACCTGGACGATATCGGTGAGCGCGACCGCCTTCAGCCCGCCGTAAAGCTGGTAAAGCAGCGCGAAACCACCCAGCGCGAACAGCGCAACGTCCTGATCGACCCCCGCGACCTTGTTGACCGCGATCGAACCCAGCCACACGATCGACGTGAGGTTCACGAAAATATAGAGCGCGAGCCAGAAGATCGCCATCAGCGTGCGGATGTTGGTGCCGTAGCGCTGTTCGAGGAACTGCGGCATCGTGAATATCTCGTTGCGGATGAAGATCGGCAGGAAAAATTTGCCGACGATCAGTAATGTGAGCGCCGCCATCCATTCATAGGAGGCGATCGCCAACCCGATCGCATAGCCCGATCCCGACATGCCGACGATCTGCTCGGCCGAAATATTGGCGGCAATCAGCGACGCGCCGATCGCCCACCAGGGCAGGTTCTTCGACGCCAGAAAATAGTCGGCGCTGTCCTTGGCCTTGCCGCCTTTTTCGCGGCTGACCCACTGCGCCAACCCGAAAATCCCGATCGCATATGCGACGATCACCATCACATCGAGAGTCGTCAGCGTCATCTTCGGCATCCCCTTTTCCCGCGGTGTCCCGCAAACGCCGCGCCGAGCAATGCGCGATCGTTTATTTATACGATTTATAGGACTTTATATTTATATGATCTATGCCACTTGTCTAGAGCCTAGCTGCGCGCGATACGAAGCGCGAGCGAACTGCGCCTGACGGGATGCTGCAAAGCGCGCGATCCGGCGCGGAAAGCAAGAGAGGGAAAAGCGTGCAACCAGGTGATCCGGCAGAACTGCGAACCCGACTGGGACGCAACCTGACCTATGGCCTCCTCGATTCGCTGGGCCGAGCGATCGTTATCGGCGCTTACGAAGACCAGCCCTTTCCGACCGAGGCCGAACTGGCGAAGCAGCATGGCGTCAGCCGGCAGGTGACGCGCGAGGCGGTGAAAATGCTGACCGCAAAAGGCCTGCTCAGCGCGCGTCCGCGCCAGGGGACGATCGTCCAGCCCGCGACGACGTGGAACCTGTTCGATACCGATGTGCTGCGCTGGCTTCTCGAACGCAAATTCTCGGTCGATCTGCTGCGCCAGTTCAACCAGTTGCGCGTCGCGATCGAGCCCGAGGCGGCCGCGCTCGCTGCCGCCAACGCGAGCGACGCCGATCTCGAACCGATCTTTGCCGGCCTGAAGCGGATGGAAGCGGCCGAGCGCGGGTTCGACGACCCGCTTGATGCCGACATCGCCTTTCACGTCGCGATCCTGCGCGCATCGGGTAACCCCTTTTTCGTCCAGTTTCGCGACGTGGTGACGACCGCGCTGCGCAGTTCGATCCGATTCACGAACCGCATCAAGGGCCGTTCGGCGAGCGTTCCCGATCATGCCGCGGTCAGCGAGGCGATCGCCCGCCGCAACCCCGACCGCGCGCGCAAGGCGATGAAGAAGATCATCGGCGACGTCCTCGACCTCATCGAAACGAGCGAAGACTAGTCGGTCATGGCGATCGGCAGGATTGCCCCGTCGGGCGCGTAGCGGACGCGCTCGACGGCTATATGCCGTTCGCCCTGCAACGGCGCGCTTTTGTCGCGCGTCGGCCAGCGGTGATAGACGATCAGCCAATCGCCGCTGACGGGATCACGAACGAAGCTGTGATGCCCCGGCCCCTGATAGGCCGCATCGGACCGCAGCAGCACACCGCGATAGCGCCAGGGGCCGACGGGCGAAGGGCCGGTCGCGTAGTGAACCGAATAGCCGACGCTGTTCCATGTGCCGTGGCTGTAGGAAAGATAATAGACGCCGCCGCGTTCGTGCATGAACGCCCCCTCGGTGAAATGGGGCGGCTGTTCGGTCGCGACCTCGTCGACGATCGACAGCAGGTCGTCCGCCAGCCGATAGATGCGAAGGCGCGATCCCGCGCTGCCGCCGGCATAAAGATAGAAATGGCCGCTCGCGGGATCGCGGAACACCATCGGGTCGATCGCCTCGAACCCTTCATCGCCGGTCAGCAGCGGACGGCCGGAATCCGTGAACGGACCCTGCGGACGATCCGCGACCGCGACGCCGATACGGCTGGGCGTCGGGTTCTGGGGCCCGACCGAATAGAAGAGATAGTAGCGACCGTTCGCCGCGATCAGCGCCGGCGCCCATAGATGGTGGCGAGGAGCGCCATCGTCGTCGATCCAGCCGATCGCGTCGCGGCGCAGGATGACGCCGCGAAACTGCCAGTGCCGCAAATCGCGCGTTGTCCATGCCGACAGCCGGTCTCCGCCGCCAGCCGTCGGATAGACCCAGAGTTCATCGCCGATCGCCACCGCATGCGGGTCGGCCCCGACGATCGATTCCGCTCCGGAAAACCCGGCGGGCGCGACCGGAGCAGACAGCATCATCGCTGCCACGGCCGCCCACGCCCACCGTGGGCGGAAGAATATCATCAGAAGCGTGCGCGCAGGCTCGCTCCATAGAAGCTGTCGTCGACTCGAATGTCGTGCGGGAAACCCGGGGTGTGGAAATAGCTGTAATATTTGCTCTTGAGCACGTTCACCCCGTCGACGCTCAGCGCCAGATTCTCGTTGATGTCATAGCTGACCGAGAAATCGAGCCGGCCATTGGCCTTGACGCGGTTGAACTTCGCGCCGTCGCCCGGCACCAGCAGGCCGCCGCCGAACAGACCCTCGTTGAACTTGCCGCGCCATGTGTAAACGACGCGCGCCGTGATGCCGTATTTCTCGTACAGGCCGCCGATATTATAGCTGTATTTCGACACGCCGAGCAGCGGTTCGCCGACGAGCGGGTCGGTCGGGGTCTTGATCTTGCTGTCGGCGATCGTGAAATTTCCGAACATGCCGAGGCCGTCGAGCCCTTCGGGCAGGAAATCGAAGAAGACCTGGCCGCTGACCTCGACACCCTTGAGCTGCGCGCCGCCCAGGTTGCGCGGCCGCGAGATATTATAGGTGATGCCGTCGATGACCTCGGGCTCGACGCCGATCGCGACGCGATCCTTGATCTCGCGATAGTAGACGGCGGCCGACACATAGCTCGACGGGCCGAAATAATATTCGGCCGTGGCATCCCAGGCGTCCGATTTCTGCGACCTGAGGTCGGGGTTGCCGCCGCTGCCATTGGGACGGATGTTGGCGTTGTTCGGCACCTCGTAGAAGAGGCCCGGATTGAGATCGCCGAACGTCGGACGCGACAGCGTGCGCGCATAGCTTGCGCGGAGCTGTAGTTCGGGCGAAAGCTTCAGCCGGATGCTTGCGTTCGGGAGGAAGTCGGTTTCGCTGGTCGACCGCCGTACCGGGGTCAGCACGCCGCTGACCCGGCCCGTCCCCTGCAGGTCGCGGTCGTTGGTTACCCAGCGCACCCCCACCAGGCCGTCGATCAGCGCATCGCCGCCGAGATCCGCCGCATATTTGATCTGCGCATAACCCGACATCGTCTTTTCGTTCGCGCGGTAGCTGCGCGACGGGTCAGGCGCCGGGTCGCCCGAGGGCGCGCCATAGAGCTCGCGCAGCAGGTCGGTGTTCTCGCGCAGGAAATCGGGATCGGGGGTGTACCAGTTCGCGCCATTGTTGATGAACGGGATCGACGCCGGCGACAGGATCAGGAAATCCGATGGCAGGCCGACCGAATTGACCAGCGTGACACGGTTACCGCCGGGCGCGGCGGGGCCGCCGGCGAAGCCTTCGAACGACGCCTTGCGATCTGCATAGCGGAAGCCGACCTGGATCTGGTCGATAAAGCTCTCGACGTCGTAGCTGAAGTCGGTGCGCCACGCCTTCAGCGAGCTTTTCGAGGTGTTGATGTCCTGGAACAGGCTGTTAGCGAAGCGGAAATCATTGGCATCGCTGAGCGGATCGCCCGTCATCACCGTCGTCCCGTGCCCATTGTCGTTGATGATGACATTCACTTCGGGGATCGTCTTGCCGATATCGACGATGATGTTGCGCGCCTTGAACGTCGTATCGAAATAGGAAAGATCGGTCTCGAAATGGATGCGGTCATTGTTGTACCGCACGCCGCCCGCGATCAGCCATTGGTCGGTCTTGTCGCGCTTGGCCTGCGTGCTGGTGAGGCCGGGGACATTGTTGAAGGTCGCGCTTTCGCCAAGACACAGATTCTGCGTAGTCCCGCCGTTGCCGGTCGGGAAGCCGCCGCCGTCGACCTGTGCCGTGAAACACTCGTCGCCCGCCACGGCATTGGTGATGCTTTGCGCCGCGAAAATGTCCGAGAAGATGAAATTGGTGGCGAAGCGCGAGCGATAGCCGCTGTAGAGGCCGTCGACATAGAGCTCGAGTTCGGGGGTCGGTTTCCACTGGAGCGCGAGGTTCGCCTGCGGGCGGCTGTAGCTTCCGGTGTCTGTCAGCCCGCCGACGCACGTCGGCAGCACGACCCCCGCGGCACCCGGAGGGCCGTTGGAGCCCGAGCGCGGATCGCAGTTGAACGAGATCGGCCGGTTGAAATTCTGATCCGAGTAGGAAATGTTGAGCAGCGCGCCAAATTCGCCGTCGCCGACGTTCCAGCGGCCACTGATCAAGCCGCCCAGCGTATAGCTGAATTTGTCGACTTCCTTGCCATAGCTGCCGCGCGCGTTGAGCGCGACACTGACGCCTTCCTTGAAATTGAACGGCTTTTGCAGCTTGAGGTTGATCACGCCGGCCACCCCGCCTTCGAGCAGATTGGCCGAGTTGGATTTGTAGACTTCGGCCCCCGCCAGCGCCTCGGCGGGCAGATCCTGAAAGGCGAAACCGCGGCCGACCCCGGTGAAGATCTCGCGTCCGTCGAGCGTCGTTAAAATATCGCCGATACCGCGCACAAGCGGGCTGACGACCTCATTGTTGAAGCCGTTGACGGTCTGGATGCCGGGCACACGCTGCAGCGCGGCCGCCACCGTCGAGTCGGGGAATTTGCCGATGTCGTCGGCGACGATGACTTCGACCACCTGGTCCGAATTGCGCTTGATGTTGCGTGCGGCCTGCAGGCTGGCGCGCTGGCCGGTCACGACGATTTCGCGATCGGTCGCGGCGGTGCCTTCGCTGGCCGCGCTGCCGGTTTCCACCTGCTCGTCCGACGTCTGCGCCGCGGCGGACGCCGATGCGAGCAAGGCGGCCATCGACGCATTCGTAAACATGAACAATCTGGCTTTCATCGGTCGTCTCCCCATAGAGCTGCCAGGTGATGCTTCACCCGATCTTGTTGATTTTAAATATCTTATTTGTAATACAAATTATTCAAACACAAAAATTTGAAAGATTGGAAGGGCGTTATTTCGTCGGTACGACGCCCTTCGGTGCGGCGGTCAGGCGCTTGATCAGGTCGACTTCCGCCTGCCGATAGGGCGTGCCGTCGCTGCGCAGAACCTCGTGGAACCAGATCGTCGGCTCGTCGCCGGTATAGGGCTTTTTCCAGCTGTCCCACGGCAGCCGCGTCTGCGACTTGCCGTCGACGAAACCCCAGTTGATCATAGCTACGCCATATTTCTTGCCAAGCGGCAGCGAGCCGTCGAAGGTCGAGCCATTGCCGCGCGCCATATATTCGGTGCACAGCAGCGGCCGGCCATAGCCCTGGAGCTGCTTGATGCGGCCTTCGAAAGTTTCGGGCCAATTATAGTCGTGGAAGGAAATGACGTCCGACTGCGCGACCTGGATCGTTTCGACCGCGTCGAGCTTTTTCGGGTCCGACCAATCGTCGCCGATCCACAGCCCGCTGGTCAGCGGCTGCTTCGGCTTCGCGCTCCGCGCCCAGTCGAACACCTGGCCCAGCAGGCCGGCGACCATCGCCTTCTTGTCCGGCGTCGGCTTGTAATTGCCGCCACCATCGTTGTTCGGCTCGTTCCAGACGTCCCAGGCAAGGACGCGATCATCGTTCGCGAAACGGCCGACGATATCCTTCACATAGGCTTCCAGCTTGCCATGCTGCGATTTGTCGGCGAGCCGCGCAGCGCCCGGCGCCTGCATCCAGCCGCTGTTGTGCACGCCGGGGATCGGCGGATGCTGCGGGCCCGCAACCGGGTTCGGATCCCAGCAACTGTCGAACAGCACGAACATCGGCTTGATCTTGTGCTTCGCCGCGATGGCGAGGAACTGGTCGATCCGCTGCTTCAGCCCCTCTGGATCATTTTCCCAGAGCAAATTGTGCAGATAGACACGCATGGTGTTCATGCCCATCGCGGACGCCCAGCCGAGTTCCTTGTCGATCGTTGCGGGATCGAAGGTCTCCGCCTGCCACATCTCGAACTGGTTGATCGCGGTGGCGGGATTGTAATTGGCACCGACGAGCCACGGCTGCGCCTCGTACCAGCTATGCGCCTGTGCCTTGGTCCAGCGTTCGGCAGCATGCGCGGGCGATATCAGGAACAGTGCGGCGCAGATCAGCGCCATCAGCGTACGAAGCATCTCACTCTCCGAAAAAGAGACGGTAAACCATCTTGTTCACATAGGCCTGACCCGGCGCGAGCCGCGCCGATCCGAGCGCAGGCTGGTTCGGTGTGTCGGGGAAAATCTGCGGCTCGAGCACGATCGCATCGCCCTGGCGATAGAGCCTGCCCGCCTTGCCGACGACGGTACCGTCGAGGAAGTTGCCCGAATAGAATTGCACCCCGGGCTGATTCGACCAGAGCTCGAAACCGCGGCCCGAAACGGGCTCTTCGACCCGCGCGAGCTGGCGCAATGTTTTCGACACGGTCCGCGCGACGACGAAATTATGGTCATAGCCCTTGCCGGTCACGATCTGCGGGTCGCTCGCGTCGCGCACCCGTTCACCCACCGCGTGCGGCGTGTTGAAATCGAACACCGTGCCCGCGACCGGCTGGAACACGCCGGTCGGGATCAGCGTCGCATCGACCGGGGTATAGGCGGCCGCGGGGATGGTCAGCACATGCCCCATCGCCCCCTTCCCCGACCCCTCGCCGGCCAGATTCCAGTAGCCATGGTTGGTGATGTTGACGATCGTCGGTTTGTCGGTCGTCGCGCGATATTCGATCCCCAGCTCGTTCTTTTCGTTGAGCGAATAGATGGCGAGGACGGTGAGCTTGCCCGGATAACCCTGATCGCCGTCGGGGCTGACATAGCGCAGCGCGACCGAAGCGGTGTCGCCCTTCTTTACCTCGACGACCTCCCACAATACCTTGTCGAAACCGGCGGTGCCGCCATGCAGCGAATTGCCGATGTTATTGACCGGCGTCTGATAATCCTTGCCGTCGAGGCGAAATTTGCCCTTCGCGATGCGATTGGCGAAGCGCCCGACCGTCGCGCCGAAATATTCGGACTTGGCAAGATAGCCGTCGATCGTGGGATAGCCGAGCTGGACGTCGGCGATCTCGCCCTTTTTATCGGGCATCATCAGCGACTGGATCGCGGCGCCCCAGTTAATGATCGTCGCCGAAACGCCCTTGCCGTTGGTCAGCGTCACCGCCTCGACCTGCCGTCCGTCAGGGAGAGCGCCAAAAGGCTTTCGCTGGGTGTCCGCCGCACCCGCGGGCGCGAGGGCCAGCGCCCAGCCGGCCGCCCCGATTGCGAGCGATGCCGCAAGCTTCGCCTTCATGATAATCTCTCCCTGTTCATGGTCTATCACGCACCTTTTTGCGAGTAAAGCCGTTTAATATGATAATTAACTTGCGAATTGATGTGGAGCCAGTCCCCGGACGCCGGCATCGACCTCGAACAAGGCGCCGGCGTGCGGCGACACGATGTCGTCTTCGGCGGCCGAGGTGACGAACAGGCGGCCCAAATCGGCGCCCGCGAAGGCGCAGCTGGTGAGTTGCAGCGCGGGCAGTGCGATGCTGCGGTCGAGGCTCGCGTCGGGCGCATAGCGTTCGATGCGCCCGGCACCCCAGAGCGCGATCCACAGCCCGCCTTCGGCATCGAAGGTCATGCCGTCGGGAGTTCCGTCGCTCCCCGCGAAATCGAGGAAAATGCTGCGGTCGTGCAGGCTGCCGTCGTCGGCGATGCGATAGCGATAGACATGTCCGAGCTTGCTGTCGGTATGGAACAGATGCTTGCCCCCGGGCATCATCGCCGGGCCGTTCGCGATCGTGTAACCGGTATCGACGCGGGTAACGCGGCGATCCGGGTCGAGCCGATAGAGGCTGCCGCTCGCGCCCTCGCAATCGAACGGCATCGTCCCCGCCCATATGCGCCCCGCGTCGTCAGCCTTGGCATCGTTCATCCGGTTCGCGGGCAGCCCGGGCTCGGGATCGTGGAACGGTGTCACCGTCAGCGGACCCAGCCGCAGCTCGGCGAAACCGCTTTGCAGGCCGGCGATGAACCCGTCGCCCGGCGCGCGTTCGATCACCCAGCCGATGGGCTCGGCGAGCGTCCAGCGTGTTACCTCCCCGCCCGCGAGGTCGAGCCGGTTGAGCGCGCAGCCGAGGATGTCGACCCAATAGAGCGCATTCTCGCGCGGCGACCACAAAGGCCCCTCGCCCAGCCGGTCGCGCGTGCCGCGCTCGACGATTTCGAAAGCGCTCAATGGCTGTCCCTCGGCAGCCCGGCATTTTGCGCGAGGCGCTGATATTTGGTCGCGCCTTCCAGCGCGGCGCCGCTCTCGAACTGGCCAACCAGCTGTCGCTGGATTTCCTGCCACGGCGTCTGCGAAGCGGGATAGGCATAGCCGCCTGCTTGCTCGAGCCGGCTCCGCCGCGCGGCCAGCTCGGCGTCGTCGACCAGCATGTCGGCGGTCCGGCGGACCAGATCGACCCGGATGATGTCTCCCGTCGCGAGCAGCGCGAGACCACCGCCCGCCGCGGTCTCGGGCGATGCGTTGAGGATCGATGGACTGCCCGATGTCCCCGACTGCCGGCCGTCGCCGATGCACGGCAAGGTGTGGATCCCGCGCTTGATGAGCGCGACGGGCGGCTGCATGTTCACGACTTCGGCGCCGCCCGGATAGCCGATCGGCCCCGCGCCGCGGATGACCAATATGCAATCCTCGTCGATGCCGAGCGCCGGATCGTCGATGCGCGCGTGATAATCCTCGGGGCCATCGAAAACGATCGCACGGCCTTCGAATACATTCGGCCGATCGGGGTCCGACAGGTAGCGCGCGCGGAAGGCGTCGGAGATCACACTCGCCTTCATCACCGCCGAATCGAACAGATTGCCGCTGAGCACCATGAGTCCCGCATCCTCGCGAAGCGGCGATGCAAAGGGCCGGATCACCGCGGCGTCCTGCGTTACGGCTTCGCCGCAATTCTCGGCAAGTGTGCGGCCGTTGGCCGTCAGCACCGTCCCGTCGAGCAACCCCTGGCGCAGGAGTTCGCCGACCACCGCCGGAACGCCGCCGGCGCGATAGAAATCCTCGCCCAGATATTCGCCCGCGGGCTGGAGGTTGACGAGCAGCGGAACATCCTCGCCTTCGCGCTGCCAGTCGTCCATCGTCAGCTCGACCCCGACATGCCGCGCGATCGCATTGAGATGGATCGGCGCATTGGTCGATCCGCCGAGCGCGGCATTAACCTTGATCGCGTTCAGAAACGCGGCGCGGGTCAGGATATCGGAGGGCTTGCGATCGGCATGGACCATCTCGACGATCGTGCGGCCGGTCTGCCACGCGCATTCCTGGCGGTCGCGATAGGGCGCGGGGATCGCTGCCGATCCTGGCAACGCCATGCCCAGCGCCTCGGCCAGGCTATTCATCGTCGTCGCGGTGCCCATCGTATTGCAATAGCCGGTCGAGGGCGCCGAGGAGGCGACCAGTTCGACAAACCCCTTATAATCGATCTCGCCCGCCGCGAGCATCTCGCGCGCCTTCCACACGATCGTGCCCGATCCGGTGCGCTGTCCCTTGTACCAGCCGTTGATCATCGGCCCGACCGACAGCGCGGCCGCCGGGATATTCACCGTCGCCGCGGCCATCAGGCACGCCGGGGTCGTCTTGTCGCAGCCGATGGTGAGCACCACGCCGTCAAGCGGATAGCCATAGAGCGTCTCGACGAGACCGAGATAGGCGAGGTTGCGATCGAGCCCCGCGGTCGGGCGCTTGCCCGTTTCCTGAATGGGGTGCACCGGAAATTCAATCGGGATACCGCCCGCGTCGCGGATCCCCTGCTTCACCCGTTCGGCGAGAATGATGTGGTGGCGATTGCACGGCACGAGATCGCTGCCCGTCTGTGCGATCCCGATGATCGGACGGTTCGACTGCAACTCCTCAAGCGACAGGCCATAGTTCAGATAGCGCTCGACATAGAGCGCGGTCATGTCGGGATTGTCGGGATTGTCGAACCACGATCGCGACCTCAGTGCCGGCCGCTTCGATCCGCTGTCTTGCTTGTCGTCCGTCACATTATTTCCTGACCTGGTTCAATGTCATTTGAAGGCCGCGACCAGCTTGTCATATTGTGCCTTGCTGATTTCGATCATCGATCCGTGCCGCGCCCCCGCGGGCACCGCGTAGCGGTTCCATTCGGTCACGCCGCTGTTCCCCGACATCTGGAACCACGGCCCCTCCAGCCGCGGCGCTTTCGAGAGGCCATAGCTGGTCCCGGCATATTGCTCATAATAGAGCAGCCAGTCCGCCCCGTTCGGCGCGCGGATGACCGTCGGGGCCTCGCGGAAATTGGGACTGAGCGCCGGGCCGGGGGTCGGATAGGGGCCGGTCATGTCCTTCGCGCAGGTGATGCGCACGGTCTTGCCCGTCGTCCAGGCATAGGAGGGGTAGCGCTCATCCTTCAGGATCGCGCAATAGCCGCCCTCGGGGTTCGGCTGGATGACCGTGTCGATCGTCGCCATCTCCCATTCGAACAGGCGCCGCGGCTGCCCGGCAAAGCTTTTGAGGTCGGGCGACTGGACGTAGAGCGTGCGCTGGCTTTCCCAATAACGCTCGGGGTCGCTCGCCGATCCCGGCACGGTCGGCGTGTGCCAGCTCAGCAGGAAGCGCTTCGACGGCTTGTCGAAATAGAGTTTGGGGGCGCCGATGCGCTGTAGCGGATTGGCGAGCCCGACTGCGGACTGCAGATCGGGCTGATAAGTGCCATAGGGGGCCCAGTTGACCAGATCGTCCGACACCCAGAAGCGGATCAGCGGGTCCTCGTCGCTCTTGTTGCCGACCAGATAATAGCGCCCGTCACCCCCCTGTGCGATCGACGCGTGGCCGTGATAATCCTTCGACACCGGCTTTCCGCCGTTGAGCTCGGTCCAGTAGAGGCCGTCGCGGCTGACCGAGTAATAGAGGATGCCGTAATGGCCCGTCTTCATATGCGCGAACAGATAGGCCTTGTCCGGATGGACATAGGTGTCGGGCGCCGAGGCGGGCTGCGTGTTATCCTGCGCCTGCGCCAGCGCCGGCGCGATGAACGCGGCGAATGCAAGGCAAGCCATCGACAATCTGCGAAGCGGCATAAACTCTCCCCTGTGCGGACCTTGCGCGGCCCCTTGCATAAGCTTTGATCTCGTATAAGCAGATATATATGATAAATAAAGAGGACGCGATGGGCGAGAAGAAAGATTTTTCGGGAGCGAGCGAAGGCGCGGAAATCCGCCTTGCGCTGGTCGGCATCGGCAAGATCGCACGCGACCAGCACCTGCCGGCGATCGCGGCCGATCCGCGCTATAGGCTCGTGGCGACCGCGAGCCGGAACGATTCGGTCGATGGCGTGCCGGGCCATCGCGACATCGACGAACTGCTCGCCGCCGGCCTCCCGCTCGATGCGGTGTCGCTGTGTACGCCGCCAGCAGGGCGCGCCGATATCGCGCGCCGCGCGATCGATGCCGGACTGCACGTCATGCTCGAAAAGCCGCCCGGCGTCACCGCCGACGAGGTGCGCGCTCTCGCACGCCACGCGGCATCAAAAGGCGTCACGCTGTTCGCATCCTGGCACTCGCGCGAAGCCGCCGCAGTCGACACCGCGCGCGACTGGCTGTCGGGTCGTATGGTCACCGGCGGGCGGATTATATGGAAGGAGGATATCCGCCAATGGCATCCCGGACAGGAGTGGATTCTCGAGCGCACCGGCATGGGCGTCTTCGACCCGGCGATCAACGCGCTCTCGATCCTGACCCGCATCCTGCCGACCCGCTTCGAGGTCGAAACCGCCACTCTCGAGATTCCGGGCAACCGGTCGGCCGCGATCGCCGCAGCCTGCACCCTGCTTAGCGCTGAAGGCTACAAGATCGAAGCCGACCTCGACTTCCTGTTCGGCGGCGCGCCAAGCTGGGACATCGAAGTTGCAACCGACGCCGGACGATTGGTCCTGCGCGACGGCGGCGCCACGATCGAGCTACCCGGCGCCGCGCCGCATAGCGGCGAAAATTGCGAATACCTCCGCCTCTATGGCCAATTCCATAAATTGATCGAGGACGCGGAAATCGACGCCGACGCCGCGCCGCTGGCTCTCGTCGAGAAAATATATGACCTCGGCACGCGCCGGGGCGTGCCACCGTTTGAATTTTGAGGGGCAGCCGGGAGGAAATTCGCGATGCAGAAAGATAATGAAGCGCTCGACCGGCGAACCCTCCTGCGGCTGGCCAGCGGGGCGGCGCTAGCGATGGGAGCGCCCCGCGTGCTCGCCGCGAACCGCGCGCCGACCGGCGTCGGGCAAATCTGGCCGGGTCGCGAACTTGTCCGGCTCTGGCCCGGTCCGGCGCCGGGCACACCCTCGCATCTGCCGCCGTTCAAGATCGAGGACCTCGGCACCCCGACCTTCCTCAACCGCGTTGTGAGCGGGATCGCCGATCCGGCGATGATCGTCTGCCGTCCCGCCAGACCGAATGGCACCGCCATATTGCTGATGCCCGGCGGCGGCTACGGAGTCGAATATGTCGACAACGACGGCATGCGCGAAGCGGACTATTGGACAACCCGGGGCATCACCGCCTTCATTCTCGTCTATCGCCTGCCCGGTGAAGGCTGGGTCGGGCATTCGGACGTGCCGCTGCAGGATGCACAGCGGGCGCTGCGGCTGATCCGCGCCCGCGCCGACGATTATCGCATTGCTTCCGACCGGATCATGCTGCTCGGTTCGTCGGCGGGCGGCCACCTCGCGGGGTCGCTCGCAACGCGTTTCAACGAAGACGTCTATTCACCCGTCGATACCGCCGACCGGCAATCGGCGCGGCCCGACCTCGCGGCATTGCTCTATCCCGTCATCTCGATGCAGGCGGACATCACGCATCCCGGTTCGCGCGCGGCGCTGATCGGCGCGGCCGCGGGTCCGTCCCTTGTCGATCGCTATTCGGTCGACCGCCGCGTTACCGGGGATACCCCACCGATGTTCCTCGCCGCGGCGGGCGATGACGACATCGTGCCGGTCGAAAACAGCATTCTCGCCTATCGGGCGATGCTCTCGAAAGGGCGCAGCGCGTCGATGCATCTGTTCGAAACCGGCGGACATGGCTTCGGGCCGAACCTGCCCGCCGCGAGTCCCGCGTCGCGCTGGCCCGATCTGCTCCTGGCCTTTGCAACCGCCCACGGGCTTCTGCGGTAAGACGATTCCGCCCGCGCCTAACGCGCGCGACTGTCCGAAGGCACCGGCAGCCTTGTTCCGGTCGGCACTGGCTCGCCGAAATCGGGCCAGCCGGTGGCGGTCCACCCGAAACGCTGGATATGCGGCGCGCGTTTCGCAGTGCAGCCCATGCCTGCGGCGGGATTCGCATGGTAGATGATCCAGCTTTCCCGGCCGTCGGGTGACCTGAAAAAGCCGTTGTGGCCGGTCGCATAAACGCCGTTGGCGCTTCTGAGGACGGGCTGCGGCGACTTGCTCCATGCGGCGGCGTCGAGCGGATCAGAGCCCGGCGGCGCGCGAAGCAACCCCAGCGAATAATCGTCCGACCAGCAGGCGCTGGCCGAATAGGTCAGAAACAGATCGCCTTTGGGGCCGGCCAGAAATTCGGGGCCTTCGACGATCTGCCGGCCGCCTTTCCGCTCCCACGGCCGGTCGGGGTGCGCAATCACCGTCTCTTCGCCTTTCAGAGTCCAGGGGTTTTCCATTTCCGCGATCGCCAGCGCGCTGTCAGGCCCGATATATGGCGAATAGACGAAATAGCGCTTGCCGCGATGGTCGAAGACGGTGCCGTCGATCCCGGCATGCACCGTATTGACGCGGCCACGGTCGATCCATTTTCCGCGCATCGGATCGGGGCCCGCATTTTCCAGGACGAAGATCGCCCGATGATCGTCGTCGGTGAAACCGCTCGCGGTCGCGGAATAATAGAGAAACCATTTTCCATCGATGCGGTGCAGTTCGGGCGCCCATATCGAATGCGCGTTCGCCCCCTCCTTTGGCGGAGTCCAGACTGTCAGCGGCTCGACCTCGCCCAGCCTTGCGACATTATCGGTCCGCCACAACGCGATCCGGTTGCCGAGCGTATGGGTGTAGTAATAATATCCGCCGACCTGCAGGATCCACGGATCGGGGCCGGAGGGAAGCAGCGGATTGGCGTAGGTGGCAACACCCGGCTCGTCAGCAGCCACGGCAGGCAATGCGCCGCCGACTATCGCAGCGATCGCAACGCTCCACGTGATCGCTCGGCTAAAACAGCGCACAGGATGTTTGGCCGACCTCAGAAACTGCATGCATCCCTCCTTCTCGCCCGGTCAGTATTTATAATATAAGTGCGATCAGAATGGCAAGCTACCGAGGAACGCCGGCCGAACGCCACAAAGCGAGCGGCTTACCTGCACGACACCAAGCTGACCGGATCACGAAATGGATCTTTCTAAAATGAAATGAAATTATTTAAGTTGTCATATGACTGATAATTGATAAAGTGAGTCGGGTATGGCGCATCAAGCGCTGACGATGGGAGAATGGACGCGTGGGGCAAGGCGGGAACGACGCTGTGCATGACGAGCGGCTGGCGCTTCGCAAGCGGCGGCCGTCGCTGGTTGACGCCGCCTGTGAACATATCCGTGCCAGCATATTGTCCGGCGCGCACTGGCCCGGCTCGCAGCTTCCTACCGAGGCGGAGTTTGTTGACGTGCTGGGCGTGAGCCGGACGGTAGTCCGCGAAGCGGTCGCCCGCCTCGCCGCCGCAGGATTGGTGGAGGCACGCCAGGGAAAGGGTCTCTTCGTCAGCGAGACCGCGCGCTATCAGGCTTTCCAGATCACCCGCGAAGAAGTCGAAAATCTGAGCGATGTGATCCAGTTGCTCGAACTGCGGCTCAGCGTCGAAACCGAGATGGCCGCGCTGGCCGCCGAACGGCGCAGCGAGGTTGATGTGATGAGCATGCGCCAGCAGCTCAAGATACTTGGCGAGGCGGCGATCGGCCTCGAAGATTCGGTCAAGGCCGATGTCGAATTCCACAACGTCATCGCGCGGGCCAGCAAGAACACCTATTACGCCAAGCTGATCGATTTCCTCGGCGTCCGTCTGGTCCCGCCGCGCTCGCTCTATCTGCGCCAGGGGCAGAGCTATGTCGGCGCGCATTACAAGGCGGTGATCAGCGAAGAGCATGAGGCGATCCTCGACGCCATCGTCCACCGCGATCCCGATGCCGCACGGGTGGCGGCGCGGAGCCATATGAGCAGCAGCCTCAAGCGGCACCGCGATCTGCAGGATTTCATGTCGTCCCACGGCCCGACGGGCTGAACCACACCAACATCAATGACCTGAAGACAATTCAGGCGCCGAATTACGTCCGACAGAATTATATGATCAATCTGCTAAACTTATATGATGTCTTACAGGGAGAGGTCCATTGAAGATCAGTCTTCGCGCTTCCGTGGCGCTCGTCGCGCTCGTCAGCGGCGCACATATCGCAAAGGCGCAGACGACGCCGGCCGCCGAACCGTCCGCCAATCGGACAACCGTGGATACGGCAGCGAGTGACGCGCAGGATGGCGAGGACATCGTCGTCACCGGCATTCGGCAGAGCCTTGCCCGCGCCGCCGAGATCAAGCGCGAGTCGACCGCCGTCGTCGATTCGATCGTCGCCGAGGATATTGGCAAGCTTCCCGACATGACCACCGCATCGGCGCTCCAGCGCGTGCCCGGCGTGCAGGTGGTCGTCGGCGGCAACAACGAGATCGTCGGCGCGCGCATCCGCGGCCTCGACGACATCATCACCACGCTCAACGGGCGCGAGATTTTCACCGGGGTCGGCCGCGGCTTCTCGTTCCAGGATCTGCCCGCCGAAGCACTTGCCGGCGTCGATGTCTACAAGTCCAACTCGGCCGAGCGGCTCGAAGGCGGCGTGGCGGGCGGCGTCAATATGCGCCTGCGCCGCGCGCTCGACTTCAAGGAACTGACGATCGCGGGCAGCGCACGCGCGACCTATCTGCAGGAGGCCGGTTCGAAGAACACCTATAATCCGGCGGTGAGCCTGCTCGTCGCCAACCGCTGGGACGCCGGTGAAGGCGAGATCGCGGCGATGGCCAGCGTCTCGTACCAGCGCAACAAATATGCCCGCCCGGTCGCGTGGAACGACTGGACGCGCGCCACCAGCGCGGGGCCCGCCGGCTCGCCCCAGAATCTCCACTCGCCTACCGGCTTCGCCGCCGCGATCGAATTCGGCAAATATGAGCGCCCGCAGGGGAATTTCTCGCTCGAATGGGCGCCCGACACCGATACCAAAATCTATGTCGAGGGCCTGTTCGCGGGCTATCGCGGCAATGTCTATCAGGCGCGCCCGACCTTCCGCGCCTTCACTGGCACGTCGTTCGAGGCGACCGCCGGCGACACCTGCGAGGATTTCGCGGTCGGGCCCGACGGCTATTATTCGGGCAATGTGCGCAGCCCGACGAATCCGACGGGCACCGGGACGATCCGCCAGCTGTGCAACGCCACCGGTTATACCGCGCGCAACCTCGAATATTATACCGCGACGGTCGCGAACAAGGCGCGGACCGACATCTATGTGATCGCCACGGGCTTCAACAAGCAGATCGGCGCGCTCAGCTGGAACACCGACATCTCCTATGAATCGTCGATCAACCGGAACAACAGCTTCCGTGTCGATATCGGCAAGCGCATCGCCGAACTGGTGCAGGTTCGCGACAACAATCACGAGGTGCAGGCGACGATGCCCGGCAACCCGATGAACGACCCCGCCGGCCTCGCCTTCGCCAACGGCATGACGGAAGACATCAACCGCAGCCGCGGCACCCTGTGGTCCGTCATGAGCGACGCCAAATATGACTTCGACGCCGGGCTCCTCGACTATGTTCAGGCGGGCGTTCGCGTCGCGCGGCGCAAGGCCGGGTTCGAGCAATATCTAGGCGGCCCGCCGGCACCGGGTGGATCGTTCGCAACGCCGCTCGCCACCGCCGGGCTCCCCTCCGATATTCTTTCGCAGGCACCCGGGGTTCCGCAGATGAATGACGGCGCATCCTTCCTGCAGATCGACCCGAAATATCTGTTGCAGGAATCGATCAAGCAGCAACTGCGGACGCTATATGGCATTTCGCCCGACACGCCGGCTTTCGACCCGACGCGCGATTATGATGCGCAGGAAAAAAGCTATGCCGGCTTCCTGCAAGCGGGTTATAAATTCTCGCTGGGCGATACGATTTCGGTCGACGGCATGGTCGGCGCCCGCCTGACCCGCACCGACCGCGACATTGCGGGGTCGGGGCGCGTGACCGATCCGGCGACCGGCACGTCGAGCGTCGTGCTGGTGCAGCGCTCGACCAGCGACACCGATCTGCTGCCCAATGCCAGCGCGCGCATCCAGTTCGGCGGCGGCCTCCAGTCGCGCTTCAATTACTCGAAGACGCTTTCGCGGCCCAGCTTCGGCCAGCTCAATCCCGGCCTCAGCTATGTCGTATCCTACGTCAATACGATCCAGAACTCGGGTTCGGGCGGCAACCCCGACCTCCGGCCGCAAAAGGCCGACAGCTTCGATGCCTCGCTCGAATATTATTTCGGCCGCAGCAACTATGTCTCGGTCGTCGGCTTCTACCGCGACATCACCGATCGCATCATCAACGGGACCGAGGTCCGCACCATCGACGGCCTGCAATATGTGATCTCGACGCCGCGCAATCTGGGCTCCGCCAAGATCAAGGGCGTCGAAGTCGGCGGCCAGCTGTTCCTCGATTTCCTTCCCGAAGGTCTCGACGGCGCGGGCGTGATCGGCAACTTCACGGTCATCGACAGCGAGGTGACGACCCCCGGCGACCGGCTTCAGGGCCTGCCTTTGCTCGGCGTCTCCAAATATAACTACAATATCGGCCTGATTTACGAGAAATACGGCATCTCGGCGCGGATGATCTACACCTTTCGCTCGAAATATTTCGACGGCGACATCACCAACGGCCTGTCGTTGCGGCCGGTGTCGATCCCCGTCGGGCTCAACGGCATTCGCGCCGCCGGACGGCTCGACTTCGGCCTGAATTACGACGTGACGCCGAATATCACGGTCAGCCTCGCGGGTACGAACATCACAGGCCAGAAGACGCGCAATTTCGAATCGCGCGAGGATTTCGTCCGCGAGGTGCGCAACGACGACACGACCTACTCGCTCGGCGTCCGCTTCAACTTCTGACCCGATGACGCCACGCGAATGACGAAAAACAGGAGGATGGTTTGAACAGGAAACGGATTTTCACCGCGCTGGCGCTCGCAACCGCGCTGACCGCTGTCGGCTTGGCCGGCACGGCGCACGCGCAGGCACCGGCGACGGTTCTCAACGCGCCCGACAAGGCGCTGCCCGGCGATGTGCGCGTTGCGCGAACGCAGGATGTGGTGACGATCGACTGGCCGTCGGCGCAGGGTGAGCGCGCGCAGCTTGCCTTGTCGCTCGACCCCGGCAAGCCGCTGATCGAGGCGATCTCGGTTGCCGGCAAGACGGTGCTTGGCGGGATCGATCCCGCCGGCGTCGTCACCGTCGGCACGCGCGACCTCAAGGAAGGCTGGACGGTCTTTTTCGACAATCCGCGCACGCGGCCGTTCGAAAGCTTCCCGCTGACCCTCGCGCGCAGCGACATCAGCGTGCGCGCGGAGGGCGGTAATACCAAGGTGATCGTCGGCGGCGCGGCGGCCGGGCCCTTCTCGGGCACCTATGAGTTCACCATCTATCCGGGCTCGCGACTGGTGCGCGCGGCGATGGTGATGTCGACGCAGCGCCCCGCCACCGCCTATACCTTCGATGCCGGCTTGGGCGTCGCCTCCTCGGCAACGCTACCGTGGCGATCGATCGCTTTCACCGACTTGTCCGACTCTATCGTTCGCAAGGAAGGCGAAGCATCCCGGGCGCCCGCGGTCTCGCCCAAGGTCCGCGCCCGCATGATCGTCGCCGAGGGCACCGCCGGCGGATCGCTCGGCGTCGTCCCGCCGCCGCATCAATTCTATTACCCGCTCGATTACGCCAACAATGACAATTCGGCTTGGTACGGCAACGATTATCGCAACCTCGCCGGCCGCACGAGCTTCGGCGTGCGCCAGACGCTCGAGGGCGACCGGCGTTATGTGCCATGGGTCAACGCCCCGCCGGGAACGACGCAGGACATGGGCGTGTTCCTGCTGCCCGACGCGGGCGATGCGGCCAGCGTCACAAAGGCCGCCTTGGCCTATACCCGCGGCGACCGCTTCAAGGCGCTCGACGGGCACCGCACCTTCACCAGCCATTATCATGTCGAGCACACCGAAGCCTTTCTGAACACCGCGCGGTTTCAGCAATCGACCGGCGTGCCCGACGGGCTCGAGTCCCCCGACTTCGTCAAACGCTTCAAGGACATGAACGTCGAGATCGTCCATCTCGCCGAGCTTCACCTCGGACGCGAGGCGCTCGATCGCGCCGGCGACCGGCTGACCTTGCTCAAGACGATGCACGCGGAGACCGCGCGGCTGTCGGACGACAAGCTGCTGCTGCTCCCGGGCGAGGAGCCCAACGTCCATCTCGGCGGGCACTGGATCAGCTTCTTTCCGAAGCCCGTCTACTGGACGCTCGACCGCAAGGAAGGGCAGCCCTTTGTCGAAAACGACCCCAAGCTGGGTAAAATCTATCATGTCGGTTCGCAGGACGATGTCCTGAAACTGATGCAGGACGAAAAGGGCCTGATGTGGACCGCGCACCCGCGGATCAAGGGTTCGTACGGCTTCCCCGACAAGCACAAGGACACGTCCTTCTTCAAGAGCGACCGCTTCCTCGGCGGGGCGTGGAAGAACATGCCGTCGGATTATTCGCTGCCACGCCTGGGCACGCGGGTGCTCGACACGCTCGACGACATGAACAACTGGGCGGCGAAACCGTCCGAGCGCAAGTTCGCCCCCGGCGAAGTCGATGTGTTCCAGATCTCCAGGGACAGCGAACTCTATGCGCATATGAACATCAACTATCTCCGGCTCGACGGGCCATTGCCGCGCTATTCCGATGGCTGGCAAAGCGTGCTCGACGCGCTGCGCGGTGGCCGCTTCTTCACCACCACCGGTGAAGTTCTGATCCCCGAATTCACGATCGACGGCGCGGAGAGCGGCGGGGAAGCCGCGTTCGGACGGAATGCCGTGGTGCGGGCGAAGATCGAATGGACCTTCCCGCCTGCCTTTGCGGAGATCGTCAGCGGCGACGGAAACAAGGTTTATCGCGATCGCATCGACCTGACCGGCGCTGCGCCCTTCGGCGCGCGTACGATCGAAAAGCGCGTCAACCTCAGCGGCCGCAAATGGGCGCGGATCGAGGTGTGGGACGTCGCGACGAACGGCGCCTACACGCCTCCGGTATTTCTGAAAGCCAGGTAATCCCCCCTGCCCGTGCGGTCGTCAGTGCTCGCGCTCTGGCGACTGCACGTGGCCTTTTGACGTGGAGCGGCGCCGGTCCGGCCCGGTCCTTCTTCGGAGCAGCCATGTTCGATCGAACCTATTACGGCACCCATCCCGACATGATGGCGTGCGTATCCAATGACGAATTGCGCGATCGCTATCTCATCGGAAACTTGTTCCGTCCCAATCAATGCGTGCTCAACTATACGCATGCCGATCGGCTGGTGATCGGCGGTGTATTGGTCGAGAGCGGGAGCGTCCGCCTGCCCGATCAATCGGAGCCCGCATCGGCTGCCGGCCACCCGTTTCTCGAGCGCCGCGAGCTCGGCATCGTCAATGTCGGCCGCGCCGCGGGGACCGTCACCGTCGATGGCGAACCATTCCCGCTTGGCGCGAAAGACAGCCTATACGTCACGATGGGCGCGAAAGACGTCAGCTTCTCGGGCGACGGCGCGCGCTTCTATCTCGCCTCCTCCCCCGCCCATCGCGCCTTCGAGACCCGAAAACTGCCGCTCGCCGACGCCAGGATACTCGAACGCGGCAATCTGGAGGACGCGAACGACCGGACGATCCATCAGCTCGTCATCCCGGGCGTGTGCGACAGCGCGCAGCTCGCGATGGGCCTCACGATCCTCAAGCCGGGAAGTGTGTGGAACACGATGCCACCGCACGTGCACGAACGGCGGAGCGAGATCTATTTCTACTTCGATCTCGACGATCCAGATCAAGGCCGGGTGATGCACTTCATGGGTCAGGGAGACGCCACGCGTCATATCGTTATGACCGACGGCGAGGCGGTGATCTCGCCGCCCTGGTCGATCCATATGGGCGTCGGTACCAGCGCCTACGCGTTCATCTGGGTCATGGCGGGCGAAAATCAGGACTATGACGACATGAATGTCCTCGACATCTGCCAGCTCGCCTGATCTGTTGATATGGTATCGGCGCTCGCTGGAGACGGCCGACGACTGCTTTCGGCACGGTCAATCGAAACTGACACATCCGAGATCGGGGCGCAGTGCCGCCAATTGCGGAAAGCGGACTGCAGGCGATTTTGTGAGGTTGCCGGAGATTGGCACCATGGGAAAGACGACGAGCGGCAGTTTTTCCATTTCGTCCCAGCCCGTCGGCACATGGAGCAGGAAGGGGCGATGCTGTTCTGTCGCCCGCTCAAACCGGGGAATGCTGGTGAAACAGGAGCTGCCAGTCGCTCGCTCGCCGGACGTAGGCGGAACTCACCAGTGCCGCATAAGGCTCGCCGTCGGCTCGCGTCGCCGCGGCGCTGTAGCTGATGATAGCGAAGCCTTCGGAAGCGCGCAGAAGATGCCGCTTTTCCATCGTCAGGTTCCGCCACCTGTTGGAACTGGTGGCCGTCGCCGCAACATCGTCCCGCGAATGCACTCCGTGCATCTCTCCGGCCTGCGGAAAGGCAAGAAGGCACCGGTCATCGACATGGCGGAGGAAATAGTCGCTCCCCTCAAGCCAGAATCCCTCCTCGATATCGTAAAGATGCTTCTCGAGCGTCACGGCATTGCTCCTCGTGCGCACATTGCGCTTTCCTTGTCTTCCGTGATCAAGCCGGCGGGAAGAGCCAGTCAGGGCGAAGATACCGCGTCCCGGGGCGAACTACGCTATAGCTGGCATTTCCGGGTTACGCCGCGCCGCGCGGTATAGCGGTCGGTCTTCGGGTCGTAGCTCCGGTAAGCCCGCTTGCACGCCGCGACATGGCGCTGCCAGGAAGACGTTTTCCGGTTTCCCGACTGCTGGGCGAGACGATCCTGCCTGATTTGCTGCTGATGCCGGATGCGGTTGTTGTCGCGCTGCGAGCTGAGATAGGAATCGAGATATTGCGCGCTTGCAGGCGGAGCGTAAACCATCGCCACGGGCGACGACAGCGCGGCAACCGCAAAGATCGCAATCCATTTGCCCGACATCATTTCATCCTCCCGACAGTCGACCGAAAAAAGGAACGCACGCCCTGCCGTCGACGTTCCCGCAAAAAGTCTCTTATATTCGCTCACTCACCGGCGCGCCCTAGCGATCCCAGATAGCGAATGCGAGGAAGACGGAATGAGCTAGCGTTAAAGAACGGCTTCAACGTCTCCCGCCCGACTTTGTCATGAGCCTGTTCCAGACAGCGTGAGATCGCCCCTGAGCGGACGGACAGGTCAACCGTCATCAACCTGTCATTCGCTGCATCTTTGACGGCGCCATCGTTCGCTCCCGATTCGGTGCGCGGCAAACGCAAGGCAGATGGTCGCGTTGAATGGACGAAAAAAGCGACACGATGACCAGTTGGATCGCGCGGGAAATCATCCCGCATGAGGCCGCTATTCGCAAATGGCTCGCACGCCGCTGGGGTCATGTCGTCGATGTCGAGGATGTGGTCCAGGAGGCCTATTGTCGCATCGCCAGCCTGGCTTCCGTCGATCACATCGACAATCCGGGCGGCTATTTTCATCGGACAGCAAACGCGGTCGTTACGGACATCATGCGTCGCGCCGGGATAATTAATTTCACTTCGATGACCCAAATCGAATGGTCGAACGTCATTGACTACGGGCCTTTGGCTGACCGGACGCTGGAGACGAGGCAAGAACTGGAACGGGTGAACGGGCTGCTCGCGAAGCTGTCCGGCACCTGCCGGAAGGTGATCGAATTGCGGCGCGTCGAGGGACTATCGAGAAAAGAAACGGCGGAACGGCTCGGCGTGAGCGAGAATGATGTGAAAAACCATCTCGTCCGCGGGCTGCAAAAGATCATGGGAGCGATGGCGGAGCAGGACGCCCTCGCGGGCGACGATGCTCCGGCGGCTATCGAGAAGAAGGGTGAAGTAATTGGCAAGCGCCGGCCCCATTAACGCGATCGACCAACAGGCGACCATATGGGCGGTCGAAACGGCGCATGGCGAGATGACGCCTGAAAGCCGCGCCGATCTCGAAGCCTGGCTGAACACCGACAGGCGCCACCGCGGGGCCTATATGCGCGCCTGCGCGTGGCTCCGCGTGATGGAGGATGCTGTCGTCGACGCGCATTCGGCGCCTCCCTTTCCGAACGCCTTTCCCCCGCATCCGGTGTCGGTCAATGACAACGGGCATGGCCGTATCGTGCCAACACCTGGCGCGTTACGCGGTGCCTTGTTCCGCTGGGGAGGAAGGGCGGCTGCCGGCAGTGCCGCGCTTGCGATGTCGCTGGCGATCCTGGTGGCCGTCGGCATACCGGTTCCCGGCCTGTTCAACGAGACCGAGCTGGCTGCGGGCGGCAAGGTGGTGACACTCAAGGACGGCTCGGTTGCTACCCTCAGCCGCGATGCCCAGATTCAGGTCGCGCTTTCGGACAACATCCGCAAGATCACACTACTGAGCGGCGAAGCCACGTTCGACGTGGCGAAGGACAAGGCCAGGCCCTTCGTCGTGCGCTCGGGCGATGTCTATGCGCAGGCCACCGGGACCCTCTATTCGGTACGCCGGCTCGGCCTGACGGGCGGGAGAGTGCAGGTGAAGGAAGGAAGCGTATTGGTATGGCCCCGCGACGAGCGCGACCAGGCCGTACTCCTTCACGCCGGGGGAACGGTGAGCCTGGATCCCGGGCCGGTCGCCACCAACCCGAAGCCATCGCAAACTGCAGCACGGCGCCTGCCGCCACCCGAACTTGCACAGATCTCACTCGACAATGTGCCGGTCCGGTCTGCTGTCGTGCGCTTCAACCGCGTCAATACGACCCAGATCAGATTGGCTGACCCGGCAATCGGCGACGTCGAAATCATCGGCCTCTATCGCGCTAACGATCCAGAACATTTTGCCGAGGCGGTCGCAGCAATATCGGGAGGCCACATCGAAAGGTCAGGAAATTTTATTGTAATAAAAAAGAAGTAAAATTGAACAATATAATTAATATTACTCCTGATGATCCAACTATGGATTCCCCACGTCGATAGCATTGATAACATCGACAAGGGGCTCTCCTGAAATGCATTCATCTCACCTCCGTTCGGCTGCTTCTATAACTGCGATCATGGTTGCGGTTTTCTATCCCACGGCTGCGCAGGCACAGCTCCGCAGCTTTGATGTCCCGGCACAATCCGCATCGAGCGGCATTCGCGAGTTCGCACGCCAGGCCGGAATCCAGGTCACGCTGGCCGGCCGCGATGGTGAAGGGCGGACCACCAACTCCGTTCGCGGCAGCCTCGAAGTCCGGGCCGGGCTTGATCAACTTCTGACCGATACCGGGCTGACCATTCGGTCCTTCGACGGGAAAGTGGCCATTCTCGCCGCGAACTCGGCAGACATAGCCGATGCCGGCGAGACCATTACCGTAACCGGCTCGCGTATTGCCCGCCCCGAGCTGGAATCCGCGATGCCAATCGGCGTTGTCAGCATGGAAGCGGGGCGGAAGGCCGGCAACACTACCGTCTATGAAACCGTCCTGCGCGACGTCGCGGTGGGGCCCGGCAATGGCCCGTATAACAGCGCCCCCGAGGGCCAGTACGACGGCGGCATGGCCACGATCGAGCTGCGCAACATGGGAGTCAGCCGGTCGCTGACGCTGATTGACGGCCGCCGCCGCGTCTCGGGCGCCGCCTCGTCCTCGGCGGTCGATATCAACATGATTCCGTCGGGCATGGTCGAACGCATCGAGATCGTCACCGGCGGCGCCGCCGCGATCTATGGTGCCGATGCCGTGACGGGTGCCGCCAATATCATCACGCGGACCGACATCAACGGACTCGAAATTTCGGCGACGACGGGCTTCACGCAGGACGGCGGCGGCAGCAAATCGCAGCTATCGTTCGTTGCCGGGACCAGATTCTCCGACGATCGCGGGACGATCACAATCGGCGGCACATGGATGAAGAACAACCCGATCTATTTCCACCAGCGCTACGCCAAAGACACGAATATCAGCTACCAGACCAACCCGGACAATACGGGGCCCGACGACGGCATTCCCGACCGCGTCATCCGGTACAATATGACGAATATGTATCTGCAGCCCAATGCCAACATCTATGTGGGCGGCAAAACCTATCTGCTGTCGCCCGATGGTTCGGCTTATGTCGGTCAATATGCCAATGGCTGTATTTCGGGTTGCGGCACCTCGCGCGATGGCGGCGACGGCGGCTTTCCGCAGAGCCAGTACTGGAGCGACTTCCTGATCGCGCCGATCGAAAACTACGCCTTCATCGGCCGGTTCGATTATGCAGTCGCCGACTGGCTGAACTATGATTTCCGGGTCGATTACGGCCGCTCGCAATATGATGCCTATCGCCGCCCGTATCGCGACGACGATCGCCTGACCTGGCTGAACGGCGCCGGCGGCGCCACGGCCTATCTCGACAATCCCTATCTGCCCGATTCCTTTCGCCAGATCATGCTCGCCAACGATCTGACGTCGACCGCGGTGCGCCGCAGCTATGAAAATTTCGGCCAGATGACCGACTATAGCGATCGTCAGAGCCTGACCGTCAGCACCGGTTTCAACGGCGAATTGGCCGGCAGATTCAAATGGGAGGTGTTCGGCCAATATGGCCGCAGCACCAACGACATCCACGCCGACAACGTCCCGATCGCCTCGCGGCTGATCGCCGCACGCGACGTGATTTCCGATCCGGCCTCGGGGGCGCCCGTTTGCCGCGATGCGACAGCGCGCGCGAACGGTTGCGTCCCGTTCAATATCTTCAGCGAGGCACCGCTGACGGCCGCGCAGCGCAAATGGATGATGGCGACGCGCCGCAAGCACCGCGAACAGACACAGAAGATTTTTGGCGCGAACATCGCCGGCAGCCCTTTCTCGCTGCCCGCCGGCGACATTCAGGCGGTCGTCGGCGTCGAACATCGGCGGGAATCGATCCACAACGTCGACGACAATGGCGCTGCCCCTCCCGAAAAGGAATTGTCGCACCTTGGAGCATGGGCACCCTACGAGCCCGAACTCCGCGCGTCGAACCATGTTTCGGAAGCCTATGGCGAAATCGTCGTTCCGCTGCTGCGCGATGTGCCGTTCATCCACAGCCTGACGGTCGAAGGCGCGTACCGCTATTCGGATTACAGCGATTTTGAATCGACGCACACGTGGAAGATCGGCGGCACGTGGATGCCCTTCTCCGCACTGACGCTGCGGGCAGTGCGCTCGCGCAGCGTGCGCGTTCCCAATTTCGGCGAACGCTATTCGTCGCGCGCGGTGCAGGAAATCGGCGTTCGCGATGCCTGCCTGCAGACGAGCTACCAGGCCAACCCCACGCGCAAGGCGAATTGCGCGGCGTTGATGCAGCAGTTGGGGATTCCGACGCCCTATCTGCCGAGCGAGATCGGCACCGGCTATGTCATCACCGGCGGCAGCGCCGACGTCACTCCCGAAACGTCGAACAGCCTGACGCTCGGCCTCGTTTTCCAGCCGCGCTTCCTTCCCGGCTTCGACCTGACCGTCGACTATTGGAGCATCAAGCTGGGCAATATGATCGCGGCGATCGGCCAGCAGGACGTGCTGAACCTGTGCATGGACCTGCCGTCGATCGACAATCAGTTCTGCGACCGCGTTACGCGCGACTCTCGCGGTTATGCCGAAGGCGTCGACACAAGCTATATGAACGTATCCGAGTCAGCGGCGAAGGGCATCGACGTCGGCGCGAACTACCGCACCAATGCGGGGCCGGGACGGCTCGCGCTCGCGCTGCGTGCCACCTATCTCCTCAACTTCGAGACAACGACCCTGCCCGGCGTCGAGACCAGCCGGATTGTCTACGACGGTGGCTATCAGAACCCGCGCGTCCGGGCGAACATGTTCGCCAGCTATACGATCGGCGACTGGGAAGTCGGACTGAACACCCGCTTCTGGGGCAGTGCGGTCAATTACACCAACATGTCCGACGAAGCCTATGACAGGAACAAGCTTCCCGCGAAAATCTACAACGACCTGAACGTCGGCTGGAACCTCAACGAACAGGCGACGCTCCGCGTCGGCATCAACAATCTGTTCGATGTTCGACCGTCCTATCGCCCGCGTACCTATTATCAGGGCGGTGGCGGCGTTTACGACGTCTACGGTCGCTATTTCTTCAGCAGCGTCAACTTCAAGTTCTGAGGGGCGCCGCCATGACCAAACTCGCCTGCTCGTGCCGTGTTCTCCGCCATCTGGCGGCAAGCCTGACGACCGCCGCCCTGGCGTTCCTGTCCGTCGGCACCTTTGCACAGGAAACGCCGCCGGCGGCTCCGGAAAAGGATCGTCCACCGATCGCGGTCATCGCGCATCGCGGCGGCGCGTTGCTCCGTCCGGAAAATACCATGCCGGCGTTCGAGCACGCCGCGGACCTTGGCGTCGAATATCTGGAATTCGACATGGAGATGACAGCCGACGACCGGGTCGTCGTCTATCATGACGCGACCATCAACCCCGATTTCTGCAAATCCGGCGAAGCTCCGGTGGTAGCCCCGGTGCGGGAGCTGAGCTTCGCCGCGACGCAAAAACTCGATTGCGGATCGGGGGTGCGACCGCAATATGCAGGGGCACGCCATGTCGCCGTGCCGGGCGCCCGCATTCCCGAACTGAGCGAAGTATTGCGCGCCTTCAAGGACAGCGAAGCGCTTTTCTTCGCCGAAACCAAGATACCCAAGGATACCGGCATCGATCCGGTCAAATTCGCCACCCTGCTGGATGCGGCCGTGCGCGAAAATGGCCTCGAGGATCGGCTGATCCTCCAGTCGTTCGATTTTCGCACGATCGATGCGCTGCACCGGATCAATCCGCGCATCCGCACCTGCCTGCTCGGCGTGCCGCGGCAGACGCGCGACTATCTCGCGATGCTGCGCCAGCATCACGCCACCTGCATCGTGCTGCGCCATGACGAGATCGACCGGGCCGGAACCGGCCGTTTGCAGGGCGCTGGCATCCTCGTCTTCTCGGGGGTCGCCGACCAGGAGGACCAATGGCGGAAATATGCCGACCTTGGTGTCGACGCCATTTTCACCAACGACCCCGAAGGCGCGATCGCATTCCTCAAACGATCCGGGCTCCGCGACTGACATGATCGCAGGCACGCCGCTCGGATAAACCACCCTGCCCTTTCCGCTTCCCGAATTCAAAGGCCCCGGACATGAACCCTGCCATCGAACTGGATCGCCGAAAACTTATCAGGGCGGCCGGAGGTCTGGCCCTGTTCGCCGGCCTTTCGCGCACGCCGCTGTTCGCCCAGCCGCTTGGCGCCAACCCCTTTATCCTTGGCGTTGCGTCGGGGGATCCGTGGCCGGACGGTTTCGTGATCTGGACGCGTCTCGCGCCGCGCCCGTTCGACGAGCATGGCGGAATGCCCGCCGCGCATGTGCCGGTGCGCTGGGAGATTGCCGAGGACGAAGCATGCACGCGCATCGTCCGCAGCGGCGAGACGATGGCGCTGCCCGAACTGGGCCATTCGGTACATGTCGAGATCGGAGGGCTGTTGCCGCATCGCCCCTATTGGTATCGCTTCATGGTTGCCGGGTCGGACTCCAGTCCGGTGGGCACCGCACGCACCGCGCCAGCGCACAATGCGTTTGCGGAGCGCATTCGCATCGGCGTCGCCGGGTGCCAGAATTACGAGATGGGCTATTATGATGCATGGGCTCACCTTGCGAACGAGCCTGATCTCGACCTCATCTACCACTATGGTGACTATATCTACGAAAGCGGTACGATGCCGTTAGGACCACGCGCCAAGGGCTCTCCGATCGTTCGCCAGCATCTCGGCGATGAAATCTACAGCATCGGGGACTACCGGCGTCGTTACGCGCAATACAAGAGCGATCCGGCTCTCCAGGCGGCGCATGCCGCGTGCGCCTTTGCCTGTTCGTTCGACGATCACGAGATCGACAATAATTGGGCCGGCGATTTCGATCAGGACGGAACCAGCGCCGAAATCTTCGCGCTGCGCCGCTTTGCCGGACTACAGGCGTGGTATGAGAATATGCCCGTCCGCAAGGCGCAATTCCCCGGCGGCGGCGGCCTGACCGCCTATCGCCGCCTCGACTATGGTCGCTTGCTCCGCACACACATGCTCGACACGCGCTCCTATCGCTCGGACCAGCCCTGCAACGACGGCAAGATCCAGCCTTGCCCGAAAGAAGCGCTCAACGCGGCCAACATGCTGGGCGCGGCACAGGAAGCGTGGCTGGACAAGGGACTCGGCAACGGGGCCATCTGGAATCTGCTGGCGCAGCAGGTCATCGTCATGCCCGTCGATTTTCGGGCCGAGGATGCGGCCGAAGGAAAATTCGCCACCGATCTTTGGGACGGTTATCGCCCCGCTCGCGCCCGGCTGATCGAATCCATCCGCAAGCATGACCTGACCAACGTCGTCATCGCGACCGGAGACCATCACCGCCATCTCGTCGGTTCGGTGCCGGAAGATGACGAACGCCCCGATGGCCCGAAGGTCGCGGTCGAATTCCAGGCGGCTTCGATCACATCAAATGGCAACGGAAAAGGCGAGGCCGGTCTTGAACATATGATGCGCAACAACCCGCATTTCGACCTCTATACCGATCGGCGCGGCTACCAGCTTTTCGAAGTCACCCCGAAAACGTGGACCACCGAGGTCAAGGTAATGGATCAAGTCGAGCGGCCCGGAGGCAAGATCAGGACGCTGGCCAAATATGGAGTAGAGCCTCACGCCGCCAAGCTCCATCGATCATAGCAGTTCCGTAGCTGCGGCAGTTGAAACCAGCCTCTGCGCAACGCTCATGGCTTGTGGACCTGCGCCAATACCGCCCGTTGGCAATGCCAGGCTTCATGCAGCCAAGGGTCCGTGGACGGAGTCTTTTAATAGGTAACCGTAACGATGATTGTGTCGCTATAGGCGCCCGCCCGGGCGTTCTGGCCTGCCGGGATGCGGCCATACACCGGGACGGTCCGATCCACTAGCAAGAGACCCGCGAAGTTCTGTGTAACACGGGTCGAGCTGCTCGTGCCGTTCCCCCATATCTGCGTCCGCGCCGCGCTCGTGTAGAGATTATAGACAAGGCTGTTCGCACCGCTGCGGAGCGTGCGGCCCGTATAGCTATTCGAAGTCCCGGTGCTGAGATCAATCGTGAAGGATCCGTTCAGCGCCAACAATAATGTGCACACCACGCGCACAGAACCCGCCGCATCGTTGGGCGAGGCTGAAAGTGCGTTGTACGAACCGAAAGCGACGCCCGTCGCACTGACAGTGCAACTGCAGAGCGACAGCGGGTTGCACGCCGCGTGCGCAGGCGCTGACGCAAAAAGCCAGATCGCGAGCGGCGTCAGAAAAACATAGCGAAGGCTTTCAATGGTCATGGCCGCATCTCCTGAATCGTACAGCGCAGCGGCCCGATCCTGGGCAGTGCCTCGCCCGGCAGATACCTGGGCACCGCGACCCGGCAACCGGAGCGGCCCAAATCGATGTTCAACGTCATCCCGGGCTCAATCTCGCGGACGAATATCTCGCCACCATATCCGACAAATGCGGTCTCGCCCGTGCTCGTCCTTACGCTTGCACCTACCTCGACCGGGGCTCCATCGGAACCGGTCACAAGAATCGTGGCCGGCCGGTCGCGCCCGAGCTCAAAGCTCGCGGCGGCGGCGCTACGAAAGCGCGGCACGACAATCATCGTATCGCTGGGCATGCGAACATCGAGCGGGAGGTCGGACGGCGACAGGGCAATCCGGTTTTTTTCATAAGCTCGCAGGTTTGGAATGATTGCCCTCCCCCTCGCATCGGTTCGCGTAACGAGGCGATTCTCCTGATAGATGCGGACATTCGGCTGGTCGGGTACTTCGATCACGCCCAAACCGTCTTCGATCCGGCGCGTCGCATAGGCACGCTCCCCAGCAATCAGCAGCCCGCCGCTCGCGAGCGCACGCACGCCCATCTGGCCGTCGAAGCGCGCGACCTCGACGCGTGCCTCGCCGACATCGCCGCGCCAGTTCAGCTCAGCCTGTTGCCGGTCACTATCGCCTGCGCTCGCGGCGAGCCGGTAGCCCCACCCGCCCTCGGTCGGCGCGGTTTCGCGAAGCTCGGTATAAATATTTCGGCTGTCCGCCTGCGAATAAGCGCTACGTCGCGATCCGAAGGCGATGGTCAGCCCGACCCCCGCCGTTGTCTCCCATCCTGCATCTCGGGCGCGGCTCCGGATTGCAAAGAGATTCAAATAAGCGGCGTTGCCCAACGCCGCGCTATAGTTTCCCGACACGAGCTGGGTGCGGTTGCCATCAGCATATTCAAGGTCGGTCCAGGAAATCGACGCGTTGCCCCATCGCCCGAACGAGGCCCCCGCGGTCGCCTGAAACTGATCGGTGATACGGTCGCGATCGAAATCGATACCCAATTGGTCGAAATCGCGCGACGCGTGCTGATAGCTTAACGCCACGTTCCAGGTCGGCGTGATGCGGCTAAAGAAGATACGGTAGAGTTTTCCGTGACCGTCCTCGCCCCGCGACAAGGCACCGGCAGCTCCGAATTCACCCACAGCGGGCCAAACGAGATTGATACCCGCGCCGGCCATCTGGACATTGCCGCTGAGCTCGGCCCTGCTTTCGACTGTCAGCCAGTCGGTCAGGCCGCGGCGATAGCTTCCCGCCGCGAAGGGGTTGGCATAGTGGAAGCTGCGAAAGCCATAGTCGCGCCGCTCGGCTCCGGCTTCGAGCGACCAGTCCGACAGGCCGCGACTGAGCAGGCGCGAACTGACATAATAGGAGGTGCGAACGCGTCGTTCGACGCCCAGCGCGTCGCGGACAACCAGCGTCATCTCGCCAGCGCCGGTCACGACCGGAATCTGGTTGATCGAAAACGGCCCCTGATCGACCTGTCCCTGATAACGCAAGGCATCGTTGACCAGCAGCTCAACATTCGACGGCACCGCCGCACGGTCGGCGAATTCAGGCACCGGAAAGGTCACGAGATCCGGCTGCAATCCGAACTCGGTCCCGAACCGCACGCCTCCGAAGCGGACCTGTCGCGACCAGTCGCGCGCATCGGTGACGCTGTCGCCGACGACCAGGCGGGTGAGGCTTTCAGGGAAATCGCGTAGATAATAACTATCGAGACGCGTGACCTTTCCGGGTCTCCCGGTTCGTCCCGCGGTCATAGTGCTCGCGACGAGGCCCCAATCATCCGACACACCGGCTTCCAGAAACGCCCCCCCGGTCACGCGGTCGTCGGCCTCCAGCGACAAATCATAGTTGAGGAAGGCCAAAAAGGCGCTTGGCGTCGGCCGCACACGCGCCGGTGCGGACGAAAGTCGCTGCGCGATGAAACGGTCGGGCGGTATGCTGAGATCGAGCCGCTGGAGCGCAGAATCGAGCGCCGCGATCACGCCCGGCATCGCAGACAAGCGCACCATCGGCTCGCCATCGATCGTCTGCGGCGCGATGCCCGTACGGTCAATCCGCCAGCGGTCGAGATCGGCGGCCCGCACCCAGAAGCCATCGCCCCGCCGCGCAACCAGATGCTGCCCCTCGCGGATTGACCCGTTGATCGAAATTTCGACGATCATAACCTCGGCCTCGGCGCTGGCGTGCGGGTCCGCATCCTGTGCTCGCCCGGGGGAGGCAGCGAGGATGCTCAATGCAACCACCGCATTAAGGGTGCCCGGCTTCATGTGCCGCCTCCAAGACGAGATCGACCGACAAATCTGCCTGATCGGTCATCGCCTCCAGCTTGAGCGTTTCGCCCGTGCGCGGCGGGCTGCGAACTCCCAGCAGCACCCTCCTGGCTGTGCCTGGCAACAGGTAGACCGACATGTCCTCGCTGCCCAGCGTCGCATCGCCCGTACGCTTTAGAGTCAAGCGGTTAAGCTGGACATGGACGTTCCCTTCATTCTGAACGAGGAAGGCAATCTTCCCGCCCTCTGCCGGGACCAGGCGCCACGACAGGCGCGCGGCGGGTTGCGCGGGCGGCACGAAGATCGGGACGCTGATCCGAAGCAGGGTGCGGACCTCGCCCGGCAGGCTTGGTCGATCCGTGGGAACCTCTTCAAGAAAGACACGATATGCCTTTTCCCCCGTGCCTGACGAGGTGCGCAGTCCGAACCGCGCGACCTGGGTGCGCCTCGGCGCAATCTCGAACAAACCCGGATTAGCCAGAACGTCACGCGTCTCTTCATAGATGTCGCGGTCGCCCTCCTGCCGCCATGCGTAGAGACGAAGCTGAACTCGTGACACCTCGTCGCTGTCATTCTCGATCGTCATCGTCTGCACGGGCTGCTCGGGCGTCAGTTCGAGCCGGACGGGGAAAAGCTTGAACACTGCGGCACCCAGCAGGCCCGGGGCCAGAAATGCGGCAAGCATCGTCGCTGCGATGCGGAGGGAGATACGCACCGAAGCGGCCTAATAATTGACGGTGACGGTGATCGTATCCGTATAGTCGCCGGCTGGCACATTCTGGCTCGCCGGCACGCGGCCATAAACCGTCAGCGTGGTCGGGGTGACCGGCGCTGTCGTGGCCGGCGGCGTGTTCGTACCTGGCGTATTGCCCCAGTTCGTCGTCCGGCCAGTCTGCTGAAAAAGACCATAGTTCAACCGGTTGGCGCCATTGCTCATTTGCCGCGTTGTGACCGTGGCGCCTGCGGCGTTGCCCGCATTCAACCCGACGGTGAAGGACGTTCCTACCGTACACAGGACGGACAACGTCGTTGTGGCATCGAGCGGCGTCGCGGACGTAGGATTATAGGTACCGAAAGCAAGTGGATTGGCCGAGACCGAACAAGATGTCAGCACAGTCGCCGTGACAGGAAAAGTCGTTGTCGCGGTCTGGGCCATGGCCGGCGGGGCTGCAAGCGCCCCACCACAGACAAGCGCGAGTAAAGAAATATGATTGCGGCACGACATCGGGACCTCCTTACGGTTGCCCCTCACCCTTTTTACCCTCTTCCAAACGCTGCCATGGCAAAACTTCAAAAGCAAATATTTCATTTGTTTTCTGACGTGTGCAGTGCTCAGCCAGTCGCACCCCGACACCTTTTAATAAACCTGTCTCGCATTGGGACTTACTCAGAAGAATACCTCGACGACACGAAGATTATTCGCCTTGTCGTCGACAACAAGCGCGTCCTCTGAGGACGTCTGCGTGCCCACAGCTTTTTCCGAAAATTGCATTTGGATCTCTGCCTTGCGCGTTTCCGCGCAGGATATCACCACGGACCGATCGCCGCCGGACGTCGCATTGTCGGTGGATCTCACTGAACATGGCGAAACGACCTTGGCGCCGACCGTCAAGCTGCTGCGCGGCGGACCAGCGACGGAGACCTGAGCGATCAGCAATGCGGCGCAGCAGGCCGCCGCAAATCCAGATGAACTTGCACTCCGCATATTGCCCCCATTTGCTTCCCCGATGCCTAACGGCTGCGAATATTCAGGAATTTAGGAAAAGGAACCGAAAAGACCGGACGCCCCGCTGCGACTGCGTTCAGATGGCAATCCTGCTCTTTCGCGCCTCGCCCCGACTTCAATGCCCTGATTCAGGCTGGATGTCGATATGGCCGGTTACAGCCACAACAGTCTTTTGATGAGGCTTGGGTCGTGGTGCCTCTCAGGCGCTATCGGTAAGACGGCCGTTCTGACCATATCGCGACCATTCGATTTCCGGCGAATATCGTCCTATCCATTGGCCCGACGTTGACCTTCAGCTGCCCTTCTTTTGCGCCCGCGCCGCTTTGATGCCCTCGGCAAACTGCTTTTCGTTAACCTTCACCGCCAGCCCCTTGTCCGACAGGAAAAAAGCGGCGCGCGGCATGGTGATATTGCCTTCGCTCGTGGTGAGCACCGCGCCTTCGGGAGCCATCGCCTTGACCTTGCCGAGCACCGCCGCGCCATCGGCGCTGCGCACCTCGGCTCCCGGTTTCAACGCCCCGTCGACCGCCGCCGCATCGGCCTCCGCTTCCTTCAGCACCGCGAGGATTTTCGCCTTCGGCGCCTTCAGGGCAGGCCCCTTCCCGGTCATCAAAAAAGCGCTCTTCGGCACCACCAGCCCGTTGCCGTCGATTGCGATCGCGATCCTGTCGCCCTCCACCTTGACGATCTGGCCGATCTCTTCGCCGCCCTGATCATAGACTTTGGTCCCAGGCGTCAGCGAAGCGGCCGACGACGCGCCCTGCGCCTGCGCCTGCGCCTGCGCCTGCGCCTGCGCGGCAGGGACGCCGGACAGCGACGCACCGGCCAGACATAATATGGCAAGAATGCGGGAAGGCTTGGGCATGGGAGCTCCTGTCGAACGGCAACGCCCTCGTGCCGCATCCTAACATCTTGCGCCAAACGCCATGTTGTCCGGCCGTGCAACGGACGCGGCGAGCCGACAGAACTTCTCTCTGCCATATCCGACGGGCGCAGCGAGCTCCATCGGGGTGGCGTCGCCGCGCCATGATGCGCGCAGTGCCGACCAGAGCAAAGGAACCAATTCCCCGACGAGCTGTTCCAGCTTCACTGGTTCCGGCGTGAGATCGGCCGACCATCATGGGGAATTGCTTGCTTCGCGTCGTTCATCGCCTGAGCTGGCTGGCCTGCATTCTGATGACGGTTCACGCCGCATCGCTGCAGGCCCAAACTTCACCGGCGGCGCCGGGTGACCCCGCAATCCAGTCGCTCATCGATACTCGCAAATATCCGGAGGCCGAGGCACTTCTGCGCGATCGCCTGAAGGCGCATGAAACGGCGGGCAGCATGGACTCCGCCGCGGCCGCTGGTGATGCCGAATGGCTGGCATTCCTGCTTGCCACGACGAAGCGGGCCGAAGAAGCCGAGCCCCTGATCCGGTCGGCGGTGCGGACGCGCGAACGGCTGGGCGACAACAAGCTTACGGGCCGGAGTCTCAATCGCCTGGCGTCGGTCCTGCTCGAACGCCGCCGCTATGACGAAGCCGAAGCGGCGGCGCAGCGTGCGATCGACCTGCTCTCCGCGCCGGGCACCGACGACGACCGACTGGTCGCTGCATGGGGAAATATGGGACGGATCCTCGTCGCCAGGGAGCGGCTGCCGGAGGCGATCGTCGCCTATGATCAGGGGATCAGCACCGGTCGGGCGATGCTTGGCGAAAACAATATGGTGGTCGCAGCGCTGCAGTCGCTGCTCGTCGATGCTGAAGCGAGGATGGCGGCCTATCGCGAGCGCACCGCCGAGCAGCGCCGCAAGGTCGATACGGTCGCGGGAACGACGGGTCGCGACAGCCCGGAAACTGCCCGCGAACATTATCTCCTTTCGCTTTATCTGGCACGGCAGGGTGACATCAAAGAGGCCGAGAGGTCCGCAGAAGAGGCCTATGAGATTCAGGCCCGCGCGCTTGGGCGCGACCACGCCGACACACGGGCATCGCTCTACCAGCTTGCGACAATGCTCCGCCGCAATGTCGAAACGCGCTCTACGGCGGATGACCGCGAACGTGACCCATCCCTTCCCCCGGAAGCAGACGGCGCCCTGCCCGCCGATACCGAGGAGGATATCCGCCGACTCATCGATCGCGGAATGTTCGTCAAAGCCGAAGCGGCAGTTCGATCGCGGATCGCCCGGCGTTCGGCCGATGCCCGATCGCCCGCTGCGGCGACCGATATGGAGCTACTCGCGAACATCCTCTACCTGACCGGCCGCGCCGACACCGCCGAAACGCTGATGCGCGACGCCCTCGGCATTCGCGAACGGGCCGATGATCGCAAGGCGCATTCGGCGGCGTTGCGGCGTCTCGCACTCGTGCTTTCCGCGCGTGGTCGCTATGCGGCGGCCGAAACCCACGCCCGCCGCGCGATCGATCTGGTGACCCCTCTGGACGGCGAGATGCGATCACTGTCCGCTGCGTGGGGCACATTGGGCGAAGTGCTGGCTGGTCAGCGCCGCCGGCCGGAAGCCTCGGCGGCGATGCAGAAGGCAATCGAATATGGAACGGCCGCGCTGGGCGACGAGGACCCATTCGTCCTTGAAGAATATAACGGCTTTGCACTGAATCTTGAGGAAATGGACGACCTTGCGGGAGCCGAGACAATCTATCTGCGCAATCTCGACGTCATCCTCCGCACGAAAGGGCGCGGAAGCCTCGAATCCGCACGTACGCTCGCCTTGTTATCGACCAACCTCGATCGCCAGGAAAAAGATCTGGAGGCCGAAGTGCGGTTGCGTCAGGCGATCGGTATTCGTGAGCGCCACCTGGGGCCGGGCAACCCCGACACGCTCCGCTCGCTGGGCAATCTCGTCGGCTTGTTGACCAAGAACGGGAAATATGACGACGCGCGCGCGTTGCAGGCCCGCGTCATCCAGTTGCGATCGGCGCTGCCCGAGCGCAATCTCGAAGAGAGCATCGCCGACCTCGGGCGGATGGGCAGGATTCTGGAGAAACAGGGGAAGCCCGACGAAGCAATCGGTTATCAGCGACGCGCATTGACGCTCGCGACCGACGCTCTCGATCCCGGCCATCCCTATGTCAGGATCGCGTCGATGGAACTCGCCAAGTCGAGCGCGCGACAGAATCCTGCCTCGACCGAATATGTGGCCTTGATGCGCGGCGCGGTCGCGCGTGCTCGCGCCGAGAGGACGCGCGTGCTTTCGGCGCGCGACGTTTCGGGAGCCACCGCGAGTGAGCGCGCGATCGCCGCCGCCGTCAGCGACGACGGCTGGTCCGATGCCTCGGGCGCGCGCGTCTTTGCGCTCGCACTCACTCTCTATGCCAACCATGCGACCGTGGTCCGGAGCGAAGAAGCGAAACTGCGCTCCGAATCCTTCCGCATCGCACAGGATGCGGCATCCAGCGCATCGACCCGCGCGCTCACGGGGATTGTCGCCCGCGAAGCACTCGGCGACACGCCGCTCGCCCGACTGGTGCGCCGCCAACAGGATCTGGCATCGGAAATCCGTGACCTCAACCACACCCTGGGTGCAGCGATGATCGGCGCGCCCGACACGGCGCAAAATCTGAAAGAGAGGATCGGGACGCTTGGCCGGGAACTTGGCGAGATCGAAACCCGGTTGCGCCGCTCCTACCCTGATTATGCACGCCTTGCAGTGCCGCAAACGCTCAGCGAAGACGAGGTACGGCGGCGCCTGCGTCCCCGCGAAGCGCTGCTTCTCGTCACCGAGGGCGAACTTTATGATTTCACCTTTGTCGTCACGAAGGAAGGTGCAAGCTGGCATGCCGTACCACGACTGCAATCCTTCCTGCGCGGCACCATCGAAGCCTTTCGCTGCGAGGTCGATCCGCAGACCTGTTCCGGCATCTGGACGGCCTCGCCGCTGTTTGAACGCCGCTACGCCTGGGACCTTTATCGCTTTCTGGTCCAACCGCACGAGTCGCTGCTCAAGGATGTACAGACCCTCTATGTAACAACATCGGGGGCGCTGGCCGATCTTCCCTTCGCCGCGTTCATCACCGCCGAACCCGAAGGGCCCGACACCGAGGCCGCGCTCGCCGCGACCCCTTGGCTCGGCGACCGCTTTGCGGTCGTCAACCTGCCCTCGGTCGAATCCTTGCGGATCGAAAAGCGGCGTCCGGCCAAACGGAATGCGCTCCCCTTCATCGGCTATGGCGCACCGGTGCTGGCCAAAGCGGGGGACAAAAGGGCCGTGACCACCGGGCTGTCGCCGCAAGCCGGAGAGGTCGGCCCCGCCCTCGCCGATCCCGACCGGCTGCGCGCGCTTCGCTCGCTTCCGGGGACCGAAGTTGAACTGAACGCGATGGCGCGCGTCCTCGACGCCGGCACCGGGGCAATCCATCTGGGCAAAGATGCGACCGAGGCCGCTGTTCGCACGAACGGACGATTGCGCGACGCGCGTATCGTCGCCTTTGCGACGCACGGAATTTTACCCGGCGAGATCGAGGGCTTCGCCGAACCAGGCCTGATTTTCACGCCGCCCGGCCGCGCGACACCTGCCGACGACGGGATATTGACCGCCGCCGAAGCCGCCGGACTCGACCTGTCGGCCGACTGGGTCATATTATCGGCCTGCAACACCGGAACGACCGAGGGCCCCGGCGGCGGAGATGCTCTGTCCGCGCTGGCGCGTTCGTTCCTCTATGCCGGAGCCGACGCCCTGCTCGCGAGCCGATGGCGCGTCGGCGACAAGGTCACGGCAGCACTTACGGTCGAAACGCTCGTCAATGCCAAGCGAAACCCGAAAGCGGGCAAGGCCGCGGCCTTCCAGTCCGCCATGCGCGCCATCCGCACCGGCAAGCGTGAAGACGGGTCGGCGGTGGAGGGCTGGAGCAGCGACTGGGCGCACCCCGCCGCATGGGCGCCGTTCACGCTGATTGCGACCAGGAATTGATGCGAAAGCGTGAAAATCGATAACGACAACGCGGTAACTATGACGATCAGCGCATCGACCATGCCGATTGCTGGTGGATCGACAATCTTGCCGATACGCCTTCGATCAGTCTCCCCGAGGTTTCAGCAACCACGGCCTGATCCTGCAACAAGCGCTATCCACCCTTCAAAAGATAGTCTTGACTACTAAATAGTAATAGCTACCCATTGTCGAAAAATGGGAGGCGGATATGATGGTGATAAGCAGGCTCGCACTTCTTGCAGCAACCGCTGCGATCGGCGCAACGACGGCAGCGGCACAAAGCGATTCCGGCCCCTCCCCCGCCGCCGGGTCGGATAATGACACCGGACGCGTATCGGAGATCGTCGTTACCGCGCAGCGGCGCGAGCAGTCGTTGCAGGAAGTGCCGATCAGCGTCACCGCCTTTGGCACGGCGGGCCTGGAGGCACTCAACGCCCAGTCGATCGGCGACCTCGACAGCTTTACGCCGGGCCTGACAATCAACGATACGTCGGTGACGCAGCCAAGCTATACCATCCGCGGCGTCGCGACCGACGATTTCGGGATCGGCACCGATCCGTCGGTGGGTATCTTCATCGACGGCATTTATTCAGGCCGATCGGGCGCGTCGCTGATCTTTTTCAACGATATCGACCGGGTTGAAATCCTGAAAGGACCGCAGGGCACATTGTTTGGGCGCAACACCTCAGCCGGCGCCATCTCGATCATAACGAAAAAGCCTGTCGATGAATTCGGCGGCGCAGCAACGCTGCAATATGGCAATTTCGATACGGTCCGCGCCGACGCGACGGTCAACATTCCTTTGACCGACACGCTCTATTTTCGCGCTAACGGCGTCGTCAATCGCCGCGACGGCTATCTGAAGGACGCCGTCACCGGCGAGGATCGCGAGCGCGAAAACAATGTGTCGGCGCGTGCGGCATTGCGCTGGGCACCGAACGCAGACACCGATTTCGTCCTGACCTATGACCATGACGACACCGACAAGGACGGGCCGGCGTCGGTAGGGATCAGCAATTTCGCGCTCGGCCGCGATCCCTTCGGCCCTTTCACCAACGACGTCATCGACGATAAGGAAACGCGGATATTGAACGCGGTAGCACTGACCGCGACGCACAACGCCGGTCCGCTAACCTTCACCAGCATCACCTCTTTCAAAAAGTTCGAAACGCATAATCGCGAGGACGAGGATGGCACCGGCGACCCGACACGTTATCTCGACACCGAGAATATCGAGAAGAACAAGAGCTTCTATCAGGAACTGCGCGTCGGTTATGACCACGGACCGCTGAACGCGATCGCCGGGGTCAGCTATTTCCATGAGCGCGGCCGCCAGACGAGCGCGGTGACCCTGCTCAGCGATTCGGCCGACCGGCTGCTCGGCGAGGTCGCGGGCTTTCCGATTTTCACCATCCTCGATAGCGTCGGGCTGCCGGTGTTCGGCGAACAGATCCGCGAGGATATGAACAATCGCGCCGCGAACGACAGCTTTGCCGCCTTCGCCGACGCGACCTTTGAAGTGACGCCGCGGCTGAAACTGACCGCAGGCATTCGCTACACCCACGATGAAAAGGAATTCACCTGGCTCAACGGCGGCTTTGACGGCAACGGCCTCGAAACGACGACCGCGCCCGGCGCGCTGTACAATGCGATCCTTGGCGTCCCGGCGTTCCCCGACGATACGCCGATCAGCGTCGCCGATTTCTTCCGCGCGACGGTTGGCCCCAATGGCCTCATTTTCGATCAGGGCGCGCTCGAAGGCGTGCCCTTTACCCGCAAGGAGACGTTCAACGACGTCAGCCCGCGCTTCGTCGTGCAATATGATGCGACCGACAATGTCCACCTCTATGCCTCGGCATCGCGCGGCTACAAGGCGGGCGGCTTCAATTCGGTCCAGATCAACTCCTTCTTCTCGCCCGAAAATGTCTGGAACTTCGAAGGCGGGTTCAAATCGGAACTGTTCGATCGCCGGGTGCGCTTCAACGTCTCGACCTACTATTTCAAATATCGCAACCGCCAGTCGATCAGCCTCGAGGATACCGGCGGAACGATCCCCCAATATATCACCCGGTCGGGAGACTCGCGCGCCTATGGCATCGACATCGACACGCAGTTCGTCGTCTCGGACGATTTCTCGATCTCGGCAACGGCGGGCTATATCGACAGCAAATGGTCGTCGCGGACCGAACAGGGAATCGACATTTCGGGCCAGCCGACCGGCGAACCCAGCTTTCGCGGCATATTGGGCGCACATTACCTGCACGATACCGGCAGCGGCGCGCTGTTTGCCGACGTCAGCTACAGCTATACGTCGCGCCAGCGGCTTAACGACGCTGTCCGCTTCACCGACGCCGCGATCGCGCCCTTTGTCGATTTTTCCCAACTCGGCCGGCTTCGCTCGGCACGCAATATCGTGAACGCCAAGATCGGCTATCGGTTCGGCGAGGATTGCCGCTTCTCCATCGCGGCCTTTGCCGAAAATCTGTTCAACGAGAAATATCTGCGCACGCTCAACACGATTTCCGCCGACGTTTTCCAGACGCCCTATGTCCGGCGCGACCGGCCGGCCTTTTACGGTGTAGAACTTGGCTTCAAATTTTAAGCGAACAACGGGTGGGATGATGACAGGATGAGCTGGTCCAACTGGTCAGGCAGCGTCAGCGCTGCGGCGCCGGTCCTGCGCCCACGGACCGAAGCCGAACTTGGCGCCGCGGTTCGCGAGGCCATTTCGGTGCGGGCCACGGGTGCGGGACACAGCTTCATGCCGCTCTGCGCATCGGACGGGCTGATCGTCAGCCTTGAAGATCTGGCGGGGACGATGTCGATCGCGCCCGACCGCAAGACCGCGCGCATCCCGGCCGGCTGGAGCATCAAGCGGCTAACCGCCGCGCTCGCCGACGAAGGCCTCGCGCTCGCCAATCAGGGCGATGTGAACCCGCAGAGCCTGGCGGGCGCGATGGCGACGGGAACGCACGGCACCGGCCTCGATCTCGGCAATCTCGCGACCTTCGCGCGCGGCTTCCGCCTGATCGGAGCCGATGGCGAAGCGCGGTGGTGCGATGCACAGACGAATGAAGACCTGTTCGCGGCGCAGCGGCTGTCGCTCGGCCTGTTCGGCATCGCAACCGAGATCGAATGCGACGTCGTTCCCGCCTATTACCTCGCCGAACGCGTCGAAAAGATGCGCTGGGACGAGGTCCGCGAACGTTTCGGCGAACTCACTGGCGCGCACCGTCACGCCGAATTCTGGTTCTTTCCGCACGCCAACGACGTCATCCTGAAGACGCTGTCGCTGATCGACCCGTGCGACGCGCTGCTTGGCACCACGGACATCGATGAAGCGCCGTTTCGCCGCGTGCTGGGGATCGGCGCGAAGCTGCCCTTCCTTATCCCCAATCTGCAGCGCATGATGATGAAGACCGGTTTCGACGGCGACCGGCGCGGCCCGGCGCATGCGATTTTCCCGTCCGACCGCACGATCCGGTTCGAAGAGATGGAATATGAGATGCCGCACGCCGCCGGTCTCGAAACGCTGTCTGCCGTCGTCGACTGGATCCGGAAGAAGCGCCTGCCGGTCTCTTTCCCGTTCGAATATCGCACCGTCGCCGCCGACGACATCTGGATGAGCCCGATGAACAAGGGGCCGGTCGCGGCGATTTCTATGCATCAATATGCGCGCATGCCATGGCGCGACCTGTTCGCCGATGCCGAGGCTATTTTCCGCGCACATGGCGGCCGGCCGCATTGGGCGAAACGCCACACGCTGTCGCGCGCCGACGTCGATGCGCTCTATCCGATGGCCGAACGCTATCGTAGCGTGCGCCGCGCGGCCGATCCCGGCGGCAAATTCCTCAACAAGCATATGACGGAGCTGTTTAGCTGATGGACGATATCGAACTTCATGGCCCGCTGGTCGGCCAGCAAGGGTCGCGTGCGACCCTCAACACGCCGGTTCTCGTCCTCGATCTCGATATCCTCGACCGCAATATCACCGCTATGGCGGCGCTGGCCAAGGCGCACGGCGTGACGCTGCGCCCGCACGGCAAGACGCACAAGAGCGTCGATATCGCCAAGCGCCAGCTCGCAGCGGGCGCGGTCGGGCTGTGCTGCGCGAAAATCGGCGAGGCCGAGGTGCTGGCCGATGGGGGGATTAGCGGGCTGCTGATCACCTCGCCGGTCACCGCGCCCGCGGCGATCGCACGATTGGCCGCGCTCGCCGGGCGCAGCGAAGGTCTCATCGCGACGGTCGACCATCCGGCGGTCGTCGCCCGGATCGCAGCGGCGCTTGCCGACGCCGGTACGTCGCTCGACGTGATGATCGACATCGATCCGGGCATTCGGCGCACCGGCGTCGCCTCGCCCGAAGCCGCGGTCGAACTGGCCGATACCATCGCCGCCTCGCCGAACCTGCGGCTGCGCGGCGTCCAATATTATTGCGGGATGCAGCAGCATATCGAGGATTATGCCGAGCGTCACGCCGCGATCGTCGAGCGCACCGGGTATCTGAAAAGCGTCATCGCTGCGCTGACCGATGCCGGACACGCGCCCGAGATCGTCAGCGGATCTGGCACGGGCACCCACCGGATCGACCTTGAGCTCGGTGTCTTTACCGAGTTCCAGACCGGCTCGTACACGCTGATGGACAAGCAATATCTCGATTGCGACCTGACCGGCGATGCGACAGTCCCCTTCGCCCCATCGCTCGGCGTCGATGCCCGCGTCGTCAGCGCCAATCATGAGGCGCTGGTGACGATCGACGCCGGGTATAAAGCGCTGTCGACCGACGGTGGGGTCGCGGTGGTGACGCGCGGCGCACCGGCCGAGACGATGTTTGTCTTCATGGGCGACGAACATGCCGCACTGATCGGCCCCGACATCGGCGCGCGACTGCAACCCGGCGACCCGGTCAGCCTGACCGTGCCGCACTGCGACCCGACGGTGAACCTCTACGACTATTATCATGTCGTGCAGGGCGACACGCTCGTCGCAATCTGGCCGGTGAGCGCGCGCGGTCGCGCGCGATGACCGCGCCCGCCTTCACCGCGCGCGAGACCGCGGCGGTGATGGTCGTCGGCGTTATCGGCGTGCTAATCCCGGGCCTCCAGCCACAATTACTCGGCGCATTACTCGCCGAGGCCAAGCTGTCTACGAGCGCGCTCGGGCTGCTCGCGACGGCCGAATTACTGGCGATGGGGATCGCAGCCGGAAGCGCTGGGCTGCTGTTGCCCGTCGACCGACTGCGGCTGATCGCAGCATCGGCGCTGATCGCTACTGCGGCGCTCGATCTGGTCACGCCCCATGTGTCGGGCGGCGGATTGTTCGCCGCGCGGATCGCTGCGGGCCTTGGCGAAGGCGTACTGATCTGGATCGCGATCGGCCTGATCGTCCGCGCCGCGCGGCCCGAGCGATGGTCCGGCATTTATCTTGCGATCCAGACGCTCGCGCAGCTCGCGCTCGCCACCACGATGGGCCTGACCATCGTTCCGCTGTTCGGATCGGCAGGCGGCTTCCAGTTGCTCGCGCTGGTGACCGCTCTCGGCCTTGTCGCGCTACCCTGGCTGCCGCGCGCCTATTCCGTGCTCGATCATGGGGAGGCGGCGGGTTTCCCCTTGCCCGCGCGCGGCATCGTCGCGCTCGGCGGCGTCACGCTCTATCTCGCCTTCATCGTGTCGGTGTGGGTCTATGTCGAACCCCTCGGCCTGCAGCGCGGCATCGATGCCGCGACGGTCCATCTGATCGCACCGCTGTCGCTGGCGATGCAGGTCGCCGGGGCTGCCGCAGCCGCCACGCTTGCCGGCCGTCTGCCCGCGCGAGCAGTCGTGATCTCGGTCGCGGTCGCCAATCTCGTGTTGCTGACGATCATGGCGGCCCCGCCGTCAGCCGCCGCCTTCGTCGTCGCCACCTCGACCTTCGGTTTCCTCTGGCTGTTCGCGATGCCGTTTCAGGTTCCGATTCTGATCGCCGCCGATCCCAGCCGCCGCGCGGCGATGCTGATCGGCGGCGCGCAGCTCGTCGGGTCAAGCCTCGGGCCATTCATTGCTGCCTTGCTGGTCAGCGACGCCGATGTCGGGCCCGTGCTCTGGTTCGGCGCTGCCTGTGCTGTTACAGGCGTGCTGGCGCTGGTCGGCATGGGTGCCGGGCGGCGCGCAATACAGGAACAATCGACGTGAATGCCCGCGCCACGATCAGCCCCCGCTCGCAACCCAAGCAGGAACGCGCGCAGGCGACCTATGACTTGCTGCTCGACGTCGCCGGCGAGCTTCTGGCCGAAGTCGGCATCGAACGCATTTCGACCAACATGATCTGCGCCCGCGCCGGGCTGACCCCGCCCGCGCTCTATCGGTATTTCAAGGATAAATATGCCGTTCTGGAGGCGCTCGGCCAACGTCTGATGACCAAGCAGAACGACGTGCTGGAGGCGTGGATCGCGCGCCATGTGGACCGGGGCATCGATGCGCTGCGCAACAATGTCGAGGAACTGCTTCGCGAAACCGCAGCGGTAACGCGCCCCGAACCCGGCGCAGTGTGGATCCTGCGCGCGCTCCATGCAACGCCGCAGCTCGCGCATATCCGGCTCGAATCACACCGCTATGTCACCGACCGGCTCGTCGACGCCTATGCGCGCCACCTGCCCGATGTCGACCGCAACGAATTGTGGCAGGAATTGCGGCTGACCGTCGAACTGGGCTTTGCTGCGGACGAGATGCTCTATGAGGAGACGCGCGTGTCGGCCGACGCCATATTCCGCCACACGGCGCGGATGCTGCGCGGCGACTGACAGCACGAACAGCGTTGTCCTCTCGCGGGCGTAGCGATTTCGTTGCACCCTCGTCGACCGCAATCGGCGCGCCTTGTGTCGACTTCAGGACCGGCCGGTCCATCGTCGAATGGCGCCCGCGCACTTGTCCGTCCGCTTCGCCGCCGATCTGACGCCGTAACAAGACATCCCGGCCAATCTATCTTTTAAGACACGCGGGCGAGCATGCCCGAGAACAAAGCCAATAATTCTGCCAAAGATCGAAATTGATCCCTTCGGCCCGCCTGCTAGGAAGGCAGGCCGAAGGGATCATCGTGTTCGACTTCATCGCGTTTCTTGCCATCGTCATTTTGTTCATTCTACTGATGGACACCCGCGGCCGGTTGAAGCGGGCCGAGGCGACGCTGCTGGAAGCGGCGAAACGGATTGGCGCGCTACAGCGTGGAGCCGGACGCCCCCTCGAGGCGGCCGGAGAGGCGCCAGAGATCCCGACACAGGTCCATGAAGTCGCCGCTTCCGTTCCGGACAAGGCCCCAGTGGCCGCCGTGGCAACACCACTCGCCGCTGTATCACCGCCCGATTCAGAAGAGGTGCGCGATGCTGCGCGCGCACAGCCCTCACCCCAGCTTGCCGCCAATCCCGCGCCAAAACCGCCGAAAGCCCCCATCACGTCGGCCCCCTCGGCAAGTCTCGCATCGCGGTTCGAGAATCTCTTCGGAAAGACGCTGCCGATATGGGCCGGCGGACTCACTCTCGCGATCGCGGGTGTATTGATCGTTCGCTATGCAATCGATGCCGGTTTCTTCGCGCGCATCTTCACGCCCGGCGTCCAGATCGTCGCCGGCCTGCTGTTCGGTCTCGCACTGATTGGCGGCGCCGAATATGCCTGGCGAAACGAAGCCAAGCTGCGCGACGTGCGCGTTCCCCAGGCGCTTTCGGGCGCGGGCATCGCGACTCTCTATGCCGCGATCATGGTGGCGGCGAACGTTTATCAACTGGTCGGCCCCCTGCTCGCCTTTCTGGCTCTCGCGCTCGTCACCGCCGCAGCGCTCGGCCTGTCTCTCCGCTTTGGCCCCCCCAGCGCGCTGCTCGGCCTTGCGGGCGGGCTTGCCGCGCCAGCGATGGTTGGCGCAGTCGAACCCAATGTGCCGCTGCTCGCGGTCTACCTGGCGCTAACGATCGCCGGGCTCGCGGGAGTCTCACGCGCGCGTCGCTGGCCATGGCTCGCGCTCGCGGCGCTGATCGGCGGGATCGGTTGGGGCTTGTGGATGGTGATTGCGAGCACGGCGCTCGATGTCGTCGCGTCGCTCTCGATCGGCGGCTTCGTCCTTCTCCTCGCCATTGCGCTGCCGATGATGGCCTTCGAGGGTCCGCGCTCGACTGCGTTACGGACCGCATCGGCGGTGGTTGGAGCACTCCAACTCGCGCTGCTCGTCGGCTATGGCGGCTTCACTCCGCTCCACTGGGGCCTGTTCGCGCTGATCGCCGCCGCGGGGCAATGGCTCGCGTGGCGCGAGCGCGATTTCGCGATCGTTCCGGCGATCAGCTTGCTGCTTTCGCTCGTCCTGCTCGCCGCCTGGCCCTCCCCGACTCCCTTCTGGTTCGGTGTGATCGGACTGTCGCTCCTGATCACTCACGCACTGCCACTCCTCGCACGGCTGTGGGCAATTCCGAAAAAGCTACCCCCGACGCTCGAACTTTGCATAGTCGCACTGACCGCCGCGCCGCTGACGAAATGGCATTTCTGGAATATTGCCGACGCTTCGCTCGCGATGGTGGCGCTTGGCGGCGCACTGCTGACTGCGACCGGCATAGGCCGCGGCTGGAAAATCGAGGGGCGCGCAAATGACAGTCGCCTGGCTTGGCTGACGGCGACGAGCGGCGCGCTTGTAACACTCGCCGTCCTCCTCGTTCTGCCGTTTTGGGTGGCGCCGCTCGGCATCGCTACCGTTGCGGTCGCACTCTTCTTCTTCGGAGAGGCGGCGCTGGATCCGCGTATCGAACGGATCGCAGCGAGCTTCGTCGGCGCCGCACTGGTCGCCCTCGTCGCGACACCGCGCGCACTCGTCGAGCTGCCCCGGTTGGTCGAGGGCACGGATGGCGCGGATGGCACCGCTATCCTCCGCTGGGCCGGCCTTGCCACCGCCGGGCTGTTGTTGGCGGTCCGCGGCCGCAGCGCCATCATACGCCGGCTGGGCCAGGTTGCCGTGGCCCTGTTCGCTTATGGCGCTATCGCACAATTCATCCTCGGCTCGGCGCTGATGCTCGTTCCGGCGCTGGGCGGAGCGGCAACACTTCTCTCCGCACGACGCCTCGGCTTCGGCCGGGTAGACATGGCGGCAGCCAGCTTTGCGGCGCTCAGCCTCGCATGGGCTGCTCTTCCCGTTTTCATATGGTCGATGAAAGCACTGCTTTCGCTCGCCGGAATGCCAATGCTATTCGATGTCGCGCTCCTCACCGTCCAACCGCTGCTGCTCCGCCTGTTGATACCCGCCCTGTTGTTCGCGATCCCGATCTGGCTGCTTCGCGATGCCCTGCCGCGCTGGCTCTGGATCGCCGTCTTCAGCCTTGCCGCGCTGGTCGGAGGTATCGCCGTCCATTCGTTCTACCGCCTTGGCTTCGCCGCCGTTGCGGGCGGTGACTTTGTCACAACGGGCATCCTGCAACGCCTGCTATGGGAAGCCCTGTTGATCGGGGGTGGAGCGTTCGCGTTCGCACGCGGACTTACTGGGATCGCTCGATCCCTGATAATTGCAGGCACCGCGCACGCGGTCATCTATGGCCTCGTGCTGCACAATCCGTTGTGGTCGATGCAGGCCGTCGGCGGCTGGCCGCTCGTCAACCTGCTGATCCCGCTCTTCCTGCTGCCGTGGTTTGGATCGATGCGGATGCCGGCGCTGTTCGCTAGGGCGCCAGAAGAACTCGACCGCGCCGTCCAGATCGCGACGATGCTTCTGGTCGCGGGCTTTACGTGGGCAACGCTTCGCCAGTTGTTCCACGGATCGCTGCTTGCCCAACCCGGCGTGGCCGAGGCGGAAAATATCCTGCGCTCGATCCTGATCCTGGCGCTAGCCCTCGGTTTCCTTTTGTGGGGTATCCGGACCAAACGCCACGACTGGCGCATCGCGTCGCTCGTGCTGATGATCGGCGCGGCGGGCAAGGTGTTCCTCTTCGATACCTCCGGGCTCGAGGGACTCGCGCGGATCGGCTCGTTCGTCGCGCTCGGTTTCAGCCTGATCGGGATCGGCTGGCTCTACAGCCGCCAACTGGCGCCCGACCGCGACAATGCGGCGCCGGCGCCGAATTGAAATGGTCGAACGAGGCGGATAATGCGAAACATACTGCTTGGCCTGCCCCCCGTTCCGGCCTGGTCCTCGGCGCTGATCGCCGCGCTTGTCGGCTTTGGCGGGACAATCGCGCTGGTCGTCCAGGCGATGCGCAATCTGGGCGCTTCGGCGGACCAGACCGGGTCAGCGGTTACCGCGCTATGCCTTGGCATCGCGCTGGCGGGCGCAGCATTGTCGTGGCGGCTGCGCATGCCCGTGGTGCTCGCCTGGTCAACGCCGGGTGCGGCATTGCTCGCCGCAGCGGCGCCCGGCCTGTCGTGGCCGGTCGCGATCGGTATCTTCCTGTCAGCAGCGCTGATGATGATCGCGCTCGGCATCGTGCCCGTGCTCGGACGGCTTGCCGAGCGCATTCCGTCGTCGATCGCTTCGGCGATGCTCGCGGGCGTACTCCTGCCTTTCTGCCTCCAGCTCTTCCGCCTTGGCGCGACCGATCCGCTGCTCGTCGCCCTGCTCGTCGCGGTCTTTGTCGCGGCGCGCCAGCGGCTTCCCCTCTATGCTCTGCTGCTCGCGCTCGCGGTGGGCATGGCGCTCACGCTCGTGCGCGGCGACATCGGACCGCTACCGCCGGGCGCGACCTTCGGTACGCTCACACCGATAGCTCCAGTCCTCGACGCGCGCGCGATCCTCAGTGTCGGCGTGCCGCTGTTCCTCGTGACGCTGATTTCCCAGAACTTGCCCGGCCTCGTTGTGCTACGCAGCGCGGGCTATGATCCAAAGCCGCGCCCGCTGATCGTCGGCAGCGGCTTCGCGTGGCTCGCAGCGGCACCGTTCGGCGCACATGGCCTCAACCTTGCGGCAATCACCGCCGCGATCTGCACCGCCGAGGAAGCCCACCCGGATCAAGCGAAACGATGGATGGTCGGCATGCTTTACGCCGGATTCTATCTGTTGCTCGCCATCTTTTCGCCTCTGCTCGTGCGCCTCTTTCTCGCGCTGCCACCGCCGGTGATCGCGGCATTGACCGGCGTTGCACTGATCCCGGCTCTGCTTGGCGCGATGGAATCGATGATGACGGCAAAGTCCGACCGTGACCCCGCGATCCTGACCTTCCTCGCCACCGGATCGGGCATGGCGTTGTTCGGACTGGGTTCTGCCTTCTGGGGCCTTGTCGTCGGTTTTCTTGCGCTGGCGGCGAAATACTGGCTGAACGTCAGGCAGTAACCGCACACGGGAGCTCACCGCGTTATCGGCCTCGCGCTCGTCGAAGCCGAACGCAACGTCTCCGCATGCAGATCGAAGGAGTCAAGATCGTAACAATCAGCCAGCGCTTCCCGTTTGCGTGCGCGGCTTCAAATAGCCTTCGGTCATCCGCATTCGAGGCTTGCTCGCCGCGAAATATTGGAATTTCTGCCTGGCAGATTGTATATACGGGTGATGGATTCTCAATCACCCAAGCCGGCCAGCAAAAACAGGATGACAATTGCGAATACTACCGAGGCCGCCCCCTCGCAGCCGCGCTATATTGCCATCAAGCTGAGCATATCGGACGCTGTGCGACAGGGGCGTCTGAAACCAGGTGACCGCGTGCCCTCGGAAACCGAACTGGTCGAACAATTCAACGTGTCGCGCATGACGGCGAACCGCGCGCTGCGCGAGCTACAAGCATCGGGGATCGTCGTTCGCCGGGCCGGCATCGGCTCGTTCATCGCCGAACCCCGACCGATCGGGCAGATGATCGAGATCCGGAACATCGCAGAGGAAATCCGCGAACGCGGGCACGAATATCGTGCCCGCGTCATCCAGAACCACGAAGAACGCGCCAGTACCGAAACGGCGCCGCTGCTCGAGGTGCCGCTGGGAACCCGTATCTTCCATTCGATCGTTGTCCATCACGAAGCCGAATTTCCGATCCAGCTCGAGGAACGTTTCGTGCTCGCCTCGGCCGCCCCCGATTATGGCAAGATCGATTTCACCCGCATGACACCGAACGAATATCTGACGCGCACCGCGCCGCTCGAGCGGGTCGAACATCGGGTTTGCGCAGTCATGCCCGACGAGCGGATGCACCGCATGCTTGGACTGGCCGATGGCGAACCGGTGCTGCGGATGACGCGGCGGACATGGAGCCGCTCGCGTCTCGTCTCGCACGCATGGCTGACGCATCCGGGCAGCCGGTTCGAGCTGTCGGCCGCCTTCTCGATAGACGATTGAGCCTCAGGCGCTTCGGGTGCCAAGAGGCTTGCGCCGGCGGCGCAGCCAGCGAAAGTCGGCGCGGCTGAAGCTTTTGAACAGCAGATAGAATCCCGTTCCCGAAAGCCACAGCGTCCCGAAGGCGACGAAAATGATGAGCGGGTGATTGAAGCTCTTCCGGTTCAGATAATCCATATTGTGAAGCATCCAGAAGAAGTCCCACGTCCGCCATGTATCGCCGCGCATCACCAGAAAGCGGGCGCTATCGAGCGAGACATAGGCGCTGCTGTTCTCCGCATCGTCGAAATCGACCCGCCACATCGCGCCTTCATGGTCGCGCGCCTCCAGATTGGGCTTGGCGAGCACGCTGACCTGGCGGATCGGCGCGTCGTTCATCATCGCCGCGATCTCGCGGGCGAGCGCCCCGTCGACGCGGACATCCTCGCCGTTGGTGGCGTCGATCAGGCGCGTGCCCTTGACGGTGCGAAGTTCGTAGACTGGCCGGGTGCCGAGATCGCGCAGGACCACCCCGGTGACGGGTTCGCTGCGCGGCAAGGCAGCGAGGTCGAAATATTCGCCGGTCGGCAGGGGGTGCGCGTGGCTCATCCCGGCGCCATGACCGCCGACCTTGTCCTTGTCGAGCAGCGCCATGACCGAGCCGCTCAGCGCCCAGAGCAGGAACTGGAGCCCGAGGATCAATCCGACCCATTTGTGGATACGCCGGAAGAAAAGCGGCGTGAGGCGAATCTTCTTCATGCCTTTTTCCTCTTGCGACGCTGGAAGGACCAGATCAGCAGCCACGCCCCCGTCAGTGCCATCGCAAAGGCGCCCCAGGTAGCGACGCGGAGCAGCGGGTTGTTGACGTCGGTCCGCTCGTCATAGTCCATGATGTGAAGCATCCAGACGAAGTCGAAGACACGCCAAAGCGCGTGGCGGCGCGAGATCAACTCACCCGTCTGCGGCGACAGGTAGAGCGTCGGGCGGTTCCAGCCCTCGAACTCAACCTGCCAATAGGGCGGCGTGCGCGATTGCATTTCCTGTGGCGCCCTGGTGAGCAGACGCACCGAAACGATCGCGCCATCGCCGGTATAGATACGCCGCGCCTGCGCCCGGATCCGGGACTCGGTCAGGGCCGGCAGCGGCGCGCCCGAGCGGGCATCGAATAGCCTTGGCCCGTCGGGTGTTTCGGCGCGCCATACGGGCGAACCCGAAAACCGCTGTAGCCGGAGTTCCGACACACCGGGCGCGGCCGCAACGATCCGCGACGGCGGCGTGAACCCCGTCAGGTCGAACGCTTCGGAACCCGGCGCGCGCACCAGATGGTCTCCATGGATGATGTCGATATGGACGACCACCATGTAGAGGCCCGTCAGCGTCCAGAGCAGCGCCTGGACGCCGACCACCAGGGCCAGCCATTTATGCGTTCGCCGAACAAGCAGCGGCCAACGGATCGCCATGTCGCGCCTCTCCTCAGAACGCCGTGCGGAAACCGACGTAGAAGCGCCGACCGAGCAGATCGTAGGTCATCGTGTCGGTGTTGGCATCGGTAAAGCTCTGGATATACGGCGCCTTGCGATCGAACAGATTGTCGACCCCGAGCTGGAAGCGCGTCTTTTCGTCGATCTCGTACGCGAGCTGGAGATTGTGATAGAAGATATTCGGCGTGCGATAGCCGATGTCTCCACGCGCTGCGTTGAAGTCGGTTGCCTTGCCGATCCACTGGGTCGACCAGGTCGCGCTGATCCCGTCCTTTTCGGCGGTCAGCACACCATAGCCACGCCACTTGGGGTAACCGCCATTGCCGCCGCCGATGAAGCCGTCGAAATCAATCGGGGCGCCACCGGGAAACGGATAGACGACATATTTGTTGAGGTATGTCACGTTGGCGTCGAACGAGATGTTCACACTGCCGACGTCGCCCGCGTAGACGAGGCCGAGGTCGAGCCCGTTCATCTCTTCGCGCCCGGTATTGATCGGCTGCGCGGAGAGGAAGGTCACCTCGCCGGTCAGCGTGCTGCGCGTGAAGTCGTCGCAGAAGGGATGCGACAGATTCGCGCTCGCGTAGCAGATGGCGAGCTTGGTCGAACCCGGAATGGCCCGGATCGCATCCTTGATCTTGATGTCGAACCAGTCGGCGGTGAGCGAGAGCCCCGGGATCAGCCCCTTCGGCGAGATCACCGTCCCGACCGTCCAGGTCGTCGAACTCTCGGGCTTCAGATTTTCGTTCCCGCCAACCGTGGTCAGGATCGTCGAACCGAGCTGGACATAGTTCGCCGGCACACCCGATGCCTGGCAGTTGGCGATCAGCGTCGCATTGCCGCTGGCCGAATAGCGCGAGCACGGATCGGTGGTGGTCAGATTGCCTTCGGACACGCCGCCGAACAGCTCGGGGACATTCGGAATGCGGAATCCGGTGCCATAAGTGCCACGCAGGCGGAAGCTGTCGCTGATCATCCAGTCGAGGCTCGCCTTGTAATTCCAGTCGCTGCCGAACAGGTCATAGTCGGAGAAGCGCACTGCGCCGTCGAGCGTCAGCGCCTCGAAGAAAGGCTTGTCAGCGAGGATGGGCACCGACAGCTCGAGATAGGCTTCCTTGGCCGTGTTCGAGCCCGAAATCGGATCCTGCTGGTTGGTGTTGGCGATACCGAGCACCGTCAGCGGATCGGGATCGCGCCAGCCTTTTTCCTTGCGATAGACGACGCCCGCCGCGAAGGCGAGCGGCCCTGCGGGAAGGTCGAACAGGCTGCCATTCAGATCGGCGGTGACCGTCGCCAGCTCGTTCCCGCCGCGATCGCGCGAGGTAAAGAGGATATAGTCGAGAACCTCTGGCGTCAGGTCGCCAAAGCCGAGATAGTCGGCGCACGGGATCGATGCGCCCGCGGCGAGGCTGCATTTGCTGGTATCGAGCGTGTTGGCGACGCGCTCGAGATTGGCGATCTTCGTCGAACCATCGACCGCGGTGTTGCGCCCGAAGCTGCCGGCGACTTCCCAGCCCCAATTGTTCGACAGCTTGCCGCGGAGGCCAAAGGTGCCCTGCCAGGTATCGGTTTCCTGGAAGAACTGGCGCGGTCCCGGCTCTGCCAGACGTCGCTGGACGAGAACAATATTCTCGCCGGTCGGGTTGGTGGGATTGTTCGCGGCGATCGACAGGTTGCGCAGCGTTCCCGGCGTCGCGATCTGGTTCGACTTGCGGAAGGTATAGAGAAATTCGCCGAACGCCTCGATACCGTCGGTCAGGTCATAGTCGGCGAAAAAGGCTGTGCTCACGCGCTCGACCGGACTGACCGCGTTGAGAAACGGCGCCGAATTGAAATTATGCTTGGCGGCGCTGTATGGTTCGAAAAAATCGCCGTTGCCGCCAAGTTCCTGATTGAAATTGATCTGCTGGCCATTCGGCAGCACCGCGCGCCCGCCGATGGTCGAGGCGCTGTTGATACAGCCAAGGGTGCCAGGCGTCGTTTCGGCGAGCGAGCACGGCGCACGCGTCGCCATGTTGACCGCCCGGGTTTTCTGATAGGTTACCGCGGCCATGAAGCCGCCGCGATCATTGCGGACGCCCCAGATCAGGTCGGCGGTAAAATCGGACCCGTCGCCCTTTTCGGTGATGCCCTGCCGCGCGCTGATCCCCAGCCCTTCATAGTCGGTCCGCGTCACGAGGTTGACGACGCCCGCCATCGCATCCGCGCCGTAGATTGCCGACGCGCCGTCCTTGAGCACGTCGGTGCGCGCCAGCGCGACGACGGGGATCATATTGAGGTCGGGCGACGAGTTCGCGCCCGTGCCGCCGGCGACGAGGCGGCGGCCGTTGAGCAGCACAAGGGTTCGCTTGATGCCGAGACCGCGCAGATTGACCTGCGCCGTACCATAGCCATTTCCTGTCCAATAGGCGGAGGTCTGGTTGCCCGCAAAACCGGCGTTGGCGGGAAGCCGCTGCAACACCGTCTCGATATTCACAACTCCGGTATTTTCGATCTGCTCGGCCGACACGACGGTCGCGGGGCCGACGCCCGCAAGATCCGCCCGGCGGATGCGCGATCCCGTCACGACGATGTCACCGGCACTACCGGCGCTCTCGGCGCCCGCAGCGGGCGTGCCCTCACCCTGCGCGAAAGCCGGTGCGGCGATGCAGGCAACGGCTGCGGCGCCGGCGAGCAACATGGTTCTGATCATCATGGCAAACCCCCTTTTGGGCTGCATGCGTCACCGCAGGCAGCAGCGATTGTATATACAGGTACCCTGGATATACGCGCCGCTTGATCTCACCCCTCACGCCATGTGCATTTTCTTGCGCACACCCCTGAAAGGGCGGCTTCAGGCCGCTCTCGCTACCCTGAGAACGCAATAAAATTACGCGAAACCCATGCCGCGCCGCGCCGCATCCTGTTGATAATTCCGGAACCGAACGGGGGCTGCCGTCGCGAACCGCCCAGCAAGCGCTAGAACCAGGTCTTTATCCCGATGACCAGACTGAAGCTGTCGACGTCCTCGCCATGTGTCCGCGCAAAACGGGCGGTATCGCCGATCTTGCGCGCCCATTCGACGCCGACATAGGGGGCGAACTCCTTGACGATTTCGTAGCGCAGCCGAAGGCCGAGCTCCACATCGGACAGACCCGCACCGATCCCGCTTTCGGGGATGTCCTGCAGCGCGAAATTGATCTCGGCCGCCGGCTGGAGGGTCAGTCGCTGGGTGATGCGCTGGTCATATTCGCCCTCGAAACGGCCGAGCAGGTCGCCCTTGTCCGAAAGGAACAAGGCGCCCTCAACCTCGAACCAGTAAGGCGCGAGCCCTTCGAAGCCGATCGTCGCATAGGTCCGGTCGGGTCCCGGACCCAAGTCCTGGCGAACACCGGCTTGCGCGTTGAAATAGGGCCCGACCGCGCGACTGTAGAGCAACTGCGTCTCGCTATCCTCGACGCCCTCCCCGAAAGCGCCCTCACCCTCGCTCTTGATCGTCAGCCGGTTGACGTCTCCTCCGTACCATGTCTCGCCATCCCAGCTGAACCCGTCGCGCCCCTTGCGCGAATGATATTCGAGGTCCAGGCGGGCGAAGGCGATCTTCTGGCCACCGTTTTCGATCATCATCGCGTGGCGTGCATGATCCATTTCGGCCTTGGGAAAGATTTGATCGGCATACCAGTCGCCGGGCGGTGCCGGAGCCGGTGCATCTCCGGCGGGAAGGTCGGTACCCGTCGCGCCGGCTGCGGGCTGCGCCGGAATCTCTGGCGTACAATGGCCCATGGCGGCGTGTTCGGGAGAGCAACCCGGATCGCTGGTCGTGGGGGCGGGCGAATGCTCACCGTGCGCGGCGGCGCCCTCATCATCTTTCAGCGTGCAATGTCCCATCGCGGCATGCTCGGGCGTGCACCCGGGCTCGCCGTCGGCGGGAGCCGCCTCGGGACCGGCATCCGCCGGGTCGGGACTCTGGGGCCCGGGCGTACAATGCCCCATGGCGGCGTGCTCGGGCGCGCAATCGGGATGGGCGGCGGGCTGCTGCGCCGGCGCATGCCCGCCCTGGTGCGACTGGGCCCCGGCAGGCGCGGCGAAGGCTAGCGCCGACAGGCCGGCGAGCAGGATCGAGGCGCGCATCATGCGGCCTCTCCGCGCGGCCGGACGCTGACGACGCGCATCATCCCCGCGTGCATGTGATAGAGGAGATGGCAGTGGAAGGCCCAGTCGCCGAGCGCGTCTGCGGTGAAGTCGAAAGTCGCGATTCCGCCCGGCTGAACGATCACCGTATGTTTGCGCGGGGCGCGATCACCCTTGCCCGTCACCAGTTCGAAGAAGTGGCCGTGCAGATGGATCGGGTGGCTCATCATCGAATCGTTGATCAGGTTCACGCGCACCCGCTCGCCCTCGATGAAGGGGATGGGTTCGTGATGGTCGGACATCTTCACGCCGTCGAACGACCACATGAAGCGTTCCATATTGCCGGTCAGGTGGATATCGAGCGAGCGTTCGGGGGCGCGGACATCGGGATTGCGGTCGAGCGCGACGAGGTCGCGGTAGGTCAGCACCTTGTGCCCGACATCCTCCAGCCCCTGCCCCGGTTCGCCCATCCGGTCGACGGGCATCGGCGAAATCGACTGGACGCTCGGGTCGCGCTTGACCTGCGGCGCGACGTCGAAGTCGCGCATGCTGTGGTTCATGCCCCCCGCACCATGCCCCATCGCGGCGTGGTCCGTCGCAGCCGGATCGCCGCTCGCCGGGGTGCAATGCCCCATTGCGGCATGTTCCGCGCTACATGAGGCATCGCCGCCCGACATCGCGCCCATGCCCATGTCCTTCATGGTGGCGAGCGGGCGCTTGCGCAGCGGCGGAACCTCGGCCGCCATTCCGGCGCGCGGCGCCAGCGTTGCGCGCGCCATGCCCGACCGGTCGTTGACCTCGGCCACAAAGCTATAGGCACGATCATCAACGGGCGCGACGACGACGTCATAGGTTTCGGCGACGCCGATCTGGAACTCGTCGATCTCGGTCGGCACGACGTTCAGGCCGTCGGCCTGCACCACCGTCATCCGAAGCCCCGGAATGCGAACGTTGAAGATCGACATCGCCGAGGCGTTCACGATGCGCAGCCGCACGCGCTCGCCCGGAACGAACAGCGCGGTCCAGTTGTCGCGTGGTCCGTAACCGTTGATCAGAAACTGGTAGGTCGAGCCGTTGACGTCAGCGACGTCGGTCGGGTCCATCCGCATCGCACCCCATTCGCCCCGTTCCTTCAGCGACTGGTCCTTGCCGGCCAGTAGCCCCGACAGCGTCTGGCGCTGCATATTGAAATGCCCCGGATTGACCTTGAGCTTACGAAAAATCGCCTCGGGCGACAGCCGGCTGTGGTCGGACAGCACGATCACATGTTCGCGGTCATGACCAACCGGGTCGGTGCCCGCGGGATCAATAACGATCGGACCATAGTGCCCGAGCTGCTCCTGAAGGCCCGAATGGCTGTGGTACCAATAGGTGCCCGACTGCCGGACCGGGAACTCATAGACGAAAGTCGACCGCGGCTTGATTCCGGGGAAGCTGACACCGGGAACGCCGTCCATCTGGAAGGGCAGGATCAGTCCATGCCAGTGGATCGAGCTGTCCTCGTCAAGATCGTTGACGACCGTGAGCCGGGCTTGCTGCCCTTCCTTCAGGCGCACGAGCGGGCCCGGTACCGTGCCGTTGATCCCGATCGCCCGGCTGACCTTGCCGTCCACGCGCATCGTCTGCCGAGCGATACGCAGGGTGATGTCGTTCCCGGAGACCGTCGGCAGGGTCGAAGCGATGCCGGGAGAGACCGGCTGCGCCCAGGCCGGATACCACGCGGCCAGCGCGGCCAACGTCCCGCCACCCAGTGCCCCGCTCACGAACCCGCGCCTGTCAATCTGCATAAAAATCCTGGCCATTACTGTTTGTCTCTAGGGACATACGCGACGCGCATGCCTGCCCCTTGCCTCATTTTTCGTCCAGCATGGCCCGCAGCTTGGCCCGGGCGCGATAGAGGCGCGTTTCTATGGTCTTTTCGCTGACCTTCAACAATTCCGCCGTCTCCGACTGGCTGAGCTCCTCTACTCCGCGAAGGACAAGCACCTCGCGCAAATTGTGCGGCAATCCGGACATGGCCTTTCGCACCCGCGCCAGTTCCTCGCGGTCGCGGGCCTGGACGTCGGGCGCCGGTCCGTCGATCGCCACATCATGCACATTTTCGAGCGGCAGTGCGCGCGTGAAAAAGGATCGCACCGCCCGCCGCCGCGCCCAGTCGCGGCACTTGTTGAGCGCGATGCGCGATATCCAGATACGAAACGGCCGGTCGCCGTCATAACGCTCGAGCGCCGCGAACGCGGCAACAAACGCCTCCTGCGACAGGTCCATCGCTTCGTCCGCGTCGCCGACATGGTGGCGAATGAGGCGGAAGACCGGCGCCTTGTAGCGCGCCAGGAGTTCGCGATAAATGTCGTCCCGTCCGGTGCGGGCGAGCATTGCGAGCTCGCGGTCGCTACATTGCGATAGGTCGAGGCTCACCTTGCATCGGCGGTCAGTGCCTTGACCACGGTCTTGTCGAACATCGCGGCCTGATGAGGGTCGAGCACGGCGCGCATGGCGAACAGATGCTGGAGCGTCTCCTTCTGCAGTTCGCCCATCACTTCGTGCGTCTCGTCGATCGCCTTGGTTACGCGGGGGCCATAGCCATGCTCGGCCTCGATCGCCTGCGCCAGCCGGATATTCGCCGCGCGCATCTCCAGCTCAAGCGCCTCGCGCCGCGCGGCGAACCGCGCCTCGATCACGTGGACCTTCCGTTCCTGCTCGGCCGACAGTTTCGCCTCGCGGTGCAGGAGCGCATGGAGTTCGGTCTCGCTCGCCCGCGGGGTATCGACGAGCAACCTCCCGACGAATACCCCCGCCACCGCCGCCAAAAAGGCGATGAGACCGACGATCAGAATGCGGCGCGAAGGCGTCATCAGCGGGAATCCAACAGCGTGGATGGCGCCAGCGGGCTTGCGGGGACAAGCGGCGTCAGCGGACTGGCGGCCACCGCCGCCGGAGCAAAGGCACTGCCCGCGACGATCCCACCGCCCAGTGACACCAGGGCAGCGAGCCCGATCGTGCGGCGCATCGCGACGGCTTCACGCTGCCGGGTCGCAAGCGCGTTCAGCACGCGTGCGTCGAGTGCGTCGAGTTCCGCCGGCGTTTCCGCCGCTTTCAAGATCCGAAGTTCGTCGTCCATTGGCCTGTCTCGCCGGTCCTTTCAAAGCAGCATACGCGCCCGGGCCGGCTACCCCTCAACGGCTGCCTCCGGCCGGGACGGTGCTTTTTCCAAGGGCGCCCCTACTGTCATGCGTATTAGCAGGACAAACATCCAGTTGGAGTTTTTTATGCACAAGCCGCTTCTCCCCTTTCTTGCCGCCGCACTGATGCTGGCGCCTTCTGCCGCGCTCGCACATGCCAAACTCGTCGCGTCAACGCCCACAGCAAATGCCACCGCTTCAAAAGTGACATCTATTCAATTGAAATTTAACGAAAAGCTTATCAAACCGACGGTGAAGGCCGAGGTTGTGATGACGGGCATGCCCGGAATGGCCGACCATCCGCCGATGAAAATCCCCGCAACCTCTGTGATGGGCAAGGACGGCAAGTCGATGACGCTGCAGCTGAAGCGCGCGCTTGTCCCCGGCACCTACAAGGTCAAGTGGTCGGCCGCAGGTGCCGACACGCACCGCATGGGCAGCGAATTCAGCTTCACCGTGAAGTAAGGCGATGACCGACCTCTCCGTGATTGGCATCAGGTTCGCGCTATATGCCGACCTCATGCTCCTCACGGGGCTGGCTGCATTCCCGCTCTATGCCCTTGGCTCTGACGAGCGGCGAAACTCCCAATTCGCTTTGTCCCTTACGCGCCCCATGCAGTGGTTTTGCGCGCTCGGATTGCTCTTCTCGGCGCTCGGCATCCTCGTCCTGACCGCAAATATGTACGGCATTGGTGCATTTTCGGTCGATATGGCGATGCTCCTGACCATGATCCGCGACACCGATGTCGGGGCCGCCTGGTTATGTCGCATGATCGCACTGCTGGTCGCCACGGCAGCAGCCTCGCGCCTTGCGGCGTCCCCCGCGATCGCGTCGGCGATTCTGGCGCTCACCGGCGCGATCGCGCTGGCAACGCTGGCATGGTCGGGCCACGCGGGAGCGACCGAGGGGCTGGCCGGAGCGATCCATCGCATCAACGACGCGCTGCATATGATCGCCGCCGCGATATGGCTCGGCGCGCTCGCCGCGTTCCTGCTTATGCTGCGAACCGTCCGCGGTGCCGAACAGGCCATGCTCGCTGCGCGGCGCCTCGACCAGTTCGCCCGGGTCGGGACGATATGCGTGCTCATCATAGTGGCGACGGGACTGATCAATGCCGACCTGATCGTCGGGATTGCGAACGCCGGCCGCTCGCTGGCATCGCCTTACGGCCAGCTTCTTCTGATCAAGCTCCTCCTCTTCGGATCGATGCTGCTCCTCGCCGGAGCGAACCGCTGGCGCCTGACACCCGCGCTCACGGCGTCGGCCGTCAACGGTGACTCCCGCGCTGCCATTGACAGGATACGGCGAAGCATTGCCGCGGAGGCTGCTGTTGGCATCGCAATCCTCGTACTGATAGCCTGGTTCGGTACGCTCGAGCCTCAGGACCTTTTCGCGCTGCCTCGCGGAAATAGCTGATCAGGCTGGTCAGTGTTGGTGCCCCTGGCCGGACTCGAACCAGCACTCCTTGCGGAACCGCATTTTGAGTGCGGCGCGTCTACCAATTTCACCACAGGGGCCCGTGGAAGGCCGCCCCGATAAGCCGGGACGCCCTATTTTGCCAAGCTATTTCTTGAGCTCTTTCGCGAGCGTTTTGGCCGTCGCCTTGCCATAGGGCGGCTTGAAGCCCGCGAGCCCCGCGACATCGAGCTTGGGCTGGCGATACACCGCGCGCGCATGGCTGAAGGTACGGAAACCGTCGACCCCGTGATAATTGCCCATGCCCGACGGGCCGACACCGCCGAAGGGCAGGTCCTCCATCGCGTTGTGGAACAGGACGTCGTTGACCGTCACGCCGCCGGAGATCGTCCGCGTCAGCACGCGATCCTCCTCGCTCTTGTCCTGCCCGAAATAATAGAGGCCGAGCGGACGGTCATTCGCATTCACATAATCGATCGCATCGTCGATCGTCTTGTAGGTCTTCACCGGCAGGATCGGGCCGAAGATTTCTTCCTGCATCACCTTCATGTCGTCGGTCGGGTTGCGCACGATATGAAGCGGTATCTTGTGGCCGTTCGAGCTCGCGAAATCCTCGCCCCCCGGATTGACCTCGATCACCTCGGCGCCCTTCTCGCGCGCATCGGCTAGATAGCTTTGCAGCCGGTCGTAATTGCGCGTGTTCACCACCGACGTGTAATCGTCATTGGCGAGCAAGGTCGGGTACAGTGCCGCCGCGCCCTTCGTTACGCTGTCGATCACCGCGCTTTCCTCATCCTCGGCGACGAGCAGATAGTCGGGAGCGAGGCAGATCTGCCCCGCGTTCATCATCTTGCCGAGCGCGACGCGCTGGCCGACAAGGTCCTTGTTCGCGCTGCGCCCGATGAAAGTCGGCGACTTGCCGCCGAGTTCGAGCGTGACGGGGACCAGATTATCGGCGGCAGCGCGCATGATGTGGCGGCCGACGCTGGTCGCGCCGGTGAAGATCATATGGTCAAAGGCCAGCTTCGAGAAGGCGACCCCGACATCGGAATCGCCGGTGAACACCGCCATCTCGCTCTCGTCGAAATAGTCAGGCACCAGCCGCGCCATCAGCGCCGAGACATTTTCAGTGAATTCCGACGGCTTGATCATCGCGCGATTGCCTGCCGCGAGCACACCTGCCATCGGGACGAAGACCATCCCGACGGGGAAATTCCACGGCGCGACGATGCCGACGACGCCCTTCGGCTGATACACGACCTCGGCCTTCGCGCCGAGCAGTCCGAGCGGAAAGGTCGGTTTGCGTTTCTCGCCCTTCGACCATGCGGCCAAATGTTTTTTCGCATGCTTTAGCGCGCTGACCGACGGCATGATGTCGGTCATCAGCGTCTGTTCGCGGCTGCGGTGGCCGAAATCCTCGCTCACCGCCTTCGCGAACTCCTCGCTGTTTTCGACGAGCAGCGCGATCGCGCGGTCGATGCGGTCGGTGCGGACGCTCAGGCTTTCGGGCATCGCGGCGGTAAAGCTCGCCTTTTGCGCGGCAAGCACCTTGTGCATGCGCGCTGTTTCGCCGGCGATATCCTGCTTGATTGCGGTGGCCATGGCCCGTCTCCCCTACTCGTTTTGCGGCGGCCGTTTTTTCATGCCCCGCGGCGGGTTGCAAGATGAAACGGGCTGCCCATCTCTTCCCTGCCTCTTTCGCAAGTGCAGCAAAGACGCTAAGCGACCCGCCGACGTATCTTTCCCCTACGGAGTCTCTCGATATGACCGCCACCGATCCCGTCGTCTTCCTTTCCTATGCCCGCACCCCGATGGGCAGCATGCAGGGCAGCCTGTCGGACGCGAGCGCGACCGATCTCGGCGCGACCGCGGTCAAGGCGGCGGTCGAGCGCGCGGGCGTGTCGGGCGACGATATCGAGCGCATCTATATGGGCTGCGTGCTTCCCGCCGGGCTCGGCCAGGCGCCCGCACGTCAGGCTGCGATCAAGGCTGGCCTGCCCAAGTCGGTGCAGGCGACGACGGTCAACAAGGTGTGCGGCTCGGGCATGCAGACGGTGATCATGGGCGCCGAAGCCCTCGCCGCCGGCAGCGTCGATGTCGTTGTCGCGGGCGGCATGGAATCGATGACCAACGCGCCGTATCTGCTGAAGAAGCACCGTTCGGGCGCGCGCATCGGGCACGACACCGCCTATGACCATATGTTCCTCGACGGGCTCGAAGACGCCTATGAGGCCGGCCGCGCGATGGGCACATTTGCGCAGGATACCGCCGACGCCTACCAGCTCTCGCGTCAGGCGCAGGACGATTATTCGATCGAATCGCTGAGCCGCGCCAAGGCCGCGATCGCCGACGGCGCTTTCGCCAATGAAATCGCGCCCGTCACCATCTCGGGCCGCAAGGGCGATGTGGTCGTCGACACCGACGAAGCGCCCGGCAAGGGCATGCCCGACAAGATTCCGACGCTGAAGCCCGCCTTTGCCAAGGACGGGACGATCACTGCAGCGACGAGCTCGTCGATCTCGGATGGTGCCGCCGCCGTCGTGCTGACGCGCCAGTCTGTCGCCGACGCCAAGGGCGCGAAGCCCGTTGCACGCCTCGTCGCCCACGCCGCGCACGCGCAGGAACCCAAGGATTTCACCGTGGCCCCCGTCGGCGCGATCAACAAGCTGCTCGCCAAAACCGGCTGGGCGATCAGCGACGTCGACCTGTTCGAAGTCAATGAGGCCTTTGCCTGCGTCGCGATGTTCGCGATGCACGACCTCGGCATCCCGCACGAAAAGATCAACGTCCATGGCGGCGCGACCGCGCTCGGCCACCCGATCGGCGCCAGCGGCACGCGCATCATCACGACGTTGATCGCCGCGCTCCAGCGCCACGGCAAGACGCGCGGTATCGCCAGCCTCTGCATCGGCGGCGGCGAAGCGACGGCTGTGGCCGTCGAACTCGTCTAAACCACTCAACGCGAAAAGTTTCACGGCGCCCGTTTCGTCGTCTGTATACGACAATTTGCGACACTAATGTCCTGAAAATAAACGGCGCATTCCGGCTCCGTTCAAACGGGCTCGCCTATTCCATCCTTGTCATCGGGCAGATCCCCTCCCCCTGACCGATTGAAAGGAATGGCACAATGAAGAGCAAATTTCTCACCGCCGGCCTGATCGCCGCGATGATG
>JALDYH010000279.1:0-4448 GCA_032154175.1 Sphingopyxis sp. | reverse complement strand
CCGCGGTGAACCCGCTCCACACGACGCAGGCGATGCCGATCAGCTTCACGCGGTTCCAGCGGTCGGCGATCATCGCGACGGGCACCCCCATCGCGGCATAGAAAAGCGCGAAGGCAAGGCCGGTGAGCAGCCCGAATTGCGTGTCGCTGAAATCCATCTCGGCGCGGATCGGCTCGACGAGCACCGACAAGAGCTGACGATCGACGAAGTTGATCGTGCCGACCACGAACAGCATGACGAGCGCGACGTTGCGACGCAGCGCAAGGCCGCTGTCGGACACGGCGGCGCCTCCATTGAGGGCGGTGGCGTCTGTCATAACTCTCCCCAGATATGCGCGAGTCTTCCCGGCTAAAAAAATACTTAGGTATTTAAGTTTATCTGTCAATGTGCTTTACGGTAGCCCGATAAGACGCGGGAGAGAAGAGATGGATATCAAAGGCAAAAGCGCCATTGTGACGGGTTCGGCGGGCGGCATCGGCCGCGCGACGGCGGTGATGCTGGCGAGCCGCGGCGCGGAGGAAATCGCGCTGGTCGACGTCAACGAAGCGGGGCTCGCCGAGACGGCACGGCTGGTCGAAGCCACGGGCGCACGGGCGAGCATCCACACGCTCGACCTGTCCGATATACCCGCGACCGAAGCTTGGTTCCGCGCGCATGGCGACGTCGATATATTGCACAACAATGCCGGGGTCGTGTCGGGCCTGCCGCAATTTCCCGACGTCGATGCCGCACGGATCCGCTGGATCATCGACGTCAACATCACCTCGCTTGTCGCGGCGACGCAGATTGCCGTGCAGGCGATGAAGAGGCGCGGCGGCGGGGTGATTATCAACACCGTGTCGACCGTCGCGCTCGGGACGGGCTTCTACGATGCGATGTACGCGACGACCAAGGCGGCGGTGATGATGTTCACGCGCTGCTGCGCACCGCTGAAGGACGAATGCAATGTCCGCGTCGCAGGTATGTTACCGGGGCTCGTCGACACGCCGATCCTCGACACGACGGGCGCGGGTGGCAAGTCCGAGTGGATGAAGACCGTGCTCGCGAACAACGAGGCGTGCGTGCCCGAGGATATCGCCGGGGGCGTCATGGCGCTGATCGAGGACGACAGCCTTGCCGGCGGCGACTGGGTTGCGGTGCGGCGATTGAACGGCCGGGTCGAATATCAGTGGGGCCACGCCGATACGGTTTAGCGCGCCGGCGCTTCCAGCATATTCTTGCCGAACAGGTTCGACCATTGCTCCTCGGTCAGCACCGGGCGCGCGCTCGACAGGTTCGCGGCGTTCTTGACATCGGTCCCCGCGATCACCGCGGGGCGTTCGCCGATGCGCGCGAACCAGCCGGCGACCGCGGGATAGTCGTCGAGCGTCAGCCCGATCGCGCGGATCGCGCGCGTCCACGGCCATGCCGCGATATCGGCGATCGAATATTCTTCGGCCAGATATTCGGCCTCGCCGAGCCGGCCGTTGAGGACGTGAAGCAGGCGCAGCGTCTCGTTGCGATAGCGTTCGACCGGATAGGTCTGTCCCTCGGGCGCATAGCGGATGAAATGATGCGCCTGACCCTGCATCGGACCGAAACTTGCCATCTGCCACATCAGCCATTGCTGCGCCTGCGACCGGCGGCGCGGATCTTCGGGAAGCAATTGCCCGCTCTTCTCGGCCAGATAAAGCAGGATCGCGCCGCTCTCGAACACCGGCAGCGGCGCGCCGCCACCGACTGGATCATGGTCGACGATCGCGGGCAGGCGGCCGTTCGGGTTGATCCGCCGATATTCGGGAGTCAGATGATCGCCCTCGAGCATGTTCATCGCGAGCAACCGGTGCGGCAGCCCGGTCTCTTCGAGCATGATCGATACCTTGTGGCCGTTCGGTGTGGGCGTAAAATAGACGTCGATCATGCAGCGTTTCCTTCGGCGAAAATAGCGCGGGCGGCGGCGAAAGCAGCGTCGAACGCTTCTTTCCCGGCGGGATAGGCGACGACGGTCAGCGTGACGCCCGCGATCTTCCACCCATCCTGCCGCACCAGCCGGTGCATATAGCGGCCGATGAGGTCGCCGAGCAGCGCCCGGTCCTCGACGCCGACGACATGCACCGCATCGACGATGCTCGCCACCGTCGCGCGGTCGCCATCGATGGTTGCTACGATATTGTGCAATTGGTGCGCGGTCGCGTCGAAACCTTCGAGCGCCCTGCAGCGGTTCGTCCATTCGTCGGCCGGTACGGTCGCGACGAGCGAGCCGATCGCACCATAATCGATCGCGATCTCATCGGTGAAGAGTGCACGATATGCTTCCCAGTCGCGCGCATCGAGCGCGCCGGCATAACAGGTCACGACCGCGACTGCCGCTTCCCTGTCGAGGAAAGCGTCAATCGCGGCCGATCCCTGGGACATCGTGTTCGAACCTAGAACTTGATCCCGGCCTCGACCGAAATGTTGCGCGTGGGTTCGAGGTAAAGGATCGCGCGCGGAGATGCGGTGATCGGCGAGGGTAGGTTGAACGCACTCCCGATCGTCTTCTCGTTCGTCAGATTCTTTCCGACGAGCGCGACGTGCCAGCGGTCGTCCTGATCGGCGAGCTGGACGCGCAGGTCGAGTTTCACATAACCGTTCTGGACCCCGAAGATCGGGCTCTGGTTGTCCGAGTTGAAATATTTCGACCGGCCGGCGGCGACGCCCGTGATGTCGAGCTTCAGGTCGTCGGACATATCGAAGCGCGCGTGCGCGGTGACGCTGCCAGTCCATTTCGACGAATAGGCGACCGGAAAACCGGCGAGATTGTTTTTCGCTATGCTCGTCGGGTCCGCCGGATTGCAGGTGCCCTGCGTAACCTGAATCGCGAGGCACGCCGCGCCCGGATAATCGTCATATTTGATATCTGAATAGGCGGCTGACGCACTGATGTCGAAATTCGGGATCGGGAAGACGCTAAGCGACCCCTCGATGCCCTTCGACGTCGCGCTGGCGGCGTTCCCGGTCAGATAGCTCGACGTTTCGGGACGATAGACCGAAACCTGCAGATCCTTGAACTTGGTGTGATAGGCCGACACGTTTGCGACCACCTTACCGTCGAACAGCGTCGATTTGATGCCTGCTTCGAAATTCTCAGACCGCTCGGGTTCGAAGGTGAAGGTGCTGTCCACTGTGCCGAGCGTGTTCGAGACGAAGCCGCCCGATTTCGAGCCGCGGCCCCACGTCCCGTAAACCATGACACGCGGCGCAATGTCATATTGCAGCGTCACCGACGGATCTACGTTGCCTTCGCTGATCGAGCCGGTCGCGCTCGAAATGGGGCGCAGCGCGAAGGGGCCGTAGACGAGCCGCGCCGCGAAATCGCCGTCCTTCTTCGTGTGGCTGTAGCGCAGGCTGCCGATCGCGCGGAACGCATCGCTGATGTTGAACGTCGCCTGCCCGAAGACCGACCAGGATTCGGCCTTTTGCCGGAAGATGCTGTCGATGCGGCCGAAATAGTTGAGCGCCGCGATGTTGAAGCCCTGAAATTGCTCCAGCGTGTAATCGGACTTGTCATAATAGGCGCCCGCGATGAATTCCAAGGTCTTGCCCGTCGGCGACAGGATGCGGATTTCTTGGGAAATCTGGTCGAAGCGTTCGGGGAAGGCGTTGTAGACCGAGTTGGCGGTGAAGGCGCCGCCGCTGTTCGGGATCGTCTGGTCGAAGCCGTTGACGATCTTCGACTTGAACCAGCTGTAGCCGGTGACCGAGGTCAGCGTGAAATCGCCGAGCGCGAGATTGCCGACGCCCGAGATCATCACCGACTTGTTCTTGTTGCCTTCGTCGCCGAGCGCCGAGCGTTCGAGATAGCGGTTGGTCTGCGGGTCCTGGCCACTGGTGAGCGGGCTCGACACGGTGATGCCGCCGATGACCGTGCGTTTCCCGTATTCGACCTTCGCCGTATAGTCGAAGTTGGCCGACGGCTCCCATTTGACGGTCAGGCGCAGCAGCTGCGACTTGATTTCGGGGTCGTCGTGATCGGTCGCGCGGTTGTAGATATAGCCGTCCTGATTGACGATCTTGTACGCAAAGCGCGCGCCGAGCGTGTCGCTGATCGGACCCGACAGATAGCCCGAGAAGTCGGTGCCCTTGTGGTCGAAGTTGTAGAGGCCGGTGATCGCGCCTTCGAAATCCTTCGTCGGGCCCGCCGACACGACGCTGACCGCGCCCGCCGCGGTGTTCTTGCCGAACAGCGCGCCCTGCGGGCCGCGCAGCACTTCGACGCGTGCGAGGTCGAAGAAGGGGGCCTGCGCCTGGCGGTTACGCCCGGCATAGATGCCGTCGACATAGAGCGAGACCGACTGGTCGAAGGCGAAGTTTGCCGGCGGCGAACCGAAGCCGCGGATATAGATGACGTCGTTGCCGGCGGTCGACTGGACAAAGACGTTCGGCGTGTAGTTCATCACCGCCTTGATGTCGCTCGTGTTGAACTCGGC
>JALDYH010000278.1:0-4476 GCA_032154175.1 Sphingopyxis sp. | reverse complement strand
TGTTCGAGGAACTCGGCTTTTATTATGTCGGGCCGATCGACGGGCATAATCTCGAGCATCTGATCCCGGTGCTGGAGAATGTGCGCGACAGCGACCATGGCCCGGTGCTGATCCATGCGGTGACGGTGAAGGGCAAGGGCTATGCCCCCGCCGAGGCCGCCGCCGACAAATATCATGGCGTGCAGAAATTCGACGTCATCACCGGCGAGCAGGCAAAGGCGCCGCCGGGACCGCCGGCGTACCAGAATGTCTTCGGCGAAACGCTCGCGAAACTCGCCGATACCGACAAGCGCATCGTCGCGATCACCGCCGCGATGCCGTCGGGAACCGGGGTCGACAAATTCGCGAAGGCGCATCCGGCGAGGACCTTCGATGTCGGGATCGCCGAGCAGCATGCGGTGACGTTCGCCGCGGGGCTCGCGGCGCAGGGAATGCGGCCGTTCGCGGCGATCTATTCGACCTTCCTCCAGCGCGCCTATGATCAGGTCGTGCACGACGTCGCGATCCAGAATCTGCCCGTGCGCTTCGCGATCGACCGCGCGGGGCTCGTCGGCGCCGACGGGTCGACGCATGCGGGATCGTTCGACGTCACCTACCTTGCGACCTTGCCCAATTTCGTCGTGATGGCGGCCGCCGACGAGGCCGAACTCGTCCATATGACCTATACCGCCGCCGAATATGACGACGGCCCGATCGCCTTCCGCTATCCGCGCGGCAATGGCACCGGCGTGGCACTGCCCGCGGTTCCGCAGAAGCTGGAAATCGGCAAGGGGCGCGTCGTCCGTGCGGGCAAGACCGTCGCGATCCTGTCACTGGGCACGCGGCTCGCCGAGGCGCTCAAAGCTGCCGACACGCTCGAAGCGCGCGGGCTTTCTACCAGCGTGATCGACCTGCGCTTTGCCAAGCCGCTCGACGAGGAACTGATTCGCAAGACGCTTGCGAGCCACGAAGTCTGCGTAACGATCGAGGAGAATAGCGTCGGCGGGCTCGGAGCGCATGTGCTGACGCTCGCGAGCGACGAGGGACTGATCGACGCGGGGCTGAAGCTGCGCACGATGCGCCTGCCCGATATGTTCCAAGATCAGGACAAGCCCGAGCTGCAATATGACGAGGCGGGGCTGAACGCGCCGCAGATCGTCGAGACGGTGCTGAAGGCGCTCCGCCACAACAGCGCGGGGGTCGAGGAAGCGGGCGCGCGCGCCTAGTGAAGATTTCTCAATCCTATTCGGGAATTAGATCTGATATTCTTGAAGATTTCAACGCGCTCTTGGATTATATTTGGAAGTCTCCTAGATTTATCCGATATGAATCGGAGTTTGAAGAAAAGAAATTAGAAGGATATTTTCCGGAAGAGGAAGCGAAATCTGATCCACACGTTGAATTTTTGAGAAATGCTCGGAAGTATTTTGAGGATAAGCAGCTTCTGCGCTTTCCGCGATATATTTCTACAAGTAACCTCTTCTTGGCGACCTCCCTTTTTGAACATTATCTATACGCCATTTGTCGCGGGTTTGAGCAGCTATGCGATTGCAAAGTTACCGAACAACGGGGGAACGGTTGCGAAAGATTCTTTCGATTTCTGGAGAAAGCTGGTCTCAAACCCCGAAACGCGCCATTATACGTGCAGGTGGATGCCGCTTTGACGATACGCAATACCTTGCTGCATGCAAATGGCGATCTGCGATTGTCCCGAGAGCGACAAAAAGTGGAAGATATATCGAACAGAAAATTGTTTATGGAGCCGGATCGCAGGAAAAGTCCCGGGATGACGGACGATTGGGGAAATAAAGAGGTTTATATTTCTTCCGATAACGATCATATGAATATAAATAACTTCTATTCATATCGTGCTGCGGTGCAGTATCGGGAATATCTATTGGATATTTCTCAGCCTCTGTGTCCTGAGGACTACTAGATTTCGATTCGCTAGACCTTTGAAGGCGCGGCATGGACTTCCTGAAGCTGATCCGGCAACTCGACGAGCTTCTTTACGAAGTCATGTCGTGGCTGGTCTTCTATCCGGTCACGCTGTGGCGTGCGCTGCGCCATCCCTTGAAAATGATGGATTATTCAGACGCCGAACTCGGTGACCCGGCCGAACGGCAATATACCGATACGCTGTCGCCGCCCTTGTTCCTGCTGCTGACGCTCGTGCTCAGCCACGCGCTCGAACTCTCGCTCGTCGGGCAGAGCGCGGTGGTGCTCGACAAGACCGGCCTTGGCGCGCTGGTCGACGATGATTCGACCTTCATCCTGATGCGCGTTGCCTTTTTCAGCATCTTTCCGCTGGTGATGGCGGCGCGGCTGGTTCGCGCGCGGCATGTGAAGATTGACCGCGTGCCGCTGAAGCCGCCCTTTTACAGCCAATGCTATGCCACCGCGCCCTTTGCGCTGATGATCGGGCTGTCGTCGATCCTGATGCGGCTGGAGGCGTTCGAATGGAAGCTCGCGGGCCTCGTGCTGTTGCTCTTCGCGCTGCTGTGGTTCGGAACGTTGCAGATATTCTGGTTCGCGCAGCATCTGCGCGTCAGCCACTGGCGTGCCGCGCTTCAAGCTTCGCGCGCGATGATCGAGGCGCTCGCCGGTTTTATATTCGTTTCGCTGATATTCGCCTGACCGTCAGGCGTCCTCGCGCGCCGGGTCGGCGACGTGCGCCGCCTCGATCGCGGCGCAGGTAAGGCATATGGACGTGTCGTGCGCGGCGGGGGCCGGCGGGCCGTCGACCGCGACCGGAACGATCGTCGCTTGCGCGATCGCGCAGCGGCGCGGTTCCTCGCCGTCGCTTTCGGCCCAGACATCGGCGCGCACGATCGCCTGCCGCTTGCCCGCCTTGACCACGCTGCCCTTCGCGCGCAGCCGGCTGCCCTTCGCGGGGGCGAGGAAGTTGATCGTGTAGCTGCCGGTGACGACGTCGCCGACGACGCTCGACGCCGCCCAGGCGCAGGCATTGTCGGCCATCAGCCCGACGATCGCACCGTGAGCATAGCCATGGTGCTGGGTCATGTCGGGGCGCAGCGCGAGCAGCAGCTCGGATTCGCCGCCGAAACAGCGCAGCGGCTCGACGCCGAGGAAAGCGGTAAACCCCGACGCATCGACCGCGACGCGCTTCATATAGGCGACGGCTTCGTCGTTGCTCGTGAATCGCTGGCCACGCATGGGGAGAATCGATCCTGTAAGTCTGGATTGCAGACATTATCGCCGCTTGCGCCCCGTGGCGTCAAGTCTTAAATCCAGACTAATGAAGGATTATACGCCATCAAGGTCTCCGTGTGCGGTCGGCCGCGCGTCGCGGCTGCTCGGTGACCGCTGGGTGCTGCTGATCCTGCGCGAGGCGTTTCTGGGGTTCGACCGGTTCGAGGATTTTATCGCGCGGCTCGACATTTCACGCGCCGCGCTGTCGTCGCGGCTCGGCTGGCTGGTCGAGGCGGGGGTGATGGAGCGCGTGCCGCCGGAAGGAAAGCGCGCCGCATACCGGCTGACGCCCGCGGGGCAGGCGTTGCGCCCCACATATGACGCGATCAAGGCGTGGGGCGACGAATGGTTGCCGCGCCGGGCAAAAGAAAACGGCCCGGGCGATGCCGGGCCGTCGATCTATTGAAATCCAGGCGCCGGCTCAGGCGCCGGGGATCGCCGCCGATGCGTCGCGGCCGTCGCCTTCGGGCGCGGCGAGGATGTCGCGGACGACGAGGCCCTTGTCGACGACCTGCGTGTCGGGGCTGCCGACCTGGCTGCGGATGCCGGGGTCGGCGCGCGCACCGTCGGCGCTGCCGATGATCTGCGTTTCGCTCGCGCTCCGCGCCGACGGGCCGCCAAAGAGCGCGCGCAGCGTCTGTTCGGCGGTCGATTCGCCGCCGGGGCGCGCGGTGCCGGGGGCGGGCGGGGTCAGCGAAAAATCGGGCGGCACGACGAGCGGTGCCTGACGCGACACCATCATCTCGTCGGGACGGTCGCGGCTGAACAGGCTGTTCGACCCGCAGGCCGACAGGGTGGTGGCAAGAATCGAGGCTGCCAGGATGGCGGTGGTCCGGTTCACTTGATAACTCCTATGCGCCCCGTTTATTCGGCGGACGGTCTGGCGTCCGCGGCTGGGGCCTTTTCGCCCAAGAGCAGCGCGCGCGCAACCAGCAAAAGCACGCCGAGCGTGATGCACGCATCGGCGACGTTGAAGATCATGAAGGGACGGAAATCGCCGATATGCAGGTCGGCGAAGTCGACGACATAGCCGAAACGCACGCGATCGACGATGTTGCCGAGCGCGCCGCCGAGGATCATCGCGAGCGCGATCACGTCGCCCTTCGCCTGCTCGCGCGTCATCCAGAAGGCGACCGCGGCGGCGACCAGCCCCGTGACCGCGACGAGCGTCCAGCGCGTCGTGTCGGTGCAACTGGCGAACATCGACAGCGAAATCCCGCAATTCTCCGCCCACGTCAGGTTGAAGAAGCTCGTGATCTCGATCTGCCCCTTGGGTTCGAGCGA
>JALDYH010000277.1:0-4532 GCA_032154175.1 Sphingopyxis sp. | reverse complement strand
GTCGCTGGGTTCGGCGACCGCGCGCGGCCGTACGATACGGTCCGCCGGGTCCGCCACCTTTGCCTCGTCGCTGACCATGCGGGCAGGGGGAGGGGCGACGCGGCCGCCCTCGGCGGCGGGCAGCCTGAAGCGCGAGGCCCAGCCCTTTTCGAGTCGCAGCGCCCTCAAGGCGAGCCAAAGGCCGGCGCCGACAAGCACGAGAATCGCCGCAAAGCGGATCAGGGCGGCCGCGGGATCGCCCGCCTGCGCGAACAACGGCGTGATCGTGCCGCCGACCAGCAGCGCAATGATCCCGCCCCAGCCGACGCGCAGCGGGGTGCCGTCGGTTGCCGGCGACCAGAGTTCGGCGCCGAGGCCGACGAGCAGGATGCCGATGAAGCAATAAGCAAGCTGACGCCGCCAATAGGGCTGGGGCTCGCCGGTCCACAACCGCCACGCGATGATGCCGAGCAAGGGCAACAGCAGCACGATCGGCGCGCCGCCGATCATCAGCCCCATGTCCGCAAACCACGCGCCGACGCCGCCCATCCAGTTGGCGGCGGGGCCGCCGGCAGCGGTATTGAATGCCGGGTCGGTGGCATCGTAGGTGACAAGCGCGAAAGCGAGGAACAGCGTGAACAGCCCGAGCAGCACCGCCGCGGCGATCACGAGCGATCGCGCGATGCTCTGGCGGAAAACGGTGCGCCAATCGGCCTTTGCGGGTGCGGCCTTGCGGCTTGCCATGCTCTTTTCCGGTCCCTGTCAGTTAACCACGGGGATATGCGCATGGGGCGGACTCGCCGTCAAGCAGCCCCCGGCAGCCTCCCGGAATGCGCGTAATATTATTTCAAAGGTCACGAAGGTCACGCTACGTACCCCCTCCTTTTGCCCTTCCGCAGCTTCCGGATGGCTCATGACGCAGATCGGACCAAGGACGGGAGCGAAGCATGAGGCAGGTTTATTGCGCGCCAATAATGTAGGACAGCGAAAAATTTGCGCGAAAGATGCATGTCGGGAAATCGGTGACGCCATCCCTTTTCATCTTCCGCAAAAACGCGCTAGGGCGGCGGCATGAGTGAGACTTTGCGCAGCGATGTCCTGATTTCGGGTGGCGGCCTGGTTGGCCAGGCGCTCGCCCTCGCCCTCGCGCACCACGGGCTGTCGGTCCAGGTGGTCGATCCCGCCGATCCGGTCGCCACGATCGCGCCGGGCTTCGACGGCCGCGCCTCGGCGATAGCGAGCGCGACCTGGCAGATGTTCGAGGTGCTGGGGATTGCCGATCGCCTCGCGGGTCATGGCTGCCCGATCCGTGCGATCAAGGTCGGCGACGGCGTGCCCGGGAGCGGCCGCGGCGGCGAACTCGATTTCGTCACCGCCGATGGCGATCCGCCGCTCGGCACGATGATCGAGAACCGCCAGCTTCGACTCGCGCTGGCGGCCGCGCTCGCCGATGCGCCGCTCGTGCGGCTGATGATGCCCGCCGCGGTCGTATCGCGCGAGATCGATCCGCATGGCGTCACCTTGACGCTCGCCAACGGCACGATGCTCGCGGCGCCGCTGTTGATCGTCGCCGAAGGCCGCCGCTCGCCGACGCGCGATGCCGCCGGGTTCAGTATCGCCAACTGGTCGTATCATCATCATGCGATGATCGGCGCGGTCGCGCATGAAAAACCGCACGGCAATGTCGCGCATGAAATCTTCTATCCCTCGGGCCCCTTTGCGCTGCTGCCGCTCGTCGACGACGAACAGGCGCGGCATCGCTCGGCGTTCGTGTGGACGGTCGCCGAGAAGGACGGTCCGGGTTTTGCCAAGCTCGGCGAGCGCGGCTTCGTCGCCGAGCTGCAAAAGCGCGCCGGCGGCATCCTCGGCGCGATGGAGCTTGTCGCGCCGCGCATGACCTATCCGCTTGGCTTTCATCACAGCGCGTCGATCGTCGCCGACCGGATCGCGCTCGTCGGCGATGCCGCGCATGGTATCCACCCGATCGCGGGGCAGGGGCTGAACCTTGGCCTGCGCGATGTCGCGGCGCTGACCGAAGTGCTGGTCGAAGGCGCGCGGCTCGGGCTCGACCTTGGCGACGCGGCGCTCCTCGCGCGCTACCAGCGCTGGCGCGGGCTCGACAATATGATGGTCAGCCTCGCGACCGACGGGCTGACCCGCCTGTTCGGCATTCCCGGCCGCACCGCCGCCGCGGTGCGCCGTACCGGCCTCGGCGCGGTCCAGCGGATGCCGCTGCTCAAGCGTTTCTTCATGGACGAGGCGCGCGGCGAGGCGGGCGACTTGCCACGCCTGCTGGCGGGGACCGAGATTTAGCCGCGGTTTTTTGGGCCGTCGATGCAAACGGGCTTGGGTAGGTATTACTACCTAAGCGCTCGGCAGCCCGCGGCTAAGCATGACATCCTATCCCTGTCGGGGCGGCAACCAAGCCGCGGCACGATGGGGACGGACCATGTCAAAAAAAAGCGATGCGCTCGAACAAGCGGTGACTGACTATATTCAGGCGCGGACCGCGCTCGATGCCGCGCCGGGCGCGCGGACGCGGGGCCGGAGCGATCGCTGTTTCGCCCGGCTCGCCGCGCTTGCCGCGCCGCGCATCCGCTATTTCACCCGCAACTATGGCTTGACCGATGTGGCCGACGACGCGGCACAGGTCTGTGCGATCGCGCTTCACCGTGCGGCCGAACGCTATGATCCAGCGCGCGCGCGTTTCACGACCTATGTGAACTGGCAATTCCGCGCCGAACTGCAGGCGTTGCGGCACCGCCTTCACGGCGACCAGCGTTGCGCCGGGCGCCGCGATGCCGGCGCCATGATTTCGCTCGACGCGTTGCAGGCGGAAGGCGCCGACGACTGGCTGCTCGACCCGGCGGCCGAACCGGCGACCGAACAGGGAGCGGCCGACAATCTTGCCGAACGGCTTGCCGACCGGTTGGTCGAGGACTGGGCGAAGCGCCGCCGCGCAAGGCCGTGTGCATCGCGCCGCGACGGATACCGGCAGGAAAGCCGGCTCGCAGCCGAAGCGAAGCTCGTTCGCGATCATCTGATGGCGAGCGAAGCGGCCGGGCGCCTGCGCGAAAGCGACCGCCATATCGTGCGCCGCGCGCTGGCCGACATGGTTCGTCACGCCGCGATCCGGAAGCTGAACTGAATCGGTTTCAGCCCGGCCGAAACGAACAGCAGCGGGCGGGGGAACGGGCCGGTGCCGTCGGCAACGGCTTATTGCAGCGTGGCGCGCCCGTCGTCGCTGTCGAAGCGGCCGAAGAATTGCATCAACTGGACAACCAGTTCGGCGCGGGCGTCGATCGGCGATGCTTCGAGCAGCGCCTGTTTCGCGGCGGCGTCGAACGGCGCGACCTGTGCGATGCCGTTCACCAGCGTCGCATCGTCGAGCTGTCCGACCGAATCCCAGTCGACGACATAGCCCTGCCGTGCCGCAAAACGCTTGGCTTCGCGTTCGAGGCTCGCGCGTTCGATGCTCGCGAGCACGGCGTCGTCTTCGGCCTCGAGTTCGATTTCGGCCTCGACCTGGCGAAACGGCGTGGTGACGTCGAGTTCGCGGCGGACGCGAAAGCGCGCGACGCCTTCGAGGACGAGGTTGAACCGGCCTTCTTCGAGCGCCTCGACATCGATAATGCGCCCGACGCAGCCCACGTCATAGAGCGCCGGCGGCTCGCGATTCTCTTCGCCGGGAAGCTGGCGCGGCTGGATCATCCCGATCTGCCGGTCGCGCGCCAGTACTTCCTGCACCATCGCCGAATAGCGCGGCTCGAAAATATGCAGCGGCAGGTGCAGCCCGGGAAAGAGGACCGCGCCGGTCAGCGGGAAAATCGCGATCCGCTGGATGGTCAGGGGCGCGTCGGCGTTCATCAGCCGAACAGGATCAGCGACAGGCGGCGGCGCTGGGCGGCGACCCATGCGTCTTCGAGGCCGACGGCTTCGAACAGCGACAGCAGCTTGGCGCGCGCGGCGTCTTCATTCCATTCACGGTCGGCGGCGACGATGTGGAGGAGATTGTCGGCGGCGGCATCGCGCTGGCCCACGCCGATCTGGGCAGCGGCAAGGTCGAACCGCGCCTGATGATCGTCGGGGTTCGCCGCGACCGCGGCTTCGAAGGCGGCCAGCTCGCTCACGTCGGGGGCGTCGGCGGCGAGCGCGAGGGCGCTTTTGGCCTGCGCGATCGCCGGGTCTTCGGCGATGTCCGCCGGCACCCTGTCGAGCGCGGCCTGCGCCGCTTCGATATCGTCCGCGAGGAGGAGCGCGCGAATCAGGCCGCCATGCGCCGCGGCCGTGTCGGGCGCCATTTCGAGAATCTGCGCAAAGATGCTCGCGGCGCGCGGACCGTCGCCTTCGGCGAGCACGCTTTCCCCCATTTCGATCAGCGGCGCGATCTCGACCGCGCGGGCGCTCGCCGCGCTTTCGATCGGCAATTGCGCGAGCAACTGGTCGAGCATCGCCTTCAGCTGGCTCTCGGTGCGCGCGTTGGTCAGGTTGGCGACCGGCTGGCCCTGGAAGATCGCATAGACGGTCGGGATCGACTGGACCTGGAACTGGCC
>JALDYH010000276.1:0-4534 GCA_032154175.1 Sphingopyxis sp. | reverse complement strand
AGGAGCGCACCGACGTCGAGGAATATTCGATCTCCGAAGGCTGGATCCGCGTCGCCGCGGGCAAGTCGAAGGACCGCTTCGGCCAGGCGATGACGATCAAGCTGTCGGGCGACGTCGAAGCGTGGTTCGAGGATAGCGCCGGCGAAGGCGACAAGGGCGACGCCTCGGAAGGCTGACGTCCTTTCTTCGTTCCCGCAAGCGGGAAGGGCAAGGCGGCGGCCGCGATCGTTCGGCCCGCCAGCGCTATGAAGCGATCGTCGCTACCGGGCTGAGGCCGTTACGAAATCCGTCGAGGCGGTCCCGGATCAACGCGCTATACTCATCGAGCGAAATGTCGCGATCTTCAATCGCGGCGACACCGCGCGAAGCCGAAACCAGCACGGGTCCGGTCGGCGTTGCGAGAGCCGATGCGGCGCGCGAATCTCCACCCTGGGCTCCAAGTCCCGGCGCCAGAAAGACGGATCGCGGCATGGCGGCGCGCAATTGCTCCGCCTGGGACGGATAAGTCGCGCCGACAACGGCTCCCACAGCCCCGACGCCATGATCGCCGAGCGTTTCATCAGCCCATGCCGCCACGATCTCCGCCACATGTTCGGACACCGAAACGCCCTCTATGCCTTGATCTTGCAGCCAGCCCGATCCGGGGTTGGAGGTTTTGACGAGGACGAAGAGGCCTTTCCCGTGATCGCGGGCGCAATCCACGAACGGTTCGAGGGTTTCCGGCCCCAGAAACGGATTAATTGTCAGGCAGTCGACTTCGAGATCCGACCCGCCCGGAACAAGATAGGCGCGCGCATAGGCTTCGGCGGTCGAGCCGATGTCTCCGCGTTTTGCATCGAGGATCACGGAGAATTTCCGTTCGCGCGCGATGGCGATGCACCGGGCAAGGCTCGCTATTCCGCCGCTGCCGAATGCCTCGAAATGGGCAGACTGGAACTTGACGAAGCCAAGCTTGCCCTCCGCTCCATCGAGAAGGGTCGCGGTGTACCGCTCGAGGAAACGATCTGGCTGGTCCGCAAGAATATGGGGTGCATGGCTCGGCGCCGGGTCGATGCCGAGGACGAGAGCGCCAACCGTTTCTATCCTCGATTTTACCGTGTCGCCCCAGTGCATATCACGTCCTCCACCCATCGAACGGCCAACCGTTGCCACTTACTGCTCGCATTCGCAAACGGTTGGCCCGGGATTCGCCGGTCAGAAGGAACCGCTTTGCGATCGCCGCGAGATCCCTGCAACGGTCAGGTCATCGCAGCATATCGCGGCCTTGCCACAAGGCAAGACGGCCGGTCGGAAACGACGATGATATCGGTGGTGGTCGGCGCGGTGCGCCGGACGCTTACTGGCCGAGCGAGGCGGCGACGGTTTCGAGGCCGTTGCCGGGCTTCCAGTCATTCTGCGCCCAGACGGGTGCCTTGAAGCTCGGCGCCTTGTTCGGCGTACCGTCGGCATAGATGAAGCCCTGCACCGGGTTGGCGCGCAGGCCAAGGTCACCGATCGGGGCATACCACACGCGAACCATGCTCCAGTCGCCGGCATTGCTGACGTCGACGACGCGGACGTTGCGCTCGATCTGGCCGCGGCGGCCGTTGATCGGCGACCAGTTGGCATGGTCGATCAGGATTTCACGGTCGCTGACGATTTTCTTGACGACGGCTACATGACCCAGCGGCATGCCGCCGGTGCCGGCGAATGCCATCACGGCGCCCTGACGGGGCTCGTCGCCGCGTTCGTAAGTGCCCGCGGCCTGCGACCACCAGGTTTTCGCATTGCCGCGGATTTCGACGCCTGATTCGGCGCGAGCGAAGGGGACGCATTGCAGATAGCCCTTCGCAGCGGCGGGGACGCTGGCGAGCATGCCGGTGACCATCATCACAGACGCGATGGCGGCAGCCATGTAACGACGATAGAGCATGAAATGCGACCCCCGAGGCTTGTCTTCAAGCGTTGGAGGGTCTTTGCCATGTCTTGCGCGGTCCACCACCCGTCTCGCGACGAGTCGCGCCATCGATGCGATGGATGGGGGAACCTTTTGTTAAGACAATCAATTCGTCGTGCGAGTGTTTCGGCCTATCGCCGTCACGCGGCGAATATTTCAGGCTGTCGCCGTCACGCGGCGACGGTCGCCACATCCTCGGGCCGGCGGAACAGCGTCAGCACGTCGCTCGCGGGCATCGGGCGTCCGTAATAATAGCCCTGGATATTGCTGCAGCCAAAGCCGCGGAGCGTTTCGACCTCCAGCTCGGTTTCGGCCCCCTCGGCGGTCGTCGACATGCCGAGGCTGTCGGCGAGCGCGACGACGGCGCGGATGATCGCGATCGATTCGATGCTGCCCTTCGCGGCGCCGACGACAAAGCTGCGGTCGACCTTGATCGTCGAAAATTGCGTCTTGCGAAGATAGCCGAGCGACGAATAGCCGGTGCCGAAATCGTCGAGCGACAGGCGGATGCCGAGCCCGATGAGCTGGTCGAGCAATTGCGCCGCGCCGCCGCCGTCACGCAGGAACACGCTTTCGGTGACTTCGATTTCCAGCCGCTGCGGCGACAGCCCGCTCTGCGCGAGCGCCGAGACGACGACCGAGGCGAAGCTGGGGTCGGTGAGCTGGTCGGCCGAGACGTTGATCGCGACCTTCAGGTTCGACGGCCACTTCATCGCTTCGTGGCACGCCGTGCGCAGCACCCATTCGCCGATCGGCGAGATCAGGCGCGCATCCTCGGCCAGCGGGATGAAGCGGCCGGGCGAGACGTTCCCCAGCTTCTGGTTGTTCCAGCGGATGAGCGCTTCGAAACCGTTCAATGTGCCGTCGGCGGCCGTCACCACCGGCTGGTAATAAAGTTCGAACTCGCCGCGTTCGAGCGCGCCGCGCAATTCCTGTTCCATCACGCGCCGTTCCTCGGCCTGCGCGTGGAGCGAGGCAACATAGGCGGCGACGACATTGCCGCCCTTGTCCTTCGATTTGTAGAGCGCAAGGTCGGCGTTGCGGGTCAGCGTTTCGACCGTCGCGCCGTCCTGCGGCCCGATCGCGAAACCGATGCTGGCGCCGACGAACAGCTGGTGATTGTCGACCACATAGGGGCGGCTGATCGTCGTGATGAGCCGCTGTGCGAGATCCTCGGCAGCGTCGGCCGACGGGACATTGTGGAGCACGACGGCAAATTCGTCGCCGCCGAGGCGGCCGCACGTCATGCCGCGTTCCATCAGGCCTTTCAGCCGCGCCGCGACCTGCGCGAGCAACTTGTCGCCGACGGGGTGACCCAGTGTGTCGTTGACCGCCTTGAACCGGTCGAGGTCGATCATCAGCAGCGCGCAACGCGACTTGGCGTCGAGCGCGTGGTTCAGCGCACGGGCGAGATCTTCGTTGAGGCTGAGGCGATTGGGAAGGCCGGTCAGATTGTCGAAACGCGCCATCTTGGCGATCTGCTCGGCCGTCGCGCGCTGTTCGGTGACGTCCGATCCCACGCCGCGAAAGCCGAGAAACTTGCCCGTTTCGTCAAGCCGCGGCGAGGCGGAGAGTTCCCACCAGCGCGGCATGCCGCCGATCGTCACGGGCACGATCAGGTTTGAAAAGCTGTCGCGCCGCTTCATCCGTTCGGCCATGTCGTGCAGGCTTTTGGGAAAGAGGCCGGTTTCCCAGGCATCGCCCGAGAGCGCCTGCAGCAGCGGTATGCCCTCGAGCCCCTCAGCCGTGCCGCCGAGCGCATAGGCGAGGCGCGGCGAGACGTGGACGAGGCGGCGGCTGTTATCGGTCTGCCACAGCCAGTCGGCCGAGGTTTCCTCGAACTCGCGCAGTAGCAGGCTGACCGTTTCGGTCTTTTCGTGCAGCGTCTCTTCGGCGCGGCGAAAGCGGATATGGCTTTGCGCGAAACGCACGCAAAAGGCGCAAAGCAGGAACCCTGCGACCAGCGCGACCCCGGCGAGTTGCGGCGCGCCGGCGCGCGCCAGCGCGGCGGCGGCCGACAGCGAAACCGGCGCGATGAACAGCGCGCAGGCCAGCGGGATACTGTGTGCGACAATCGCGAGCGTCACCATCATCAGCACCGCAATCGTCCACATGGACAGCACATGATCGAGCGTTGGCGTCAGGCCCTGCAACCAGAAGAGGCTGCCCCAGAGCAGCGCCGAATAGAGCGCGTGACGCGAGCACATCCGGTATTCCGCAATCCCCGAAAGCTTGGGGTCGCCGAGCGGAAGCCCGCGAAACTTGCCGTATGACCAGAGGCCGAAAATCAGGGTGCAGGCGAGCCAGCCGCCGGCGACCGGCAGCGGCACCTGAAGGATCATGGTAAAAGCCGCGACGAGCGCCATGCCCATGCCCATCAACAGGCGCAACGACCCGCGGCCGCGAAGCGGCGCGAGCTGGAGCTGGCGGAGGTTGCCGATGTCCTGATTCCGCGGTCCCAGCCCCAACAGGGTCCGCACAGGAATTTCTTCGGCAGCAATCGGGTCGGTCAGCAGGCTTTTCACGCCGCCTGTTTAGCGCGAGGGGGTTACCCGAAGGTAACTACCGGACCGCCCGCACGGCTTTCCTGTCCTGCAG
>JALDYH010000275.1:0-4549 GCA_032154175.1 Sphingopyxis sp. | reverse complement strand
AGATATTGCCCCATTCCTGCGCCCACATATTGCCGAGCAGGTCGGCGCGGATCGGGCCGGTCTTGGCCTGCACCGCGTCGCCATATTTCTCGTTCAATTTCCAGCGGACATAGGTGTGGAGGGCGACATAGAGCGGCTTCATGTCGTTCCAGATCTGCTCGGTGACCTTGGCGAACTCCTCGGGCGGCATATCATAACCCGAACGCCACATCGCGCCGGTGTCGGCAAAACCCAGCTCCTTCGCGCCGGCGTTCGCGATGCCGACCATCCTGGCATAGTCGTCCTTCATCGGCGCGCCGACCTTGTCGTGCCAGCTCGTCCACATCTCGGCGAATTGCGCGGGGGTGTTCTGGAGATTCCCCATCTCGGCCTCGATGTCGGAGCCCGAGATTTCCTTGCCATTGAGCGTACCGCGGCCCTTGCCATATTGCGACTGCAGATCGGTCGCGATCGTGTTGAGTTCGGTCGCAGCGCCCGGCGTCGTCGGCGCGGGCAGCACGATCCCGGTGCGCAATATGTCGAGCTTGCGCTTCGTGTCGGCGCTGAGGCCGGCGACATTCATGAACTTCGCGGCTTCGAGCGCATATTTCACCGACTTCTCGGTGCCGACGGCGTTGATCCGCGACGCCATCGCATCGGTATCTTCGGTCAGGTAGGTGCTGTTGACCCAGTTCACCTGGCTCGCCTCGACCGTATAGTCGAACAGGTCCTTTTCGACCGACGCGATAAAGGCGTCGGCGTCGGCGGCCGTCGGCGCCGCCTGTGCAAAGGCGGGGGTCGCCACCGCGAGCGACAGGGCAAGCGACAGCGTCGAGATCATGGCTTTCATGGGGTGCGTCCTCTGGAATGTTACAGCGCTCTCTGGCGCGATGCCAACAGCTTGGCGCGCAGAGGGGGCGCGGTCAAGCGGTCAGGAAGCGCACGATCGCGTCGCCAAGTTCGGGCTGGGTCACGCTCGACATATGGGTGCCGGGGATTGTTGCGAGCCGCGCGTCGGCAAGTGCTTCCACCAGTTCGGGCGCCGAACCATTGTCCTGATCTTCGGCACCGCAGACGACGAGCGTCGGCATCGTCAGCACCGCGAGCGCGTCGGGCGAGGTATCGGTGAAGCTGTCGAGCAGATGTCCCGCGGCGATGCGGTCGACCTTCATCGTCTTCATGAACTGGATCGACATCCATGTATCGTCGCCGCGCCTTGCCGTCTCATATTCGGCGATCACACGCTTGAAGAATTGCCCGCGGCGTTGCCAGCCGGCGAGTCCGGCAAGCCCCATGCCACCCAATATGAGCCGGCGCGGCTTCATGCCCGCAACGACCGCACGGACGCTGGTGCGCGCGCCGAGCGAAAAACCTCCGAGATCGAAATCATCGAGGCCGAGGTGCGCGACGAGATCTTCGAGGTCGCGTACCAGCACGTCGGGTGGGTAAAATTCCTCCTCGTGCGGGGCATCGCTCGATCCGTGGACGCGCAGATCGGGCATGATCACACGGTAGCCGGCTGCCGCGACGCGCGCCGCGGTACCGAATTTGATCCAGTTGACCTCGCCGCTCGAAAACAGGCCATGGAGAAGAAGCAATGGCCGGCCTTGCCCCATGTCGCGCAATGCCAGCCGCACGCCGTCGCGCGCCTCGAAAAATTGTGGTTCGATCATCATGCGCCGCGCTATGCGCCCTCGGAGCGCGGTTCGGCAAGCGCCGATCAGCGCGGGCGCAGTCCCTTTTGCTCCATGCGCCACTTCGCCATTTCGATGCGATCCTGTCCAAAGAAAGGCTCACCGTCGAACACCAGAGTCGGCACGCCCCAATGTCCGGCGATTTCGAGCGCGACCTGATTGGCGGCGATTTCATTGTCGAGTGTCTCGGCATCGCTCACCGCCTCGCCGTCAAGTTCGGCAAGGTCGAGATCCGCACGGCGCGCGGCGTTCGCCAGATGGTCGCCGAGATGCCAGTCCTGCGCGCCGCCCCAGATCAGTTGGCCGGCCTCGTGCGCAAAGGCGAGGCTCTTGCCGCGCCGCGACGCGGCCTGCCCGAGCCGCGTCAGGCGATAGATATAGGGCTGCTCGGCCGCGATCGCGCGCGTCGTCATGTCCTGCACGATCGGGTCGGGGCGCGGCGGGCCGAACGGAATGCCGTGGAACTGCGCGACACGTATCATGTCGCGCACCGTATAGCTCAGCCAGTTGGGATGATTGCGCTCGAAGAAATCGGGCTGGCGGATCGCGAGCGGATATACGGGGCGCAGGTTGATCGTCAGATCATGGCTGGCGGCCAGAGCGCGGTAACGGCCGATAGCCAGGTAGCTGTACGGCGAACGAAAGGACCAGAAGAGGTCGGCGGTCAGACTCATCGCTTCATCCTGCCGAAAAAGGCGCCCGACGCAAGCGGTGTAAAGAAAATTTACACCATATCAGAGATTGTTGGCCAGAATATCGCGAGGTTGAATATAGTAGCAACTGCTATTATATCATAGTCTATGAGTGAAACCATCGGCTTTCTCCTGAATGATACGGCGCGGCTGTTCCGGCGTTCGTTCAACGCGCGCACGCGCGATAGCGGGATCACGGCTTTGCAATGGCGGCTCATTACCTATCTGAAACGGCACGAAGGCATTCGGCAGGGCCCCCTTGCCGAGTTGATCGAAGTCGAACCGATCACCCTGTCGCGCATGGTCGACCGGCTGGTCGAGGCAGAGCTCGTCGAACGCCGCGCCGATCCCGCCGACCGGCGGGCGTGGCAGCTCTATCTGACCGCGCGCGCGGGCGAGCTTCTCGGCGGCATGCGCGCAACGGCCGATGCGCTGACCTCCGAAGCGATCGAGGGCCTGACCGCCGCCGAGGCCGACCAGCTGATCGACCTTGTCGAACGCGTCCGCGCCAACCTCTCCCGCCGCATATGCCAAAAAGAAGACGAGATCGTTTGATGGACCAGCTCTCCCCTGCCCGGCCCAAGGCCGAAGACGCAAAACCGCCCAAAACAGCGCCGAAGGCCGACCCCTTGCCCAGCCCGGCAACCGAAGCCGCACCGCGGCCCGGCTGGCGCACGCGCCTGCTGATGTTCGGCCTGCCCGTCCTGTTGATCGCCGGCGGCGCCGGCTGGTGGCTGACGAGCGGCGGGTCGGTGTCGACCGACAATGCCTATGTCCAGATGGACAAGGTGTCGGTCGCTGCCGAGGTCGGCGGACGGATCACAGAGGTCGCGGTGCGCGACGGCCAGCAGGTCGCGAAAGGCCAGCTTCTGTTCCGCATCGACGGCGAACCCTATGCACTGACCGTGGCGCAGGCGACCGCCGCGATCGACGCCGCCGAGGTCGAGGTCGGCAATCTGTCGGCGAGCGCCAACACCTCCAGCGTCGACATCGCCGCGGCGCGCGAAGACGTCAAATTCGCGCAGGTAACCTTCGACCGGCAGGCGGCGCTGATGGAAAAGGGCTTCACGACCAAGGCCGCCTATGATGCATCGCGCCACGCGCTCAGCCAGGCACGCGAAAGCGTACGACAGGCCGAAGCCGCCGCCGCCGAAGCGCGCACGAAACTGGCGGCGGGGCCGTCGAGCGGGATCAACCCGCAGGTCGAGGCGGCGCGCGTCCAGCGTTCGCAGGCGCAGGTGAACCTTGGTCGCACCACGGTCAGCGCGCCGAGCGCCGGACGCATCGCGCAGTCGGACCGGTTGCAGGTCGGCCAGATGATGGTCGCCGGGCTGCCCGCCGTCACGCTCGTCGATACCGCGCATCCATGGGTCGAGGCCAATTTCAAGGAAACCGATCTTGCCAACATGCGCGTCGGCCAGCGCGCCGAAATCAGCTTCGACGCCTATCCCGGGGTGAAGGTGCGCGGCCATGTGCTGACGATCGGCGCGGGCACCGGCAGCGAATTTTCGGTGCTGCCGGCGCAGAACGCAACGGGCAACTGGGTCAAGGTGACGCAGCGCGTGCCGGTGCGCATCGCCTTCGACGAAAAGCCCGCGCGCGACATGATCGCGGGGCTGTCGGCGGATGTGCGGGTGTTTACGAAGTAGTTTCGATGCCTTCTCTCCTTCTTTATTCGTTAGTTTGAAGACGGACGGACGCTGATGGCCAGCCGATCCCTCCCCCGTCGACCGTCCGCGACGGCGCTCCCCGACGACGACAGCATCCCGCTGCACGAACGCGTGCGCTATCGCGGGCTGTTGACCGTCGCCGTCATGGGCGCGTCGATCATGCAGATCCTCGACACGACGATCGCCAATGTCGCGATCCCGCATATGCAGTCGGCGCTCGGCGCGACGAGCGAGACGGTGACATGGGTGCTGACGAGCTACATCCTCGCCTCGGCGGTCGCGATGCCGATCACCGGCTGGCTCGCCGACCGCATCGGGCGGCGCGAACTGTTCATGGCCGCGGTCGTCGGTTTCATCATCGCGTCGATGGCGTGCGGCGCGGCGCAGTCGCTCGAGCAGATGGTCGCCTTCCGCTTCCTTCAGGGGGTGAGCGCCGCCTTTATCGGGCCGCTGTCGCAATCGGTGATGCTCGACATCAACCCGCCCGAGCGCCACGCGCGCGCGATGTCGATCT
>JALDYH010000057.1:0-22445 GCA_032154175.1 Sphingopyxis sp. | reverse complement strand
GTTCGTTGATGTCGCCGTCGCCGGCGCCCGACAGGCGCAGGATATCCTCGCCCGCTTCTTCCTGGATGATGTGGACGACGTCATCGACCGTGATCATGCCGACAAGCCGTCCCCCCTTGTCGATGACAGCGGCCGAGATCAGCGCATATTTCTGGAAGCGCAGCGCGACTTCTTCCTGATCCATATCGACCGGAATCAGCGTCTGTTCGCGCTTCATCACGTCGCTGATCGCAATGTCGCGCGGCGTGCGCAGGATCCAGCTCAGCTGGCAGGTGCCGACCGGGCGGTGCATCGGATCGACGACATAGATTTCCCAGAAATCGCTCGTGAGTTCGGTATCTTCGCGCAACCGGTCGATCACGTCGCCGACGGTGACATGTTCGGGCACCGCGACCAGGTCGCGCTGCATCAGGCGACCGGCGGATTCCTCGGGAAAGGACAGGGCGTCCTCGATCGCGGCGCGATCTTCGGGTTCCATCGCCTGAAGGACGGCCTGCTGCTCGTCCTCTTCCATGTCCTCGATGATCGCGACGGCGTCGTCGGTATCGAGTTCGGATGCGAGTTCTGCGACCTGCTCGGGCGCGAGAAGGTCGATCAGTTCCTCGCGAACATAATCGTTCATCTCCGCCAGCACGTCGGCAGACAGCATGTCGCCAAGCACGGCAGCGAGCATCGGGCGCTCGTCAGCGCGCGCGAGTTCGAACAGGTCGGCGATGTCGGCGGGGTGCAGGCGGCCGATGCGTTCGCGCGCGGCTTCGCTTTCGCCCGCCTCGGCGAGTTCGATCACGTCGCGAACGAATTCGGGCTTCAGCCGGTCGTCCTCGTCGAGTTCGGTGTCGGTTTCGCGGGCCGTTTGTTCGCGTTCGCGGTCGTCGGTGATGACAACATCTTCCGGCGGCAGGGATTCTTCGCGTTTGTCCATCGCGCGGTCCTCCCTGTCTCTTGCGGCGTCCGAGCCTTCCCCTAGTGCTGCCGCCCGCCAATGGCAACGCCGCGAGCGCCTTTTCGCGATTTAATGCGTGGCTTTGCCGGCCCGCCCCGCTATGGGACCGCCAACGCAGACCGCAGGAGTTCTACCATGTCCGACACCCTCACCCTTTCGCTGTCGACCGGCGATGTTGTCATCCGCCTTCGTCCCGACCTTGCGCCGCAGCACGTCGAGCGTATCACCAGCCTTGCGAACGAAGGCTTCTACGACGACGTCGTGTTCCACCGCGTGATTCCGGGCTTCATGGCGCAGGGCGGCGACCCGACGGGCACCGGCATGGGCGGCAGCAAACTTCCCGATCTGCCGCAGGAATTCAGCGGCGAACCGCACGTCCGGGGCGTTTGCTCGATGGCGCGCGCGCAGAACCCGAACAGCGCGAACAGCCAGTTCTTCATCTGTTTCGACGATGCACGTTTCCTCGACAACCAGTATACCGTCTGGGGCGAAGTGATCGAAGGCATGGAAAATGTCGACGCGTTGCCCAAGGGCGAGCCGCCGCGCGAGCCCGGCAAGATCGTCAAGGCGACCATCAGCTGATTGTAAAGTCCCCGCTTCGGCGGGGACTTTTTTACCTAGTCACCGATAAAGCCGTTGAGCCGTTCGCAAGCGGTGATCCAGTCTTCCTTGAACTCCTGCACGACCTGGCCGGCGCCCATCGCCTCGTTCATCAAGCCGACGCCCTGGCCAACCCAATAGGTCGCGAGCATTTTGGCGCCCTCGTGGCCGCCCTCGGACAATTTATCGACTTTGCGCAACGCGGGTTCGCTGACCAGCGACTGGAGCGGCATCGGCAGCGGTTTGGGCGCGCCCTCGGCCTCCCAGGCGTCGGTCCATGGCGAGCGAAGCTGGCGCGATGGTTTGCCGGTGCGGCTCTTCGATCGCACTGTGTCGCGCGATGACGCCGCGAGCATTTTCTCTTTCACGACCGGGTTCGTTTCAGCCTCGGCGGTCGTGAGCCACACCGATCCGGTCCATGCGCCATGCGCGCCCATCGCCATCGCCGCCGCCATCTGGCGCCCCGTGACGATCCCTCCCGCAGCGAGGATCGGGGTGTTCGCACCGATGGCCTCGACCGCTGCCGCGACTTCCGGAACCAGCACCATCGTTGCGACCTCGCCGCAATGGCCGCCTGCTTCTCCGCCCGCGACGACGAGAATGTCGACCCCTGCGCGGACCTGCGCCAGCGCATGGTCGCGGGTGCCGACGAGTGCGGCGACGGGGACATTGTGGCGTTTGCCGAGTTCGAGCATCAGCGCGGGTGGAACGCCGAGAGCATTCGCGATCAACCCGATCGGGTGACGGAAGGCGACTTCGAGCAAGCGCGCTGCCCCGTCGTCGCTCATATTGTCGCCAAGGCTGCTTCGTATCGCGCCGGGAAGCGAGAGGTCGTTACCGTCGACGCCATGCCTTTCCAGCAAGCCGGAAATAAACGCCTTATGTTCATCGGGAATCAACGGGGTTTCCCGATGTGCCTCGCCCTTTCCGGCGAAGCTGTTGGGAACGATCAGGTCGACGCCATAAGGCTTTCCGCCGATATGCTCGTCGATCCAGGCGAGCTCCTCTTCAAGCCGTTCGGGCGGCAGTGACGCGGCGCCGAATACGCCCATGCCGCCGGCTTTCGAGACAGCAACGACGACGTCGCGGCAATGCGAGAAAGCGAGCAGCGGGAATTCGATGCCGAGCAGCGCGCAGATGGGGGATTGCATGGGGACCTCTCCATTTGTCTATTCGGCCCCATGTCAGCGTCAGTTGACGTAAACGTCAAGTTGATTTGCTGGGCAGGCGGATTATCGCGGTTGCATGACCCAATTTTCCCTGCCCGATTTCGACCTCGATGCTTTCGTTCGCGCCACACTGGCCGAAGATCTGGGCGCGGGAGGCGACATCACGTCGATGGCGACGATCCCTGCCGATGCGCGCTTCGACGGGGCGATGGACAGCCGCGACGCGATCACGGTCGCGGGGCTGCCGATCGCCGAGCGATTCTTTCGCGCGCTCGAACCCGGAATGGAGATCGAGATACTGGTTGGGGAGGGCGCGCAAGTGGCGCCGGGCACCGACCTGATGCGGCTATCGGGCAATGCCCGTGCGATGCTGACCGCCGAGCGGTCGGCGCTGAATACCGTGCAGCACCTGTCGGGAATCGCGACGATGACGCGGCAATATGTCGATGCGCTTGCCGGAACCGGCGCGACCTTGCTCGATACGCGCAAGACGATCCCGGGCCTGCGCGTGCTGGAGAAATATGCGACGCGCATGGGCGGCGCTACGAACCACCGCATGGGCCTGTGGGACGCGGCGATGATCAAGGACAATCATGTCGCGGTCGCCGGGTCGGTCGAAGAAGCCGTGCGGCGCGCGGTAGCCGCCGGGATCGCGAACATCATCGTCGAGGTCGACCGCGTGGCGCAGGTCGAGCCGGCGCTGAACGCCGGCGCGACGCATCTTCTGCTCGATAATATGAACCCCGACGAGTTGCGCGAATGTGTCGGCCTGGTCGGCGGCAAGGTGCCGACCGAGGCTTCGGGTGGCGTGCGGCTCGATACGATCCGCGCGATCGGCGAAACCGGCGTGACCTATGTGTCGGTCGGCCGGTTGACCCAGTCGGCGCCTGCGGCGGACATCGGGCTCGACTTTGCGCTGGCTTAGCGCCGCCGCGCTGGGACTGATGCCGGTTGTGGCGCAGGCCCAGTCGCTGGCTTGTTCGGCACCCGAACGGGTTCCCGTGCCGCGTCTGGAACAGCCGAGGCGCGGTGAACCCGTGCGCGACCCGGCGATCACCGGATATCTGCTGAGCATGAGCTGGTCGCCGCAGCATTGCGCCGATGCGCGCAATCCGAAAGACGCGCGCGATCGTTTCCAATGTTCGGGCGAGAATGGCCGTTTCGGATGGGTTTTGCACGGGTTATGGCCCGAGACCGACAATCCCGGCTATCCGCAATGGTGCCGCCCGGCGAAAATCGTGCCCCAGCCGGTGCTGAAGAAGCATATGTGCATGACGCCGTCGGCGCAGCTCCTCCAGCATGAATGGGCGAAGCACGGGACGTGCATGAGCCCCAACCCCGCTGCCTATTTCCGGTCGGCCGACATATTGTTCCGCGCCGTGCGCTTTCCCGACATGAAGGCGCTTTCGGTGAAGCCACAGACGGCGGGCAGTGTCCGCCGCGCCTTTGCCGCAGCGAATCCGGGCGTCACGGCGCCGATGATCGCGGTGTCGGCCGACAGGCGGGGATGGCTTGACGAAGTGCGGCTGTGCCTGGGGCCGCGCATGAGGCCCACGCGCTGCAAACCGTTCCAGACCGGGGCCGGGGACGGCCGCCAGATCCGTGTTCGGCCGATGCCCGCGCGTTAAGGCGAAGGCGACAAAGCGTCCCGGTGCGGGACGGCTGCGCGTTAACACTCTTTTAACCTTATCGGGCCGTTAACTTCGTCCTAGCTTCGGGCGCATGGACTCGGACGATCATATCGACATTCGCCGACGCATCCGGGCGCATGCCGCGCGGCAACTGGTGATTGCGCGGCTGAGCGCCCCGGACGACTGGCAGCGCGAGCTTCGCATCGCGATCGCCGCGCATCGCGAGCCGGTCACGATCTTTTCGAACGATGATTTTCGACTGTTCCTTCAGAGCTTCGCGATTTTTTTCACCGCGACGATGATGTTCCTGCTCTGACTGCGGGCACTTAATCGCACGCCTTGTGCAGGCGCCACGCCAGTACCGACGAAACGAGGCACATCGCGGCGACCATCAGCAGCGTGTCGTCGATTGTCAGGCCCATTCCGATCAACACGCTGAGCAGCAGCGTCGCGGCAACCATGAACCCCGAGTTGACGATATTGTTCGCGGCGACGGTGCGCGCTGTCTGCGACTTGGCGACGGTGGTCGTCAGAAAGGCGTAGAGCGGGACGACGAACATGCCGCCGGCAATCGCGATTCCGAGGAGGTCGAGGATGATGCGATCCCCTGCGGTCAGCGAGAGGAATTCGCGCCAGTTCATCAAGACGCCGTCGATATGGGCCCAGCCTTTCACGTTCCACCAGAGATCGAGCACGAACAGCCCCATCACGATCACCGATCCCGGGGAATATCGGGCCGAAACATGGCCCTTGAGCAGCCGGTTGACGATGATCGAGCCGATCGCGACGCCAACCGAGAAGATCGCGGTGAACAGCGTGGCGACGGTATTGTCGGCGCCAAGCGCATTCTTGACGAGCGGCGGGAACTGCGCGGCGAGGATCGCACCGATCGCCCAGAAGAAACTGATCGAGACGATTGCGAGGAACAGGCGCGGGATGTGCATCGTCGAATTGACGAGCCGCCACGACGAGCGGAAGACATTATGGTCGATGACCAATCCTTCTGCATCCCGTTCGGGGGGCGCGGCAGGCACGTAATTGGCGGTCAGTCGACCGATCACCGCGACGACAATGATACCCGGGATCGCAAAATGCGGTGGCGTCAGCCCCCCGACGATCGTGCCGCCCAGAATGGCGATATAGGTTCCCGCCTCGACCCTGCCGGTACCCGCGAGCACCTCGTCCTCCTGCAGATGCTGTGGCAGGATCGCATATTTTATCGGGCCGAAGAAGGTCGAGTGCGTCCCCATCGCGAACAGTGCGAGCAGCATCAGCGGCACATTATGCAGCCAGATTCCCGCGGCGCCGACGACCATGATGGCGATCTCGGCGGTCTTGATGAGGCGGATCATGCGGGTCTTGTCGGTGCTGTCGGCGAGTTGCCCAGCGAGCGCGGAGAAGAGGAAGAAGGGCAGGATGAAAAGACCGCCCGCAAGCGCATTGAACCAGGCCTCGGTCTCGGGATCCTTGTAGATTGTGAAGGTGACGAGGATCACCATCGCCATCTTGTAGAAATTGTCGTTGAAGGCGTTCAGGAACTGCGTCGCGAACAAGGGCAGGAACCGGCGTTGCTTCATCAGCGCAAAGGAACCGGTCATTGAAAATCCATCTTAACGGCCCGACATGCCGACCATGCCGGAGCCTGGCGATCGCTGTCGGGGCAATATTGTTGTCGCACGGGCGACTTATCGGTTAGGGCTTGCCGGGTCAAAGCCGATTTTGGGACCCTTTTTGCAACGGACACGTCGACAGGGATCATGCTGAGCCTTCCGAACATCCTGACATTGTCGCGCATCCTTGCGGTGCCCATCCTGCTTTTCCTGCTGTGGCCGGGGGTAGTCGAAGGGTCGCACCAGCCGAAACCGATCGATTATGCGCTCGCCTTCGGATTGTACTGCCTGATGGGCATTACCGATTATTTTGACGGTTATGTTGCACGCTCGCGCGGCATCGTGTCGCGGCTGGGCGCATTTCTCGATCCCATCGCCGACAAGATCATGATCGCCGCGGTGATCCTGCTGCTCGTCTTTACCCGCGATATCACCGGTTATCATGTCATCGCGGCGTTGATGATCCTGCTGCGCGAAATCATCGTGTCGGGGCTGCGCGAATTCCTCGCCACCTTGCAGGTGTCGATGCCGGTGACGCAGCTCGCCAAATGGAAAACGACCTTCCAGCTTGTGGCGTTCGGCGCCCTGATCCTCGCGGGTGCGTTGCCGGCGATGATCTGGATCAAGACCGTCGGTCTCGTCTCGCTCTGGGGCGCAGCGGTGCTGACGCTGGTTACCGGCTGGGATTATCTGCGCGTCGGCCTGAAGCATATGGATTGAGACAAGGGTTCGGAATGGCGCTGAATATCGCCTATTTTGCATGGGTCCGCGAACGGATGGGAATCGCCGACGAGATCGTCGACATCCCGTCCAGCCTCGGCGACGTCGGCGCCCTGGTCGCATGGCTGGCCGCGCGCGATGCGCGGGGCGCATCGGCTTTCGCCGAACCGCACCGTATCCGCGCCGCGATCGACGGCGTGATGATGGGCCCCGATGCTCCGCTTTCGGGCGCACGCGAAGTTGCGTTGTTTCCGCCGGTGACGGGGGGATGATACGCATTGCAATTCTGTCGGCGGCGATCGACGTCGCCGCCGAGCTGGACCTTCACGATGCCGGCGGGCACGGCGCGAGTGCCAGTTTCATCGGGCGCGTGCGCGGCGATGGCGATTTGACCGAACTGTTCCTCGATCACCATCCCGCGATGACCGAAGCAGGACTCGCCGATCTTGGCCATGCTGCGGCCGACCGTTGGCGCCTCTCTGCGCTGACCCTGATTCACCGCGTCGGCGCAATGGCGCCGGGGGACACCATCGTCCTTGTGCTGGCGAGCAGTCCGCACCGCGCCGAGGCACTGGCAGCGTGCGAATTCCTGATCGACCGGTTGAAAACCGACGTCATGCTGTGGAAACGCGAGACCTTCGCCGACGGACGCGTCGAGTGGGTCGAACAGCGCGATGGTGATCATTCGCGCGCGGAACGCTGGGACGGCTAGGACACCTGGTGTTTGCGGAAAATGTCCGCGAGCATCCGGAACTCTTCGGCGCGCGGGCTGCCCTTTCGCCACACCAGCGCGATCGTCCGCCAATCATGGTCCGAATCGAGCGGCCGCGTATCGATGTCGGTATGGTCGAGGATGCCGGCTTCGATCGCCATTTGCGGCAGCATCGTGATGCCGAGGCCGTTGTCGACCATCTGGACCAATGTGTGCAGCGACGTCCCCATCATCCGTGCACCGGCGCGCAGTTCGGGGCGGTTGCACGCGGCAAGGACATGATCCTTCAGGCAATGCCCATCCTCGAGCATCAGCATCTGCGCGGGGTCGATCTGGTCGGCGCTGACCATCGCGGGCAGGTCTTCGGACTGCTCGCCGGGAAAGGCGACGAACAGCGCATCGTCGAACAGATTCTCGGCCTCCACGTCGCCGCACGCGTAGGGGAGCGCGAGCAATACGCAATCGACCGTGCCGTGGTGCAGCGATTCGCACGCCTGCGCACTCGGTTCTTCGCGCAGGAACAGCTTGAGTGAGGGGCGTTCCTTGCGCAGCCGTGGCAGCAGGCCGGGGAGCAGGAAAGGTGCGATCGTCGGGATGACGCTCATACGCAGTTCGCCGACAAGCGGCGCAGCCGCGGCGGCGGCCATGTCGGCCAGTTCCTCGGCCTCACGGAGCACCCGATGCGCCTTTTCGACGATCGCATTGCCGAGCATTGTGAAGCGCACGACGCGGCGGGTGCGCTCGACGAGGGTCTGGCCGAGCAGCGTTTCCAGTTCGCGGATTCCCGCCGACAGCGTCGATTGCGTGACGTTGCAGGCGTCGGCCGCGCGGCCGAAATGGCCATGTTCGTGCAGCGCGACGAGATATTGCATCTGTTTTAGCGAGGGGAGGTAATTGTGCATTGATCGGATATAGCAATGATTGGCGTGATTTTTAACAAGTATATCGATTAAATTTCGCAGCCAATATGGTGTCGTTTGTTGCCGCTGGGCGTCGCGCCATGATAGCTAGAGCGATCAACCGGCGCGGAGGGGCGGATGGCGATTTCCCGATTTCTGATCGGCGGCGTGGCGAGCGCGTTGCTGCTGACGGGCGGCCTGTTCATGTGGAAGGGTTATACCCAGATTGCGGAAGAGGAATTGCTGCCCGATCCGCCGCCTGCCTTGCCCGCGATCCCCGTTGCCGCAGCGGGGGCGCCGAAACGCGGGCCTGCGCCGCCGGCACTGCCCGCCGCGAAGGAAGCATCGCGGGAGGAACGGCGCTTCAACCGCTTCGACCGCGACCGCAACGACCGGATCAGCCGCGTCGAATTGATGTCGTCACGCACTGCGGCGTTCCGCAAGCTCGACAAGGATGGCAATAATCTGCTGACCTTCGAGGAATGGGCGGCGGCGACGGGGCAGCGTTTTGCGGGGGCGGATGCCGACAGGTCGGGCGACCTGACGCGCGCGGAGTTCGCCACGACAGCGCCGAAGGCGGCGGCGAAGCCGAAGTGTAGCTGCTGATCGTGATCCCCTGCGAAAGCCGGGGTCAATTTAAGCGGCGACGCCCTCAGCGAGCTTCATCCATTCGGCAAGAGCGATGCCCGCCCGCTGCGTATATCCCAGCTTGCGATCCTTTTTGCGCACATCCTCGGCGAGCGGCGGGAAGAGGCCGAAATTGACATTCATCGGCTGGTAGCTCGCGGCGTCAGCGCCGCCGGTGATATGGCCGAGCAGCGCGCCGAGCGCCGTTTCGGGCGGCGGTGCGGGCAGGGTGCGACCCGCGAGTTCGGCGGCGGCAAAGCGCGCGGCGACGAGACCGATCGCGGCGCTTTCGACATAGCCTTCGCAGCCGGTGATTTGCCCGGCGAAGCGGATATGCGGCGCCGATTTCAGGCGGAGCTGATTGTCGAGCAATTCGGGCGAGCGGATGAAGCTGTTGCGATGGAGACCGCCGAGGCGCGCGAACTCGGCCTTTTCGAGGCCGGGGATGGTGCGGAACAGCTCGACTTGCGCTGCGTGCTTGAGCTTGGTCTGGAAGCCGACCATGTTCCAGAGCGTGCCGAGCGCATTGTCCTGGCGTAACTGGACGACCGCGTACGGCCAGCGCCCGGTACGCGGATTATCGAGCCCGACGCCCTTCATCGGGCCGAAGCGCAGCGTTTCGGGGCCACGCTCGGCCATGACCTCGATCGGCATGCAGCCTTCGAAATAGGGCGTATCCTTTTCCCAGTCCTTGAACTCGGTCTTGTCGCCGTCGACGAGTCCCTGGACGAAGGCGTGATACTGGTCCTTGTCCATCGGGCAGTTGATATAATCCTTGCCGTCGCCGATCGGGCCGACCTTGTCCCAGCGGCTCGCCATCCACGCCACGTCCATGTCGATGCTGTCGCGATAGACGATAGGGGCTATGGCGTCGAAGAAGGCGAGGGCGTCCTTGCCGGTCGCGGCGCCGATGCTCGAGGCAAGGCCGGCGGCGGTGAGCGGGCCGGTCGCGACGATCGTAAGGCCCTCGGCGGGCAGCGTATCGACGCGTTCGCGGACGATCGTGATGTTGGGATGGTTCGCGAGCGCGTTGGTGACGCCGCCGGAGAAGAGGTCGCGGTCGACCGCGAGCGCGGAACCCGCGGGGACCTTGTGAACGTCGGCCTCGCGCATGATGATCGAGCCGAGCGTCCGCATCTCGCGGTGGAGCAGGCCGACGGCATTGCTGTCGCCATCGTCGCTGCGAAAGCTGTTTGAACATACCATCTCGGCGAGCGTATCGCCTTGATGCGCGGGGGTCATATCGCCGCCGCCGCGCATTTCGGACAGGCGCACGCGATATCCCGCTTCGGCGAGCTGCCATGCGGCTTCCGATCCGGCGAGGCCGCCGCCGATGATGTGAATGTCGTAGCTCATTTACCGTATCCGTTGACTTGCCCTGCGTGCGCCGCGCACTAGGCCCGTTGGAGACAAGATGCAAAGGGGCGGATGATGAACGCGGAGCAGGGTTGGGATCGGGCGCGCTGGCTGTGGCTCGCTGCGCTGGTCGGCGGGATCAGTTTTTTTGTCGCGGTACTTCAGCGCTGGGATGGCCCGGCGATCCATATCTGGAAGACATCGGGCGTCGCCTTGCTCGCCGCGTGGGCTGCTGCGAATGCGCGCGGACGCGATGGCTGGATGATCGCAGCGGCGCTGGGTTTCGGCGCGCTCGGCGACTGGTTGCTCGACGCCGTGGGGATGATGCAGGGCGCGGCGGCATTCGCGGCCGGGCATCTGATTGCGATTATCCTTTATCTGCGCAACCGTCGGGCCAAGCTGACGGGATCGCAGCGCCTGCTCGTGCTTGCGACTGTGCCGCTCGCGCTTTTCGTCGCATGGGGCCTGACAAAGCACGCCGCGCCTGACCAGATGAGTGCGGCCATAGGCTACACGGCGATCGTCGCGCTGATGGCGGCGACAGCATGGGCGAGCCGCTTCCCGCGCTATCGCACCGGGATCGGCGCGATGATCTTCCTTGCCAGCGACCTGTTCATCTTCGCGGGCGAGGGTGGCGCGCTGCCGAAAGACGTCACCATATGGTGTGTCTGGCCGCTCTATTTTGCGGGGCAGGCGTTGATCGCATGGGGCGTGGTCAGTACGCTGGCAAAGGAAGGCCTCGCCTGATCACGAAGGCGGCGCGGCTTCACCGACGAGCAGCGCCTCGATGTCCCGGATGGGCCGGTCGGTCATTTCCTTGACATGCTCCCGGGCAAGGCGGGCGGCTACTTCCTTGTGCCATAGCGGGCGCAGTTCACCCATCGTTCGCGCAGGGGCGATGACGACGAGTGCGTCGAATTGGCCCGCGAGCGCCATCGCGTTGACTTTTTCCGCGAGGTCGCGCGCGAACCTATCCTCTTCCTGTTGGTGGAAGTCGGGCTCGCCCATCGTGCCGCCCGGGAGGCCCGAGCCGGCGGGAGCGGGCGACTGGCCTGCGGCGTCGGTCTTGATATCGCTGTCCTTGCGATCCTCGCGTTCGCTGTGCGCCGCGGTGTGCAGGTCGATCTGGCGGCCGTTGCCCCGATTGCGCAGGAACAGCGCCTTGCGGCCGTCGGCGACGAGGATGAGGGCATTATGCGGGAGGGTCATGGTCTTGCTCCTTCTGACGGGAGCAACGCACGGGTCGGCGGCGAAGTTTCTCTATCCGTCCCACGCCGCGATCGTCGTGCGATGGAGCAGGCGGTCGTGGCCGTCGTAGCCGCCGGTCGCGCGATGCAGCAGCGAGCGATTGTCCCACATGATCAGCATGTCGGGTTCCCACGCATGGCTGTAGCGAAATTCCTCGCGTCCCTGCCACTGAATGAGCTCGTACAGCAAAGGCAGGGCTTCGCTATCGTCGAGCCCGTCGAAACCGATGATATAGCCCGCGCAGCCGAACAGGCCTTCGCGCCCCGTTTCGGGGTGTTTGCGGACGAAGGGGTGAAGCTGCGTGTCGAGCGCCTCGTCGCCCGAACGGATGTCCATGCTCCGGTCCTTGTCGTTCGCACCGTACATGCCTGCGGGGGCGTAGCCGGCGCGCGCGCTGTGAACCGCTTGCAGCCCTTCGACGCGCGCGCGAAACTCGGCGGGCATCGCATCGAGCGCAGCGTGCTGGTTCGAAAATTCGGTATTGCCGCCGACGGGCGGGATCGTGATGCCGAACAGGCAGGTGCCCGCGGGTGGCCGCGCCTGAAAACTCCAGTCGCTGTGCCAGTTTTCGGCAAAGAGCGGCGCGGTCTCGTCGGCCTTGCGCTTGACCGCGATGATATGGTCGTGACCCGGAATCGGGCGAATGAACGGGTCGTTGCCGAAGCCGCCGAAATAGCGGGTAAAACGCTCGAGATCGTCCTCGCTCATCTTCTGGTCGGGGAAGGCCAGGACATGATGGTCGAGCCATGCTGCGCGAATCCCGGCGATGGTTTCGGCGGCAAGCGGACGGGTCAGGTCGACACCGGCGACGCGGGCGCCGCACGCCTGACCGCTGGGAGTGATGGTGAGCGTCATGGCGCGATGCTGCGCCGATTGCGGTGTCGGGTCAATCGGGCGCGATAGAACGCCCCGAAACATCGCCGGGCCGATGTTTTCCGAACGCGATCGCGTCGGCAGTTCAGCCAAGCGCCATCTTTGCTTTCCTAATCTCCGCTGGTCGGGGGGCATATGGAGAAGACCGATGTTTCTGCTCAAAAGACTGGCGTTGACCGCGCTGATCGGTGCCAGCGCCCTGGCAGCTTTGCCGGCGGAAGCCGATGCGCGCGACCGGCACCACCGCCATAGCTATTACAGCCACCGCGACAATGATCGCTATCGCGATTACCGCCGTGACTATCGGCGTGATTACCGCCGCGACTACCGGCGCGGCCATTATCGCGACCGCCGTTATTATTGCCGGCGGGGCAGCGGAACCACGGGTCTGATCGTCGGAGGCGCTGCCGGCGCGTTGCTCGGCCGCGAAGTCGACCGCTACGGCGACCGGGTTCCGGGCACGATTATCGGCGGCGCCGCGGGCGCGCTGATCGGACGCGAGATCGATCGCGGCGGTCGTCGCTGCTAGCCTGGCGATGGCCCGGGGGGACCGCCGCTTCCGTTCGCCGCGAAGCGGCGGCCCGCTTCACTTTGGCTGCCGCCGCCCGTGCGCGCAGCCAAAGTGCACCGCGACGTCGCAACGGACTGCCTTCGTCGACGATAATTATTGCCGCACGCGAGCGAATTTGGCGGTAGAGGTCGTCCCGGCGGAGCGTGCTTCCGCTGTTCGAGGTGGAGACCGCAGATGAAAATCCTGATGAAATTTGCACTGTCGTTGGGCCTTGGCCTGTCGCTCGCTGTCATTCCGGCGCAGGGAATCGCGGCGCTCCAGCAGGGCGCGAAGGCGCCCGACTTCACCCTGAACGCGGCGCAAGGCGGCAAGCCTTTCAGCCTGTCGCTGAAGCAGGCGCTCAAAAAGGGACCTGTCGTGCTCTATTTCTTCCCCGCCGCCTTTACTCCCGGCTGTACGATGGAGGCGCATCTTTTCGCCGAAGCGAGTGACGACTTCAACCGGCTGGGCGCCCGCGTCGTCGGCGTGACCGCTGGCAATATCGATCGCGTCGCGGAATTCTCCAAATCGGAATGCCGCGACAAGTTCGCCGTCGCCGCCGATCCGGGGGCCCGGATCGCGGCAAAATATGACACCGCAGTTCAGCGTCCCAATCAGGCGACGATCTCGAGCCGTACGTCGTTCGTGATCGCGCCGAACGGGACGATCCTGCTGAGCTACACCGATCCCAAGCCGCAGGCGCATATCGAGAAGACGATGGCGGCTGTTCGTGCATGGAAGGCGAGGCAGCGCTGATCCGGGTTTAGGGCGCGCACGGCTGCCGGGTTGCCCATGGCAGCCGTTCGCCCGCAAGGCTGTGCGTAACGCGCACAGCTCGTTGTCGACCATGGGCCTATGCCAAGCTCCGCGCACATAGCAGAATCGTCGCGGTACCGCTGATTTGGGGGCGCGGGACCGAACGTCCGCGCGTCCGTTCCGCAACTTTACGACGAGCCTCCCGTTTCGTCCGGTATCAGCAAGGCTCGGCATGGCGGGGCGACCGGGCGATTATTCTGGAGGCCGAAAGTCATGAGCACATTATCCGAAGGCCAGAAAAGCGAACTGGCCGGAATGCAGACACCCCCCATCGTGTCGCCCGACGCCTGGAAAGCCGCATCGCAACAGATGCACGAGAAGGAGAAGGCGCATAGCCGCGCCCGCGACGCGCTGGCGGCGGAACGTCGCCGGATGCCCTGGCTGGAAATGGAAAAAGACTATCGCTTCGTCGGCCCGAAGGGCAATTTGAGCCTGCTCGACCTGTTCGAGGGTCGCCGTCAGCTGATCGTCTACCGCGCCTTCTTCGAGCCCGGCGTATCGCGCTGGCCCGAGCGCGCCTGCATCGGTTGTTCGATGGTCGCCGATCAGGTCGCACACCCCGCGCATCTGCACGCGCGCGATACGAACCTCGCATTCGTTTCGCGCGCTCCGCAGCCCGACATCGCGCGGCTCAAGGCGAAAATGGGTTGGGAGCATATCCCCTGGTATACGCTGACCGACGATTTCGATGCCGACCTCGACATGACCGAATGGCATGCCACCAATGCGTTCATTCGCGACGGCGAGCGCGTGTTCCGTACCTATGTCACCAGCGGCCGCGGCGACGAGCAAATGGGCAATACGTGGAACTATCTCGATCTCACGGCGCTCGGCCGTCAGGAGACGTGGGAAGATTCACCCGCGGGATATCCGCAGACGCCGGCCTATCGCTGGTGGGTCTGGCACGACAGCGGGGCGACCGATCCCGATCGGGAATGACCACGCCCCGGCGTCGGAAACGGCCGGAGCGAAGCGCGCTTAGCTCCGCTTTTGCAGACTCACGACCGCATGGATCGGCAGTTCCGCGTAGATGTGCGGAAAAAGGTCGCCACCGCGCGCTTCTTCCCAGCGAATCGCGTCGCCGAGGAGGATCAGGTCCACCTCGACGATCATCAGATCCGTCTGCCCCGCGAAATATTTGGCGATCGTCGCCTCGAGCTGCTGCGCGGTCGACAGGTGGATATAGCCGTCGGCGATATCCACCGGCGCGCCGCGGAATACGCGTTCGCGCTCGAAATCGGCCCATTGCTGCTGCGTCAGCACCTTGAAGGCGGTCGATGCGCTCATTCGGACGGCGCCTCGGTCGGGGTTTCGGCTTCGGGACTCGTATCTTCCGCGCCCTCGATGCCTTCGACGTCTTCCTCGTCGCTTTCCTCGATCAGCGCCGCTGAGACGACATGCTCGTCCTTGGCGACGTCGAACAGGCGCACGCCCGCCGACCCGCGGCCGATGACGCGCATCGAATCGAGCCCCATCCGGATCAGCTTTGCCTGATCGGTAACGAGCATCAACTGATGAACCTTGGTCGCGGGGAAGCTGGCGACCACCGGACCGTTGCGGCCGATGTTGTCGATGTTGGTGATCCCCTGACCACCGCGGCCCGTGCGGCGATATTCATACGCAGACGACAGCTTGCCATAGCCATTGGCGCACACGGTCAGGATGAACTGCTCGCGCGCGGCGAGTTCGGCCATCCGCTCGCCATCGAGCGTCGGCTCGTTCTCGTTGTCCTTCCACGGTGCGGCGCGCAGATAGGCTTCGCGCTCGTCGCCGCTGGTGCCGACGCGGTGGAGGATCGAGAGCGAAATTACCTCGTCGCCATCGGCAAGACGCATGCCGCGCACGCCGGTCGAATTGCGGCTCTGGAATTCACGGACATCGTCGCCGGCAAAGCGGATCGCCTTGCCCTGCCGTGTCGCAAGCAGCACATCGTCGCTCTCGTCGAGCAAGGCGACGCCGATCAGCCTGTCGTCTTCATCCTCGCCTTCGAACTTCATGGCGATCTTGCCGTTCGAGGGCACGTTGGTGAAGGCGTCCATACTGTTACGACGCACGCTGCCCTTCGCGGTTGCAAACATGACGTGCAGCTTGCCCCATTCGGTTTCATCCTCGGGCAGCGGGAGCACCGTCGAGATCGTCTCGTCCTTGCCGAGCGGCAGCAGGTTGATCATCGGACGTCCGCGCGTCGCCGGTCCGCCCTCGGGCAGGCGCCACACCTTCATGCGATAGACCTTGCCCGCGGTCGAGAAGAACAGCACCGGGGTATGCGTCGAGGTGACGAACAATTCGGTGACGACATCCTCGTCCTTCGTCGCCATGCCCGCACGGCCCTTGCCGCCACGCCGCTGGGCGCGGAAGGTGGCCAGCGGGGTGCGCTTGATATAGCCGTCGAGGGTGACGGTGACGACCATCTCCTCGCGCTCGATCAGATCCTCGTCGTCGATGCCGTCGGCGGCGGGGGCGAGGAGCGTGCGGCGCGGGGTCGCGAACTCTTCACGTACCGCGACGAGTTCCTCGCGCATTACGCCATAGAGTTTGACGCGGTCGGCGAGGATCGAAAGCAGTTCCTCAATCTCGGACGCCAACTCACCGAGTTCCTTGCCGATTTCGTCGCGACCGAGCGCGGTCAGGCGGTGCAGGCGGAGGTCGAGGATTGCCTTCACCTGGATTTCGGAGAGGCGATAGGTGGCGCTTTCTTCCATCTCGCCCTCAATCGCTTCGACGAGGCGGATGTAGGGCGCGATTTCGCCGATCGGCCATTCGCGCGCGAGCAGGGCTTCGCGTGCGGCGGCAGGGCTGTTCGATCCGCGGATGATGCGGACGACTTCGTCAAGATTGCTGACCGCGACGACAAGGCCGAGCAAGATGTGGGCGCGGTCGCGTGCTTTCGCGAGTTCGAACTTGCAGCGGCGCGTGATCACTTCCTCGCGGAAGGCGATGAAGGCGGTGAGAATCTCCTTCAGCCCCATCATTTCGGGGCGGCCGCCGCGGATGGCGAGCATGTTTGCGGGGAAGCTCGACTGCGCCGGCGTGTGGCGCCAGAGCTGGTTGAGAACGACTTCTGCCGTGGCATCGCGCTTCAGTTCGATGACAACGCGGACGCCCTCGCGGTTCGATTCGTCGCGAATATCGGCGACGCCCTCGATCCGCTTGTCGCGTGCGGCTTCGGCGATCTTCTCGACCAGGCCCGACTTGCCGACCTGGAAAGGAATCGACGTCAGAACAATCGATTGGCGGTCGTTGCGGCCTTCCTCGATGATATGTGTCGCGCGCATCATGATCGAGCCGCGGCCGGTGGCATAGGCGTTGCGCGCACCGCCCTGGCCGAGCATCATCGCTCCGGTCGGGAAATCGGGACCCGGGACGATCGCCATCAGCTCCTCGAGCGTGATGTCCGCGCCACCCGCAAGCTGGCGGTCGATCATCGCAAGCGTCGCGTCGACGACTTCACCCAGATTGTGCGGCGGGATATTGGTCGCCATGCCGACCGCGATGCCGCCCGCGCCGTTGACGAGCAGGTTCGGGAAGCGCGCCGGAAGCACCGTCGGCTCGTCGCGGCTGGCGTCGTAGTTGGGCTGAAAGTCGACCGTGTCCTTGTCGAGGTCGTTCAGCAGCACCATCGCGGTCTTCGCGAGGCGCGCTTCGGTATAACGCATCGACGCCGGCGGATCGGGGTCCATCGAGCCGAAATTGCCCTGGCCGTCGATCAATGGCACGCGGAGCGACCAGTCCTGTGTCATGCGGGCGAGCGCGTCGTAGATCGCGCTGTCGCCATGCGGGTGATAATTGCCCATCACGTCGCCGACGATCTTCGCCGATTTCTTGTACGGACGACCCGGGACGAAGCCGCCTTCCTGCGCCGCATAAAGGATGCGCCGGTGCACCGGCTTCAGGCCGTCGCGCACATCGGGCAGTGCGCGGCTGACGATCACGCTCATCGCGTAATCGAGATAGGATGTCTTCATTTCGTCGACGATATTGATCGGCGAAACGCCGTCCTCGGACGGCTGCATAGGCGTATTTTCTTCGGTCAAGACCCGGCCTTTTTCTGCTCTTTCGGGAGATGGATTTGGCCTAGCCGATGGCAGGTTGAAAGGCCAGCGATTCGGTCATTTTCAGGGCATTTTTTTGCGGGCCGGGAAGGGACCGAAAGCGCGGGAAAACAGGGTGAAGGCGTGGCGTCATCCGGCCCTATCGCGGGGCTTGCCAATCGCTTCGTCGGCCCTAAAGCTGCGCGGCGATGACCGCTGCTGAAGAAAACCGGCGCCGATGGCCCTGATTGCGCTGGTCGGCGCCAGCGAAACGCTGGCCGACGGGTCGCTGCGGGCGCTCGTCACCGTGGCGGGCGAGACGCTGATCGAGCGGCAGGCAGCACGCCTTTCCGACGTTGGCATAACGCATATCGCGGTCGCGGTGGCGGCGGTTCCTGCGGAGTTGCTGGCAACCTGCGATCGCATTCGTCGCCGCGGGCTCAAGGTGACCCCGGTACGGGCGGCGAGCGACCTTGTCCCGCTGGTCGAGAGCGAGGACCGGATCATCCTTGTCGCCGACGGCCTCCGCGCGGGCGGCACCCACTATGCCGCAATCGCGAAGCCCGGATCGCCGGCGATCCTCGTAACGGGCGACACGATGCTGACGCAGCGGTTCGAGCGGATCGACGCGACGCGACGCTGGGGCGGGCTTGCCTCCATCTCGCAGCCGATGGTCGCCGAACTCGCGGCGATTCCGGGCGAGTGGGACATGATGCTCACGCTGCTACGCCTCGCGGTGCAATCGGGCGCACGCCGGCTCTATTGCGAGCCCGCGCTGTTCGAACAGGGCGAGATTGCGATCGTTTCCGACCGCCCGACGGCGGCGTTGATCGAGCAATCGAGCCTGCAACAGGTCGAATATGGTGGCATGGGACTGGGACGATCGGCGATCATGATGCCGCTGATCCGCCTTGCGGGACCCCTCATCGTCAAATCGCCGACTACGGCGCGGTACCTGCCCTATGTCACCGCGTTGCTGTGGTTGATCGTCGCGTTGCTCGCGGCAAGCGGGCTCGCGGCAGCAGGCGCGCTGGTCGCGATCCTTGGCGGGCTGGGGCTTGCCGCAATGCGTTTCCTGTCGGCGTTTCGCGCCGAAAGCGCCGCGCAGGACCGTATCCGCGACGTGATCCGTACCTTCGCATGGATGCTCCTCGCGATTTTTCCGTGGCTGCTGTCGCTCGCCGGTCCGGGGCACAGGATGCCGCCGTTTTCGGAGGCCGCTCTCGCCCCATGCCTGGCTGCGACGATCCTGCTGGCGCGGGCGCTTTATGAGGATTCGGGCGAGCAGCGGCGATTCCACTGGCTCCTTCCCGATGCCGATCAGGCGTGGATACTGCTCGTGCCTGCGTTGCTGTTCGGTTTCGCGCCGTTGATGTTCGCGATCCTGCCGCTGCTCGCGCTGTTCCAGATATTGCTCTGGCTCAGGCTCGCGCGGCGTCCGGAGGCGCGATAAAACAAAGGCCTTGAAGGTTTAAGGCCTATTAACGCCATGCTGATATTGGCGGACGCGCATGAGTGAATCACCTTCCTCCCCCGGCACCGATCCGGCGTCGCCGACGCTGGTGGCACGCCTGCGCGAGCTTGCGGATTATCTGGCGGCGCCCGCCACGGGGCGGTTGACCGAGGAGCAGCGCGCGCTGTCACTCGGGATCGCGCGCCGGTTGATTGTCGACGTCGCAGCGCGGCTCGATCCCGATATCGATCCCGCACGTCTCTGGAGCGAATGGTTGCGCGGCGGATTGCCGTGTGCAGGGCGTCTCGCGGGCCTCTGTTTCGCACGCGCCGAGGAGCATCGCTGGCGCGAGCAGTCGGCGCAGCGGGCAAGCCCGCCGCCGATGCCGTCCGAACCCGGCGCGACGATCGTGGACGCTCCCGTGCCCGGCGACGTGCTGTCCGACGTCGACCGTGCCTATCTGGGTCTGCAGATTGCCGACCGCCGCCGCTTCGACGCACTCGGCAACCCGGCGCTGGCCGCTGCAGAGGTCGATGGAGAGACTTTCCGTGCCCTGTTGCTCGACATCGCCGCATGGCGCCTCGCCGAGGTGAGCAAGGACCGGAAGCGTGCCGCCGAACTCGGCGACGCGGTGCGATCCGCAACCGGGCACCAGGCGGAAGAGACCGGCGTCACCCAGGCGGGCGCCGCCTATTACGCGATTTTGGGTGCGCAAGCTCCCGATGCCGCTGCGGCCGCCATCGCGCGGCACGACTGGCCGACGCTGATCGCGCTCGCCGCCGCCGCGCATCACCGCACCTATGACGATATGGCCATCGCGTTGCTGACGGCCGAGGCGGCCGCGCTGCCTTCGCTGCTCGCGCGGCTGCGGCTCGATCATTCCGCGCTCGCGCCGCTCGAAGCGTCGCTGGCGATGCTGCCGGCGCGCGCGGTGGGTGCCGCCGATTATGCCGGCTTTCCGGCGACGGAGCCCGATCGATGAGCGAACGCATCATCCGGGGCCGGATCGACCGGTCGGGCGCATTGGTGAGCGCCGACATTCCGTTGCTGCGCCTGCAGCAGCGCGCCGGGGCGGGGCTCGACAAGCCGCTGGCATTGCCGCACCTCGCGCGCCTCGTCACATTGGCGCAGCGTCTTCATCGCGACATCAGTCGGCCGCTCTATACGGCCGACGATCATAGCGACATCCACGCGCTCGTTCGGATCACGCCCGATGCCGACGGTGCCAGCCTTGAAATCACCGACTGGCGCACGCGCCCGCTGACGCAGCCGCAACTGCCTCCGATAGCCGAGAGCGCCGCAGTGCCGCGGAGCTGGAACTGGGAATGCGATCAGCAACTGCGCATGGTCGCCCTGCATGCCGCGCCGGACGCGCCGGCTGTCCCGCACGACTGGGAAGGCCGTTCGCTTTCGGAATTGTTCGAACTGCAGCCCGACGGGGACGGACGTTTTCCGGTGCTGCGCGCGCTGGCACGCCAATCGCGTTTCGATAGCCAGCGCGTACAGGCTGCCGGCGCAGCGATGACCCTGTCGGGTGAAGCCTTGTTCGATGCGACGGGGCGCTTCACGGGTTTCCGCGGACTCGCAGTGGTTGCCGAAGGACAGCCTTTTGCCGAACCGAAGGGTGGAACGCGGGTCGATCCGGCTTTCGGATCGCTGCCGCTCTCCGATCCGCAGTTCGGCCGCCGCATCGATGGCGCGCTGCGCGGACCGCTGAGCCGGATCATCGCGACGGCCGAAACGATTTCGGGGCAGTTCGACGGACCGATCCGCGCCGACTATGCGCGCTATGCCGGCGACATCGCTCACGCCGGGCGCCATCTGCTCGGCCTCGTCGACGATCTCGCCGATTTGCAGAATATCGAGAGGCCGGGCTTCAAGGCAGCGCGCGACGAAATCGATCTCGGCGACCTCGCGCGCCGCGCGGTCGGTCTGCTCGGCATGAAGGCGGAAGAAAAGGGCATCCGTATCGACGCCCCGCGCACCGACGACCGCGCGCCCGCTACCGGCGAGTTCCGCCGCGTGCTGCAGGTGCTGCTCAATCTGCTCGGCAATGCAATCCGCTATTCGCCCGAAAATTCGCAAATCTGGATTCGTGTCGATCGCGAGGGCGATCGCGCGACGGTTACGGTCGCCGACCAGGGGCAGGGGATCGACGCCGGGCAGCAGGCGGTGGTGTTCGAGAAATTCGAGCGGCTCGGTCGCACCGACAGCGGCGGCTCGGGGCTCGGCCTCTATATCGCCCGCCGTCTCGCGCGCGCAATGGACGGCGACCTCACCGTCGACAGCGCGCCGGGGCAGGGCGCGCGCTTCACGCTGAGCTTGCCGGCGCGCGAGGCTTGAATCGAAACGGCGGCGCGGTTGCCCGCACCGCCGCTGCGAATTTACAGATATCGGGTTCTTAGCGCTTGTCGACCGGTACGAACGGGCGATGCGTCGGGCCGGTGTAGAGCTGGCGCGGACGGCCGATCTTCTGTGCGGGGTCCGAGATCATTTCGTTCCACTGCGCGACCCAGCCGACGGTGCGGGCGAGGGCGAAGAGCGCGGTGAACATCGTCGTCGGGAAACCGATCGCCGACAGGATCACGCCCGAATAGAAATCGACGTTCGGGAACAGCTTCTTCTCGACGAAATAGGGATCGTTGAGCGCCATTTCCTCGAGCTGCAGCGCGACTTCGAAGACCGGATCGTTGACCTTCAGCGCGTCGAACACTTCGCGCACCGTCTTTTGCATCACGGTCGCGCGCGGGTCGTAGTTCTTGTAGACGCGGTGGCCGAAGCCCATCAGGCGGAACGGATCATCCTTGTCCTTTGCGCGCGCGATATATTCGGGGATGCGCTCGGGACGGCCGATTTCGCGCAGCATGTTGAGCGCGGCTTCGTTCGCGCCGCCATGCGCGGGGCCCCACAGGCAGGCGATGCCCGCCGCGATGCACGCGAAGGGATTGGCGCCTGACGAACCCGCGAGGCGGACGGTCGAGGTCGAGGCATTCTGCTCGTGGTCGGCGTGGAGGATGAAGATGCGGTCGAGCGCGCGTTCGACGGCGGGGACGACCTCATATTCCTCTGCCGGAACGCCGAAGGTCATGCGCAGGAAGTTGCCGGTGTAGCTGAGCTTGTTGTCGGGATAGACGAACGGCTGGCCGACCGAATATTTATACGCCATCGCGGCGATCGTCGGCATCTTTGCGATCAGGCGGTGGCTGG
>JALDYH010000274.1:0-4569 GCA_032154175.1 Sphingopyxis sp. | reverse complement strand
CGACCCGGGGGCGATGCCGCCGAGGTCGGCGTGATGGCCGCGCGCAGCGACGAAGAAGGCGGGAGCAGCCGCTTCGCCCACGAACACCGGCATGATGACGGTGATGTCGGGGAGGTGGGTGCCGCCGTCGTAAGGGGCATTGAGGGCGTAGGCGTCGCCGCGCTGGATGCCGCGGCCGTCCTTTGTACGCTGGCGCAGGATGGTGCGCACACTTTCGCCCATCGACCCCAAATGGACGGGCATATGCGGGGCGTTGGCGACGAGGCGGCCCTCGCCGTCGAAGATCGCACACGAGAAGTCGAGCCGCTCGCGGATGTTGATCGACGAGGCGCTGTGCTGAAGCGCGCCGCCCATTTCCTCGGCGATCGCCATGAACAGGCTGTTGAAGATTTCGAGGCGGATGGGGTCGGGATGGGTTAGGTCGTCGGTTGCGGCGGCGTGCGTTTCGGCAGCGCGGGTGCGGGCGAGGAGCAATGTGCCCTCGCTCTGCACCTCGGCGCGCCAGCCGGGTTCGACGATGGTGGTCGAGAGCGCGTCGATGATGATCGCGGGGCCGGCGATGGTGCGGCCGGGCGCGAGGGCGCCGCGCTGGTGAAGCGGGATGGTGTGCGAGGCACCGGCGAGCCAGGCGGTGACGGTTTCGGGCGCAGTTTCGGCCGACGGGGCGGGCGGGGCCAGCGCGGCGGGGGCGCCGCCCGCCTCGGTCAGTTCGACACGGATGCGGTCGACGACGAGGTTATTGTGCGGCGCATAGCCGAAGCGTTGGCGGAAGGCGGCGGCGAAGGCCTGTGCGACGTGGGCGGGCGCGGCGAGCGGGAGCTCGATCGCATTGTCGCTGTCGGCGAGGCGGACGAAGAGCAGGGTCTCGCGGGTCGTTTGGGCGTCGGGGGCGAGGTCGGCGCGCGCCTGTCCCGACAGGTCGGCTTCGATGGCGGCGAGCGCTTTGGCGCTATGCTCGTCGAGTTTTAGGCCGAGCGTTCGTTCGCGGATCGCCGAGGGGCGTGCGAGACCCATGCCATAGGCGGAGAGCACCCCGGCGAGCGGGTGGAGTAATATTTCGTCGACGCCGAGCGCGTCGGCGACGAGGCAGACATGCTGGCCCGCGGCGCCGCCGAAGCCGACGAGGCTGTAGCCTTGGGTGACGTCGTGACCGCGCGCGATGGTGATGCGCTTGATCGCGTTCGCCATCTGCTGGACCGCGATGCTGAGCAGGCCTTCGGCGAGGGCTTCGGGGGTGATGCCCCCGACCTCGGCGGCCATCACGGCGAATTTTTCGGCCACGACATCGCGGTCGAGCGGCTGGTCGCCGTTCGGGCCGAAGAGTTTGGGGAAATGCGCGGGCTGGATCTTGCCGAGCAGGACATTGCAGTCGGTGACCGTCAGCGGCCCGCCGCGGCCATAGGCGGCGGGTCCGGGGTTCGCACCGGCGCTTTCGGGGCCGACGAGCAGGCGTGCGCCGTCCCAGCGGCAGATCGAGCCGCCGCCCGCGGCGACCGTGTGGATGCGCAGCATCGGGGCGCGGATGCGCGTGCCCGCGACGATCGTCTCGTTGTCGCGCTCGAGCCGGCCGGCATAATGGCTGACGTCGGTCGAGGTGCCGCCCATGTCGAAGCCGATCAGGCGGTCCTTGCCCAAGGGCGCGGCGCTGCCGACCATGCCGACGATGCCGCCCGCGGGGCCCGAGAGGATCGCGTCGCGGCCGTGGAAGGCGGCGGCCGAGGCGAGGCCGCCCGAGCTTTTCATGAATTGCGGGTCGATGCCCTCTCCAAGCTGGGCGACGAACTGGCGGACATAATGATGGAGGACGGGCGAAAGATAGGCGTCGGCGAGCGTCGTGTCGCCGCGGCCGATCAGCTTGATCAGCGCGCTGACGTCGTGGCTGGTCGAGATTTGGGTGAAGCCGAGGTCGACGGCGATCTTGGCGAGGCGTTGCTCGTGCGCGGGGTAATGGTAACCGTGCATCAGCACGATCGCGATGCTGGAGAGGCCTTGGTCGCGCGCGGCTTGCAGCGCGGCGCGCGCGGCGTCTTCGTCGAGCGGTACGAGGATTTCGCCCGCGGGGCTCACGCGCTCGGCGATCTCGGCGACAGCAGCGTGCGGCGGCGGAATGCGGTCGAGTTTGCGCGCGAAGAGATCGGGGCGGTCCTGATAGCCGATCGTCAGCGCGTCGCCGAAGCCGCGCGTGATCGCGAGCAGGGTCGGCTGACCCTTGCGTTCGAGGAGGGCGTTGGTTGCGACGGTCGAGCCCATGCGGATCGCGAGGGGAGGGAGCGCGCCGGTGCCTGCGCCGGTGAGGTCGCGGATCGCCCCCACCGCGGCATCGCCGGGGCGTGCGGGGTCTTCGCTCAGATATTTGGTCGTGACGACCGCGCCGTCGGGGCTGCGCGCGACGACATCGGTGAAGGTGCCGCCGCGGTCGATCCAGATTTGCCAGATCGGGTCAGCCGGCGACGTCACGGTCGGGCCAGCGGATGGTGATCGAGAGGCGATGGTCGGCGGCACGGCGATCCCAACTGCCTTTCAATTGCCGTTCGATCAAGGTGCGGATGAACTGCGTACCGAAACTTTCGCTGTCGATGTGCGGGGTTTCGGCGAGGTCGCTTTCGACCCAGCTGAGCTCGATATCGCCGCCGACGCGGCGCCAGCTTACCGCAAGGTCGCCCTGGCCCGCGAGCGCGCCATATTTGATGCTGTTGGTGACGAATTCGTGGACCGCGAGCGAGAGCGCCTGCGCGCCCTCGTCGTCGAGGCGCACGTCGGGGCCGGTAATCTCGTCCAGCTGGTCAGGCGAGCGGCCGGCGAGTTCGAGCTCGCGGCGAACGATCCGGCCGAGTTCGACGCTGTCGACCGTGCCGGTGACGAGCATCTGCTTGGCTTCGGACAACGCGCGCATGCGGCCGTCGAACTTCGTCCCGAAATCCTCGAGACTTTCGGATTCGCGCAATGTGATGCGCGCGAGCGCACCGATACGGGCAAAGGCGTTTTTCATCCGGTGCGCCATCTCGCCGATCATCAACTCGCGGTCTTCGGCATGGCGCGCCCTTTGCGCGGCGAGCGCCTGGAAGGCGGTGAGGCGTCGCCGCTGGACGCGGTGAAGCTGGGTCGCGAGCAGCGCAAGCGCGACGCCGAACAGGAAGATGGCGAGGGGGCGGCCCAGACGTTCGAAGAAGCGGCCATAGGAAATCCGCATCGTCCATTGCCGATCGGCGATGCGCAGCACCTGTTCCTGCGCGTCCCAGCCCATCTTGCCGTGCCGGAAAACAACGGGCGCCGCAGGGCCGTCCCCGGCGCGAATTTCGAGCCCGTCGATGTTGCGCAGCTGGGATCCGAGGACCGCCTTCATCATGTCGTTGATGCGGAAGGGGGCGTAGACGAAGGCCTCGACAGGCCGGGCGCCGGGCGCTTTTGCCGCCGCGTCCGTCGCGCCTGCCGCCGACGCGCGGACATAGATGGGAAGGTAGATCAGAAATCCCTGTTGCTTGACCGCCGCGGCCTTTTCCTGCGCGAGATAGACGATGCCGCTCGCGGCGGGACGGCCGGTCTGCCATGCGCGGCGCATCGCTTCGCGTCGTGTCGCCTCGCTGTACATGTCGAAACCCAGCGCGACATGCCGGCGCGGCGTATAGGGTTCGACGAGGACGACGGGAAAGCCGACGGGCTGGTCGGTCGCCGGCCACACCTTTATGTCCTGAGCGTAATTTTCGCGCAGACGCGCCTCGATCGCAGCGGGCGTGCCCGCGCGCATCGCGGCGGCGATCCCGATGCCTTCCATGCCGGGTGCATGGACCTGTGGCTGGAGCGCGGCGAGATAGGCGCGGATGCCGGGACCGCGCGCGGCGTCGTCGGACTGATAGAGCGCACGAACGCCCTCGAGGATCGCGACATGGTCGCGCAGCCGCATGTTGAACTGCGCCGCGACGCGTTCGGCCTGATCGGCTTCTTCGGCCTGGTTGTAGAGGAAGCTGGCGCCCGCCGCGACGATGGTCGCAAGCAGGATGACCAGCCCGACGAAGCGGACCAGCAGCGCCAACAGCCGATCAGCCCATGACGAAGGGCGCATGTTCTTGTCCTGCCTGATGGCTGCCGTAGCAGCGCCCCCCTCCATGGCCAGATGTTTCACGCGAAAGGGCCGATAGCAAGCTAATTTCATGCCGATGCGGCGGCGTTGCCGGATCGGTTGCAAAGGAAAACTCGCTGCCTATGATGCAGGTTACAAGACGGGAGAAAACGGAATGATCATATACGGGTCGGTGGTGTCGCCGTTCGTGCGCAAATTGCTCGGCTATCTGGGCGAAAAGGGCATCGATTTCGAGCTGAAGGGCGTCGGTGTCGGCGATCCCGACCCGGGCTTTCGCGCCGCATCGCCGCTGGGCAAGATGCCCGCGATGGACGACGACGGCTTCCTGCTCGCCGATTCGAGCGCGATAATTCAATATCTGGAGGCCAAATATCCCGAGCCGGTCCTGATCCCCGTCGATCCGCAGCAGCGCGGCCGCGTGATCTGGTGGGAAGAATTCGGCGACACGGTGTTCGCGGCATGCAGCGGCAAGATGTTCTTCAACCGCATCG
>JALDYH010000056.1:0-22568 GCA_032154175.1 Sphingopyxis sp. | reverse complement strand
ATCCAGGCCGAGGATATCGGCAAGCTGCCCGACCAGAACCTCGCCGAAGTGCTGGAAAATGTCACCGGTGTTCAGATCACGCGGCAGGCCGGCGTCGGCAACGCGGTGCAGATCCGCGGCACCGACGCCAATCGCACCGAAATCAACGGCGTTTCGACCGTCGGATCGGGCGCCGGCCGCTCGGGCATCAGTTTCGAGGATTTGCCCGCCGCGCTGATCGCCTCGGTCGAGGTCACCAAGGTTCCGACCGCACAGACGATCGAAGGGTCGGTCGGCGGCACGATCAACCTGCGAACGATCCGTCCGCTCGACCTCAGGGAACCGCTGATCGCCGCGCGCGCGCAAATGGAGAATAGCGACCTGTCGAAATCGACCTTGCCGCGGTTGTCCGCCACGGTCGGGAACAGGTGGGATACCGGTATTGGCGAAATCGGTATCGTCCTCAGCGGGAGCTACGCCCGCCAGGATGTCGCCGCATTCAAGCCCCGCGTCGATCGTGATGCGCTCGTTCTTCCGGGTTCGGGCCCAAGCGCCGAGGCCTTCCCGTTCCTGCGCATCCAGTTCCTCCAGCAGGGGCTCGAGAATTATGAATATGAAACCTATAACGGCACCGCCGCGCTCGAATGGAAACCGAACGACGATCTCAAATTCTATTTCGACTCCACGCTGAACAATCAGCGCCGCGGCCAACAGAGCCATCGCGTCCAGATTTCGGGTACCGCGACACCCTCGGTCGTCGACGCGATGAACAACACCGCATTCGAAACGGTCGATCTCGGGACGCTCAACGGACCGAACGGCCCCGTCGACCTCGGGACCGTCGAAGCTGCGGTCGCCGGCACGATCGGGATCGGCGGCACGACGGGAAGCGTGATCGACCCCAACCTCAGGACATCGAGCGACACCGGCGCGCGCGTTACCAAGAGCCGCGTGTTCGATTTCGGAACCGAATGGCAGGCGACCGAGAAGCTGAAGGTGCGCGCGGAAGTGTCGCTGTCGACCTCGAAATCCGATTTCCCGAACTTCTCGACGACGCTCGACTTCATCAATCCCAACGGCCCGCAGCCGGTCATCGGGCAGAGCATCGACAACGGCGTTCCGATCGAATTCGACCTCCGCGGCGGTACGCTGCAATTCGGTATCGACCAGGCGAGCCCCTTCGCACCGACGGCGGCGCAACTGCTCGATCCGGCGAATTACCAGCTGCAACAGGTCACGCAGGGCGCCAATTCGACCGACAACAAGGAAAGGGCCGCTCGCCTCGATTTTTCTTACGATACGACCGACCTCAATCCGTTCGTCACATCGGTCGACTTCGGCTATCGCTGGAACCGGACATCGGCGGAAAACAACGAGTTTTCGAACAATGTCAGCCTGACCAACACGACCAATGCCTGGAACCGGCCGTCGGGCGACCTGTTTTCCGACATTCTGATTCCGGGGCCCCGAAACTTCGACGCAGCCGACGGGCGCAGGCTGTCTTTCTCGGACTTTCTTCTGATCGACGGCGGGCTGGCGTTCCGCGATCCCGCCAAGGTTCTGGAATCGCTCAACGCCGCAATTGCAGCGAGCAACGATGCGCGCACCCAAGGTCCGGCCGTCGCGTCGCTCGCCACCCCGACCGAATCCTTCGCGGGATTCTTCAGCATCAAGGAAACGACGAACGCCGCCTATTTCCAGGCCAACATGGAGGGCGAAATCGCCGGCATGCCGGTGCGCGGCAACGCCGGTTTCCGCTGGCTGCACACCAAACTCTCTTCGACGGGCAACAATATCGCGAACGGCGCGGTCACGGGTCAAACCGTCGCAAGCAGTTCGTATAATTTCCTGCTGCCGCGCTTCAGCCTCGTCCTCGAACCCGCCGACAAGTTTCTCGTCCGTGCCGGGATCGCACGCGACATTCGCCGCCCGAACTTCGACACGCTGTCGACGTCATTCTCCTTCGGCACCGGCGCGAACACGCCGGTCGCGGTGGGTAACCCCGATCTCGTCCCCGAAGCGGTATGGTCTTTCGACCTTTCGGGCGAATATTATTTCGCGCCGTCCAGCCTGGTCAGCATCGGTTTCTTCCACAAGAGCCGCACCAATCTGTTCGCGCAGCGGCAGGAGGATCCGGCCCCGAACCTCGACGCCAACGGCAATCTCAACATTTCGATCGACCCCGCCTGCCCCGGCGGCGGCATCTATAATCCGATTGCCAACCGCAACATCAACAACCCGATCCAGGGCGTCGGCATCTGCGTGCCGCGAAGTTCGACATTCAACGTTCCCGGAACCACGACGCAAACGGGTATCGAGGTCGCATTCCAGCACGATCTTTCGGCATGGGAGGATGTGCTCGGCTTCGCGTCCGGCTTCGGCTTCATCGGCAATTTCACCTATCAGAAGGCGGGCGGCTCCGCGCGCGAGTATCGGACAGCCGATGGCCCGCGGACCGTCTTCACGCAGCTCGGCTATCCGGGTTCGCAGGACCTGATCTCGCTGACGAACCTGTCGAAATATGCTTATAATACGACGCTGTTCTACGACAAATACGGACTGAACGCGCGGCTGCGCTATACGTGGCGCTCCAGCTATGTGTCGAACGACCCCTTCTTCTTCGGCCTGCCGCTGATCAACGGGGCCCGCGGGCAACTGAATGCCAGCATCAATTATGACATCAACGATCACATCAACGTGGGCGTCGAAGGCATCAACCTGCTTCGCGGCGATCAGAACCAATATTGCGTGAACAACAAGGCGCTCCTGTGTTTCCAGGGCCTGACCGATCGCCGGATAACGGCCGGATTGAGCGTGAAATTCTAGAAAACGGCACGGCCCGGATCACGGAGGATTCCTGCCGAACCAGATCGCCCGCATCCGGCGTCACAATAGCGACGCCGGATGCGGGGCGACGGGGAATGAAGGCATTCTTTCGAGGAAAGCCTGTTGCGGAGCGGTGCGGGGCGAGCGCCCCGATCGTGATGACCGAACGATGTCCCATGAACGCGCTTTTCGGTCGGCCCCGGCACGGGTGGCAAGCGTAGCGCCACGCGCGCATCTATCCAGTTCAAATCCAATTTCTTGCTTTACCTCAATGTAAGTTGAGGTTTTATGGAAAGGCTCCCCGATTCGAACGACGGAGCTTTGCTTGTACGAACATATTGGAAAAGCGGGCATTTCAGCCCGCGAGCAAGCGCCTGGAGAGTCGTGCGAGCCGTGGTCCCACTCCGCGCGTGGACTGGCCCGTCGCCAAAGCGTCATCGACCATGCCGTGCAGCCCGTGAAAGATGAGCGCGGCAATCTGGATGGGCTCTTCGCTGCCAAGGGACCAGGCCCCAGCCGCCTGCCCCGCAGCCAGAAGTGCCGCAAGATGACGAACGATATCGGCATCGCCCATCGACTGGCGGTGCGGCATGGCCGGGCCGTGAAACACCAGGTCGTGCAATGCATGCATGTCGAAATAGCTGTCGGTCGCCGCGACGATCCACGCCTCGAACCGGCCGTTCCAGTCAGCGGCGGGGTGAGCATCCACGGCGGCGACGACGCGTGCCTGAAAATCGTCGATGAAATGCGTGCGCAACGCTTCCACCAGATCCGCCTTGCTCGCGAAATAGTGGTAGAATGTCCCCTTCGCGACGCCTGCGTGCGCGGCGATGTCGTCGACCGAACTGTCCGGCAGTCCCTGATCGATCAACAGCGCGATCGCCGCCCGCACGAGGTCGGCGCGGCGCAGATCGGCCTTGCGCGGAGGCGGCGGAGGATTCTCGCCGGACCGCGGGCGTCTGCGCACGGGACGCGCCGACGGCCTTTTTCCGGGGATCGTCTCTCTGCCTGACACAGCCGGGGTTTAGCAGCATTCGCATCGCGGATGCGACCCCTCTTGACCCGCGTCGTTCAAACTAATAATCATTCGCAATAATATTGACCACTGGTCGGTTTTTGAGAGGTTTCTCATGTCGTCATCCGAATATTCCGTCGAAACCACATCGTCTCGCGCAATGCGCTGGCGTCCGTTTCTGCTGGCGAGTGCTGCGCTGCTCCTGCTGGTGGGCGGGCTCTATGCCTGGCGCGCGGCCCGGACGGCCGAGGGCGGCCCGGGCCAGATGCCACCCGTGCCCGTTGCAACGGCCGTGGTCAGTCCGACCGACGTGCCAGCCGCGCTGGAGGCGGTCGGCTCGCTTCGTGCCGTCCGCGAAGTCGTGCTGGCTTCGGAGGTCGCGGGACGCGTAACCGCCATCCGCTTTGCCGCGGGCGCGCAGGTTGCCCCGGGCCAGCAGCTCGTGCAACTGTTCGACGCGCCCGAGCGTGCCGACCGTGCCGCAGCGAAGGCGAAAGCCGATTTTGCCGGCCTTCAGCTTGCGCGCTCGCGTGCGCTCGAGCCTTCGGGAGCGGAGCCGCGCGAACTGCTCGAACAGCGCCGCGCCGAACATGCGCAGGCGCAGGCCGCGGTCCGGCAAATCGACGCACGGATCGTGCAAAAACAGTTACGCGCGCCCTTTGCCGGGACGCTCGGCGTACGGCAGGTCAATCTTGGCCAATATCTGAACCCCGGGGATCCGGTCGCGACGCTGACCGCACTCGACAGCCTGTATGTCGACTTCGCGGTCCCGCAGCAGGATTTCTCGCGGTTGAAGACGGGCGCCACGGTCGACGTCCTGTCGGACGCCTGGCCGGATCGAAGCTTCACCGCACGCGTCACCGCGATCGAGCCGCAAGTCGGCAAGGATACGCGCAATGTGATGGTACAGGCGACCTTGCCCAATCCCGGCCGCGCACTACGCCCCGGCATGTATGTGACCGCCCGGCTCGTCCTGCCGCCAGTTGCGGGCGCGCTCGTCGTTCCGGCGACCGCGATCCAGACATCGGCATCGGGCGACAGCGTCATGCGCGTGAAGATGCGCGATGCGGGACGCAGCGGCACCGCAGAGATCGTCCCGGTTACCACCGGGCGCCGCTTCGGCAACAAGGTCGTGGTGACCAGCGGCCTCCGGCCGGGCGATATCGTCGTCACCAGTGGCCAGCTCCGTGTCCAGCCCGGCGCACCGGTTACGCTGGCACCCGCCCGCCCGGCGCAGCGCAAGGGAGCGCGCTGAGATGCCCTTTACCGACATCTTCATCCGCCGCCCGATCCTGGCGGTCGTCGTCAGCCTGCTGATCCTGCTCGTCGGCGGCGCATCGCTCTTTTCGCTGCCCGTCCGTGAATATCCGAACATGGAAAGCGCAACCATCGTCGTCGACACCGGCTATCCCGGCGCCACACAGGACGTGATGCAGGGATTCGTCACCACGCCTATCGCGCAGGCGATCGCGACCGCCAACGGCATCGACTATCTCACCTCGACATCCACCCTCGGCAAGAGCCAGGTCAAGGCCAAGCTGGTGCTGAACGCCGACGCCGACCGTGCGATGACCGAGATACTGGCCAAGGTTCAGCAGGTGAAATATCGCCTGCCCGCCGGTGCCAACGACCCCGTCATCACCAAGATGACCGATGGCGCGTCGGCGGTACAATATATCGCATTCGTCAGCGACACCCTGCCCGTCCCGCAGATCACCGATTTCGCCAGCCGCATCGCACAGCCGCTGATCACTGCGGTTCCGGGCGTCGCTTCGGCGGAAATCAGCGGCGGACAGACGCTGGCGATGCGCGTCTGGGTCGATCCGGTACGGCTCGCGGCGCGCGGTCTGTCGGCGAGCGATATTGCCGCCGCGCTGCGTGCCAACAATGTCCAGGCCGCACCGGGCCGCCTGAAAGGCGCCGACACCGCGATCAACATCACCGCCGGCACCGACCTGCGCGACCTCGATGCCTTCCGTCAGATGGTGGTGAAGCGCGTCGACGGCGGCATCGTCAAGCTGGGCGACGTCGCCACCGTCGAAATCGGCGGACAAAATTATGATAGCAGTTCGATGACCTCTGGCCGGCGGTCCGTGACCATCGCCATCACGCCGACGCCCGACGGCAATCCGCTGGAGATTGTGAAGGCCGTCAAGGCGTTGCTTCCCGGTATCCAGCGGGTGGCACCGCCGAGCGTCGAGGTCATAAGCCAGTTCGACGTCGCCCATTTCGTCAACGCCTCGATCGACGAGGTCAGCCATACGCTGGTCGAGGCGATCGTGATCGTGATCGTCGTGATCTTTCTGTTCCTCGGTTCGCTGCGCGCAGTGCTGATCCCCGTGGTGACAATTCCCCTGTCGCTGGTGGGTACAGCCGCATTGATGCTGGCTTTCGGATTTTCGCTCAATCTTTTGACGCTGCTCGCCATGGTTCTGGCGATCGGACTGGTCGTCGACGACGCGATCGTCGTCGTCGAAAATATCCACCGCCATATCGAGGAGGGCCTGTCGCCGGTTCGCGCCGCGCTGCTCGGCGCGCGCGAAATCGTCGGGCCGGTCATCGGCATGACATTGACGCTCGCGGCGGTCTATGCGCCGATCGGGTTGATGGGCGGACTGACGGGCGCATTGTTCCGCGAATTCGCCTTCACGCTGGCCGGAGCGGTCGTGGTGTCGGGGGTTGTCGCATTGACGCTGTCGCCGATGATGAGCAGCCTGCTGCTCAACAGCCAGATGGCCGAGGGCAAGCTGTCGCGCGCGATCGAACAGAATATGCAGCGCGCGACGGCCAGCTACAGCCGCCTGCTCGACGCGACACTGGCGGCAAGACCTGCGGTGCTGCTGGTCGGCGCGGTGGTTCTGGGCGCGATCGTCATCCTGTTCACCGGCGCCCAGCGCGAGCTCGCGCCGCAGGAAGACCAGGGTTATGTCTTCGTCCAGACCAAGGCGCCGCAATATGCCAATGTCGACTATACCGCACGCTATGCCCATGAGGTCGAGCAATTGTTCCGGGGACTTCCGGAATATGTGAGCAGCTGGTTCGACAATGGCACCGACGGGCTCAACAACGGATTTGGCGGCGTTATCCTGACCGAATGGGACGAACGCGAACGCGGTGCCGACGCCATCCAGGCCGAGCTCAACGCCAAGGGCGCAGGGATTACGGGCGTCTATGCCGCTTCCTTCCAGGCGCCCGCCCTTCCCGCATCGAGCGGCGGCTTGCCGGTGCAGATGGTCATCCGCTCGTCGGACGATTTCAAGGCAATCTATGCTGCACTGGAAAAGGTGAAAGGCGCGGCCTGGCAAAGCGGCCTGTTCGTTTTCGTCGACAGCGACCTTGCGTTCGACAGCCCCGAAGCACGGATCAGCATCGACCGCGCGAAGGCCGGCGAAATGGGGGTCACGATGGAGGGCATCGCCGACACGCTGGCGACGATGGTCGGCGAAAATTACGTCAATCGCTTCAACTGGCACGACCGGTCGTACGACGTCATCGCGCAGGTGCCGGCGGCGCAGCGGCTGACGCCCGACAACCTCGGCCAATATCATATCAAGACGGCATCGGGCGCGCTGGTTCCGCTGTCGACAGTGACCAAGGTGGAGATGCGCCCCGAAGCGAACCGCCTGACACAGTTCAATCAGATGAACTCGGCGACGCTTTCAGCCGTCCTCGCCCCCGGCGTCACGATGGGACAGGCGGTCGATTTCCTGAAGAGTCAGCCCCTGCCCGCCGGGACCAGCGTCGACTGGCTTTCGGACAGCCGCCAATATGTGACCGAAGGCGACCGCCTGACGATATCGTTCGGCTTTGCGCTGATCGTCATATTCCTGGTGCTCGCAGCCCAGTTCGAGAGCTTCCGCGATCCGCTGGTGATCCTGGTTACGGTGCCGCTGGCGATATGCGGGGCGCTGGTGCCGCTGTGGCTCGGCTACACAACGCTCAATATCTATACCCAGATCGGGCTGGTGACGCTGATCGGCCTCATTTCAAAACATGGCATCCTGATGGTGTCTTTTGCCAACCAGATCCAGAAACAGGACGGGCTCGACCGGGTCGCCGCGATCCGCAAATCGGCGGCAGTGCGGATGCGTCCGGTGCTGATGACCACGGCGGCGATGGTCGCGGGGCTGGTCCCGTTGCTCTTTGCCAACGGCGCCGGCGCTTCCAGCCGTTTCGCCATCGGCATCGTCGTCGTGATGGGAATGCTGATCGGCACCTTGTTCACTCTCTTCGTCCTTCCCACCATCTACAGCCTGATCGCCAGGGATCATCGCGCAACGTCGCACAGCGCGCGCGAAACCGAACTCGCGCAGGCGGAGGTCGCATATGCGTAAGCTGCTTTTCCTGCTGTCCCTGACCACCGCCGGCTGCGCCGTCGGCCCGCACTACGAACCACCACAGCCAGCGGCAAAATCGGCCGGTGCCTATACGACCGGTGCGCCGGGTATCGACAGCGCGGCCGCCTTGCCCGACCATTGGTGGCGGCTCTACGACGATCCCGTTCTCGATCGTTTGATCGAGCGGGCGCTTGACGCCAACACCGATCTGCGCGTGGCGGGCGCCAATCTGGCGAAGGCGCGGGCCGTGCTCGGCGAAGCGCGTGCCGGGCGGCTGCCGGCCACGGACATCAGCGGCGGTACCAGCTACGGCAGCGCTGCCGGAGATTTCGCGCAACCCGCAGGCGATGAACAATGGACGCATAGCGGCGGGCTCTCCGTATCGTGGGAAGTCGATCTGTTCGGTCGGGTCGGCCGCGCGATCGGAGCGGCGCGCGCCGACGCCGAAGCGGTCGAAGCAGTCCGCGATGCGGTGCGCGTGACGGTCGCCGCTGAAACCGCGCGCGCCTATGGCGATGCCTGTGCATTTGGAGCGTCGGCGACGATCGCCCGCGCATCGCTCGCGACCGCGCAGGACAGCTTGCGCATCGTCACCGCCCAACAAGAGGCCGGCTCGGTCGGGCGGCTCGAGGTCGAGCGCGCGGCGGGCGCGGTTGCAACCGCGCGTGCCGCCATTCCCGCGCTGGACGGCCAGCGGCGCGTCGCATTGCTGGAACTCGCGGCCTTGCTCGGCAACCAGCCGGGCGAGGTTCCTGTCGAGGCGCAACAATGCACACGCACGCCCGCGCCGGTGGCAACCCTCCCGATCGGCGACGGCAATGCATTGCTCCGCCGCCGGCCCGATCTGCGCGAGGCCGAACGGCGCCTGGCGGCCGACACCGCGCGCATCGGCGTCGCGACGGCCGACCTCTATCCGCGCATCCAATTGGGCGCGAACGGCAACTTCCTGCGCAACGACGATGCGAAGGGCAGCGACAGCTTCAGCTTTTCCCTTGGGCCATTGCTGTCGTGGAGTTTTCCCAATGTCGCCGTCGCCCGGTCGCGGGTCAAACAGGCCGAAGCGCAGGGCGACGCGTCGCTCGCCGCCTTCGACGGCAAGGTGGTCGGCGCCTTGAAGGAAGTCGAACAGGCGCTCGCGCGATACGATGCCGAGCATCGGCGCGGCGCCGCGCTCGCCGAAGCACGCGACCGGGCACAAAACGCCTATGACCTGGCGCAGGCCCGCTATCGTGCGGGGTCGGTATCGCTGCTCGACACGGTCATCGCCCAGCAGGCGCTCATCGAGGCACGCTCCACGCTGGCCGCATCGCAGCAGCAATTGAGTTCGGTCCGGATCGATTTGTTCAAGGCGCTCGGCGGAGGCTGGAGCTGAGACAATCCGCACGGAACGCGTAACCCGCCTGCACCGCGAACCGAACGGATCTGGCGGGCGACGATCAGCCCACGCTTTCCGGCCAGACACGGGGGCTCCGCGGCGTCTCCAGCCGATAGTCGGAGTAGGCGCGGGTGAACATCTCCGCGCCCAGCCGCTCGGCCTCCGCCATCGGGTTCGCCGGATCGCTGCGCACTTCGCCGCGGCTGTTGCCCGCCCCGCGCACCACGCCGACGAAATCCGACTCCGTGTAGCGGGAAAATTCCTGTATCTGATGGACGATACCCAGGCCCACGCCGGGATAGGTTTCTTCGGATGCGAGCACGAGGCCGAGCCGTTTGCGCGCCATCGCGGCGAGCGCATCCTTCGAGCCCGGATAGGAGGCCGCATAATAGCAGAAGCTGCGGTCGAAGAATGCCTTCGTCTGCGCGGACACACCGTACCAGTAGATTGGCGAGCAGAAGATCACGCCCCGCGCGGGCAAAAAGTCGTCGAAGAACAGACCGCGATATCGATCGTCGATCGAGCATTCGCCGTCGAGCTGACGACATTTGCGGCAGTCGCGAAGGAACCCCGCAACATGATCGTCGAGAAAGCGCACTGTGACGTCGGTGCCCGCCGCCTCGGCACCGCGTTGAACCGCCCCGGCCAGCGTCGCGGTGTTTCCGTTTCTTCGCGGGCTTCCGACAAGGACGAGCAGTTTTTCCGGCATATCGAACGATCCTTTCGCGTTGAACAAGGCCGACGCCGCGGCGCGCCCGTTGATCGCACAAAGATGGCGTGATACTTTCAATCCATCAACTACCCACTATTTTGTCATATACTGACTTTTTGGTAAGAATAGCCGATCATGACGACGCGCAAGCGACCCTATAATGATGGCCTCGGGCCGGTGTTCGAGATTATCGGCGGCAAATGGAAAGCCCTGATTCTCTGGGAGCTTCACGATGGCCCCGTGCGTTTCGGCGCGCTGAAACGCCGTATCCCCGCAATCAGCGAAAAGATGCTGATCCAGCAACTGCGGGAAATGGAGACCGATGGCCTCGTGCACCGCGAGATGTTCCACCAGGTGCCCCCGCGCGTGGACTATTCGGTCACCGCTTTGGGGGCATCGCTCAACAAAACGCTGACGCCGCTGTGCGAATGGGGGCAGCGCAATCTGACGGGCCGTCGGCTGCCGGATCATACCCCCGATTGAAACATCATGCCCGATCAGCAGGCGCGCATCGGAAAACCATAGCGGCTGTCGAGCCCCAACTCGCGGACAATGCGCAAACCCTTTTCGATTTCAGCACCGCCCAGTTCCCGATGAGGCTTGCGAAGTGGTCCGACAGGAAGCCCGCACGCGCGCATCAGAGACTTCACCGCCACCGGATTGATCGCGGAATAGTTGAAGTGCAGAAGCGGCAGCAACTGCAGATAATGTTCGCGGAACGTCATGGCTGTGTCGCCGTCCACCCAAGGCCGTGAAATCGAGGCCATTTCGGCGGGAGCCAGATTCCCCCCCATGTTCGCCGTGCCGTGACCGCCAAGCGCCATGGTCGGCACAACAAGCCCCAGGTTGGGCGAATCGCAGCACATCACCGACACATCGGGCGCCGCCGCGAGAATTTGTGCGATCTGCCCGACACGCGCGGTCGATTCCTTGTGGACGACGATGTTGGGGTGCCGGAACAGGCGCAGAAGCTGGTCCCAGTGGAGGTCGGTCTTTACCCGCGGCGGGTTGTTGTAGATGCCGAGCGGCAGGTCGACCGCATCGGCGACCTCCAGATAGAATTGCTCGATGTCGGCTTCCGACGCGCAGATATAGGGCGGCGCCGCGATCACCGCGCCGTCGGCGCCGTTCGCTGCGGCAAAGCGGACATTCTCGATAACCTGGTCGGCGTGGGCACCGGTGCAGCCATAAAAAAAGGCCATACCGTCGGGGCGCAACTTCGCGGTCTCGACGATTACCCTCTTCTTTTCCTCGGGCGAGAGCAGCGAAGGTTCACCGGTCGAGCCCATGAACAGCATGGCGCGGGTGCCATGGCGATGCTGATGGTCGATGAGCGTCCGCCAGGCGCCAAAGTCGATTTCGCCCTGCTTGTCGAAAGGGGTCACCGTAGCGACGAACGATCCATGCAGCGGGTTTTTTGACATGTTCCGACTTCCTTTGTTGCTCGGCGCAGCAAGGACGATGAGCGGCGGCACAAGAATCCGCTATTCACGCTGGCGGATTCTGCCTGCTGGTTGCTCGTATGTCGGAAAGCGTCCGTGTCTTCGCCGGAACGTGAGGGGGCATATATGCTGAAGTCCGTCCACATTATCGCGCGAACCGCTCTGGCCGCCGTCATCATGGCCTGCGCGGGCGCCGGAGGGGCAGGATCGGCGCAGGACACGGCGGAAACCACCGTATTGCGCGCCGCGCGCATGTTCGACGGCACGAGCGAGCGGCTGCGTAGCGATGCGATCGTCGTCGTTCGCGGCGGCCGGATCGTCGATGTCGGTCGCGACGCCGCAATTCCCGAGAACGCACGTATCGTCGATCTGGGCGACGCGACGCTGATGCCGGGCTTCATCGACGCCCATTCGCACCTGACGCTGGAACCCGACGCGAATTATTATCGCAAGACGCTCAACGAGCTGATGCGCAACCCCACCGAAATGGCTTTCTACGCCGCCGCCAACGCACGCCGGACCCTGGAGGCCGGCTTCACGACGGTGCGGCATGTCGGCGGCCGCGAGTTTATCGATGTCGGCCTTCGCAATGCGGTGGCGGCCGATCTGACGGCGGGGCCGCGTATCCTGGCGGCGGGCAACGCGATCACCGCGACAGGGGGCAGCTGTGACCGTCCGCCCTTCCCTGTCCACCGGGTCGCACCGCTGACGCCGCGCGAAGGCGTCTGCACGGGCGCCGATCAATGCCGCGAAGCGGTACGCAACCAGATCAAATGGGGTGCCGACACGATCAAGGTGTGCGCGTCGGGCGGGGTTCTGTCTTACGATCCGGTGGATGTCCCGCAACTGTCGCGTGCCGAACTCGACGCCGCGATCGGCGAGGCGCATCTGTGGGGGCGGAAGGTCGCCGCGCACGCGCATGGCGACACCGCCGCGCGCCTTGCTATCGAGGCGGGCGTCGATTCGATCGAGCACGGCAGTTTCCTGAGCGAAGAGACGCTGAAGACGATGAAGGCGAAGGGCGTCTTTCTGGTGCCGACTTTCATGGCGCTCGACTGGGTCAAGACCAATGCCGACGGCTATCCCGCCAATATCGGCGAGAAAGCCCGCGCCGCCGCGGCATCGCATGCCGGGATGTTCCGAACGGCCTTGCGGATCGGCGTGCCGATCGCGCTCGGCACCGATGCAACGGTGCGCCCCGACGGCCATGGCCGCAATGCCATGGAATTCGGACTGATGGTCGATGCCGGGATGAGGCCCGGCGCCGCGCTGCTGGCGGGAACAAGCAATGCCGCGAAGCTGCTGGGCCTCGATGCGGAAATCGGCACGCTTGCGAAAGGGATGCAGGCCGACATCGTCGCGGTTCCGGGCGATCCGCTAGCCGACATTCGCGTCACCGAACGCCCGTCGTTCGTGATGCAGCGCGGCCGTGTGATCCGCGAGGGCGGCCGTTCGCTGCTGCGATGACGCCCGCACACCGCTATTTTCAAGGGGAATATTCGATGCGCCGACTTTTGACCGCCCTGCTGCTCGCGGCCAGCCCATTGTCTTTTGCCACCGCGACCGCGCAGACCGGGAACGGCGCTCCGGCACTGCTCGACGTCCCGAGGCTCGATTTCTCGAAACGCGTGCTCGCCAACGGCGCAACGCTCTATGCCATTCGCGACACCAGCGCCGCGACGGTGTCGATCAACATCTGGTATGATGTCGGCCAGCGCGACGACCCGCCCGGACGTGGCGGCTTTGCCCATCTGTTCGAACATCTGATGTTCAAGACGACACGCAATCTCCCCGGCGGCGTGACCGAAGCGGTCACCGAAATCGGGGGCAGCACCAACGCATCGACCCTGTTCGACTATACCGATTATTATATGACCGTACCTGCGAACCAGCTCGAGGCGATGCTGTGGATCGAGGGTGAGCGGCTGCGCAATCTGGTCGTCGATGAAAAACGTTTCCAGTCCGAACGCGAGGTGGTGAAGGAGGAATTGCGCCAACGCATCCTCTCGCAGCCCTATGGCCGCATCCTCTATATGCTGCTTCCCGCCTTCGCGTTCGACGGCCACCCCTATGCGCGCCCGATCGGCGGCTCGGCCGCCGATCTTGACCGGGCGACGCTGGCCGACGTCCGGGCCTTTCACGAGACCTATTACCGGCCCGACAATGCCATTTTTGTCGTGTCCGGCAATTTCGATCCCGCGGAACTCGACAGCCTGGCCGACCGCTATATCGGCTCGATCGCCCGGCCCGCGGGAACGATCCCGCGCGACCCGGCACAGGGTCGGCCGGTCACCGCGCGTACGATCGATGCTTATGCTCCCGGCGTGCCACTGCCTGCGCTCGCCTTTGCCTGGCGCGCGCCATTCGCGAAAGATGCCGATGCCGCCGGCATCGAACTGATCGAGGCGATCCTGACGCGCGGCGCCGCTTCGCGACTGCACCGTAGCCTGATCGACGAGAAGGGTCTCGCCTCGGCGATCACGAGCTACAATCTTCCGGCGAGCGACGGTCATGCGTTTTCGCTGATCGTGACCCTTGCCAAAAACCGCGAGCTTGGCGATGCGGAGGCCGCGCTTGCAGCCGAGATCGCCCGGCTGCGCGAAGCACCGTTGACACCTGCCGAACTCGATACGGCCAAAAACGGCTTGCTTGGCGACGCGCTTTCGCGGCGCGAGACCGCGCGCGGTCGCGCTTACGAATTGGGCGGCGGCGCGATTCTGACCGGAAACCCCGATCTCGCGGACGAACGGCTTGCCGCCATCCGCGCCATGACGCCCGCCGATGTCCAGCGCATCGCGCGTGTCTGGCTCGACGACGCCAGACAGGTAACGCTGCGCTATCGCGACGAGAGTCAGCGCCCCGCCGGATATATCGGCGACCGGGCTCCCGACATATCGGCGCTGGGCGCGACCGTGCCGCCCGCCAGCGTCGCGCCCGTGACGGTGGCAAGCGACAAGGATCGCGAAGCGATCCCCGCGCCGTCGACCGCGGTTCGAGCGACGCCGCCCCGTATCGCCGAGCGTCGCTTGTCGAATGGGCTGCGCGTGGTCGTCGCGAAATCGTCCGACGTTCCGGTCGCATCGCTGAAACTCGTCATCGATGGCGGCGATGCAGCCGATCCGAAAGGCCAGGCCGGACGCGGCGACATCGCTGCAGCATTCGCACTCAAAGGCGCAGGCGACCGGAGCGGCGACCAGATGGCGACCGAGATTGCGGCACTGGGCGGTACGATCGCGGCAAGCTCCGATCCCGACGCCACGATCTTCACCGCCAATGTTCCGGCAGCGAACGCCGACGCCGCCGCGCGCATTCTGGCCGATGTCGCAATCCGCCCCGCCTTCCCGGCCGACGCGCTGGAGGGCATACGCAACCAGCAGGTTTCGGGCATCGCGGTCGCGACCAAGCAGCCGATCGCGCTGGTGGTCCGGATGCTGCCCGCGATCATGTTCGGAAAAGCGCCCTATGGCGCAGTTCCGACGGCGGCGACACTGGCGGCCGTGACCCGCGACAGCATCGTCGCGGCACAGCGCGAAAGCTGGCACCCGCATGATGCGACGCTCATCATCTCCGGAGGGCTGACCGCCGAACAGGGATACAGGATCGCCGAGCAAGCATTCGGCCGGTGGGCCGGCGAAGCCGGTCCGATAGCCAGGGCTCCGCGCGCAGCGCCGCCCGCCACACCCCGCATCATGGCGATCGACATACCCGGCGCTGCGCAAACCGCGGTTGTCGCTGCGTTGCCGACGATCGGCCGCAACGACGATGGCTGGGCCGCATTGCGTATTGCCAACGCGCGCCTGGGCGGCGGCTTCCAGGGGTGGTTGACACAGGAGATCCGGGCCAAGCGCGGACTCAGCTATAGCGCCGGCAGCCTTTTCGATATCCGGCGCGACGCAACGACTTTGATGGCGGCGACCCAGACCAAGAATGAATCGGCGGTCGAGGTTGCGGAGCTGATGCTCGACCAGATCGCTCGCTTCGCCCGCGAGCCGCTGGATCAGGCGCGGACGGACGAACGCGCCGCGTTTCTGGCGAACGGCGTGTCGAACCAGACGGAGCGCGCGGCCGGCCTCGCCAATTATCTTGCCGCGCTCGTCGCGACCGATGCGCCGCTCGACGCCCTCCAGGCCGAACAGTCCACCGCATCATTGCCCTCTCCCGACGCTATCGCCGCCACAGTCGAACAGCATCTTCGTGTCGACCGGGCGACGCTGATCGTCGCGGGCGATACGAAACAGTGGCTCGGCGCGCTGCGCCAACGCTATCCGACGCTCGAGCTTGTCGATGCCGAAGGCAAGGCGTTGCCCTGACCCGCCGGGTCAGGGCATGTAGCGATCGCGTAGTTCCAGCGGACGCGCGGTGAGCGGCGTTTCATGCCCCTCTACGAAGACAAGTTGCGGCTGCGACAGCGGTTCGAGCGGATCGCCGCTCCACAGCACCAGATCCGCCGGCCGTCCCGCCTCGATTGTTCCCACCCGATCGGCAACGCCGAAGACACGCGCCGGGTTGACCGTAAGCGCGGCCACCGCGGCGTCGTGCGGCAGTCCCCATGCAACGGCATTGCCGGCGCCATAGCGCAGTTCGCGCGCGCGGTGTGCGACGCCCGCGCCGGCCTTCAGGACAATCGTTACCCCGGCGGCGTGAAGCCGCGCGGCATTCTCCATCGTTGCGCCAAGTTCGGCAAAGCTGTGCGGCAGATTGGCGAGCGGATCGAGGATCACCGGAACCTCGGCCACCGCGATCTCGTCCGCGATGCGCCATCCTTCTTCGGCGCCATCAAGAATGAGGCGCAGCTTTTCATCGCGCGCCAGCGCGATCATCTCGCGAATGTCCGACGCACGGTCGACCTTGACGATCAACGGCATCCGCCCCTCGGCCACGGGGACGAGCGCTTCCAGATCGACCCGTGACAGCGTCTGCGGGCGCCCCTCGCCGCGGTCATAGGCAGCACGGTTACGCGCAAAATGCCGGACGTCCGCGAGCGTCGTTCGCAGCGCGACCATCGCCGCGCCGCGTGCACCGCCCGCGCGTGCTGCGCCCCCCTGCCCCATTTCCAGCACCATCGCGGCGCGCGGCCGGGTCACCATGTCCGGCCGCTGGGCAAGATCGATCACCGCCGCCTGACCCGCGAATTGCAACTCGCGCCCGGCGCGATCGTCATAGAGCGGCGTCGTGACCGCATGGGTGATGCCGCCCAGCCGCGAGACGGGCAGCAGGATGGAATCGGGATTGAGGCCCAGCGAAATGTCGAAACCGGCGCTGATCCGTACACTATGCGTTGCGCGATCGGCACTCGCCGGCACCTGGCTGACCTCGACCGCACCCAGCGTGCTGTCGGCCTGGATGAAGCCCGGCGTCACGACGCCGCCGCGGCCATCGACGATCCGCGTTTCGGGCGGGATACGGAGGTCGGCGCCGATTGCCATGATTTGTCCGTCGCGGACGAGGATCGTGCCGCGTTCGATTGCGCCCTTGCCGGTCATCGTCATCAGTTTCGCATCGACGATCGCCACCGTTTCGGCCGCGGCGGGCGCAGCAAGCGCGAGTATCGCGCATGCGCTCAGGAAACGGATCATGGCCTGGCTCCAGTCTGCCCGAGCAGGAAGTCGGAATGACGGCGATAGGCAGGATCGTCGCGGTCGAAAACGATACCGCCATCGATCCACACTTTTTCGGCGCGTGCATAAATGCTGAAAGGATCGGCGTCCCACAGCACGACGTCCGCATTCTTGCCGGGCTCGAGCGTGCCGACCCGGTCGGCGATGCCCAGCGCCTTGGCGGGATTGGCTGTAAACCAGCGAATTGCGTCGGCCTTGCCGATCTTCAATCCAGCCCGCCACGCCGAAGATAGCGCCGCGGCCGCTTCCTGATTGAGCCGCTGGACGACGATCGCATCGTCCGAATGGATGATCGCGCAGCCCCCCGCCGCATGGACGAGCGCGGCATTTTCCTCGATCGCGTCGAATACCTCCATCTTGTACCCCCACCAGTTGGCCCAGGTGGCGACGCAGATATCCTCCTTCGCGAGCAACGGCGCGATCTTGTAGGCCTCGTTCGCGTGGTGGAAGGTGCGTATCCGGAACCCGAACTCGCGCGCGATGTCGATCATGTTCGCCATCTCGTCAGCACGATAACAATGGTTCTGGACGAGAATTTCACCCTTGAGCACGCCCGCCAGCGTTTCGAGCTGCAAATCGCGTTTCGGCGGATCGCCGATGCCGCCGCCCTTTTCCCATTTTTCCTTCTTTCGCGCATAGTCGGCGGCGTCGATCCACGCCTTGCGATAGCCGGCGACATTGCCCATCCGGGTCGCCGGAGAGCGGCCGCGGCCGCCATAGACACGCTTGGGATTCTCGCCGCACGCGATCTTCAGGCCCTGGGGCGCGCCGGGGAATTTCATCCCCTGCATCGTCACCGACGGGACGTTCTTCAGCGTGACGGTGCGCCCGCCGAAGAGGTTCCCCGAACCCGGCAAGATCATCAGCGTCGTCACCCCGGCTTCGCGCGCGGTATCGAAACCCGGATCCTGCGGCCACACCGAATGCTCCGCCCACACCTGCGCGGTGTTCGGATCGGTCAATTCGTTGACGTCGTTGAGCGCATCGACCGAGTCGGGCTGGGCCCAGACGCCGAGATGTGAATGCGCGTCGATTACCCCCGGCGTCACCCATTTGCCACGCGCATCGACGATCGCATAGCCGGCGGGCGCAGCAAGCGCGGCACCCACCGCGGCGATCTTGCCGCCCTCGATCAGAACGGTGCCGTCGGTAAATTCTTCCCCGGTCGCGGTCAGTACGGTTGCTCCAACGATGGCGATACGGCCCGTCGCACGGACGCGGTAGGTGCTTGGAAAAGGATCGGCCTCCTCCATCGTGGCGGCGTCGACGGCCGGCGGCGCCATCGGCGCCGGCCGATCGTCCCCCGCGCACCCGGCCAGCGCGAGCGCCGCCGCGACAGGAAATATGCTCCGCTTCATTTGGCGTCGGGGGTGACCGAGCGGATCACGCCGCCCTTTTCGTCGAGGAAGTCGATCGATGCCGTGCCCTCCGAGGTGACCTTCATCAGGATGCGCGGGCGTCCCATCGCGTCGCTGAGCATCACAGCCGAATCGCGATCGCGCGTCTTGCCGACATAGAGCCGCTGGCGGCCGAAAGTGCCGTCAGCCTGGACCTTTTGCAGCGCCGCGGTTTTTTCGGCCCCGTCGGGCATTTTCGAGATTCGTTCGGCGAGATCGAAATCGAGCGCCTCGTTCGGCCGGTCGTTGACCACCATCCCCGCCCAGCGGCGCCCGTCATATTCATTCTGGGTCAGCTGGATCACCTGATCCTGTTCATACTGGTCGAAACTGAGGTGGCCGCCGCCCGATACCTTGCCATCGGGGCCGGTGCGCCCGCTAAAGGTCAGCCCGCCATTTTCGGAACCTTCGTTGTTATAGAAGATGATCCCCGCGCCGCGATTGCCGCTCGGGTGCGGCCGTTCCTTGCCCTTCATGATGATACCGGGCGAACGGCTGGTATTCGACACGATCATGCGGATCGTCCCGTCATCCTCGCGCACATTGATGCGCTTGACGTCGATCTCGTCGAACACCGCCTTGCCTGGCGGGGTGTCGGCCCCTGCATTGGTCGCCAGGGCAACCGAAAAAGCGGCGGTTAGCACGCCCGAATAGAGCATGAGCAACTTGTTCACATTCATGGCTTTTCTCCATTGATCGAAGCAGAAATGGCAGGAAGGTAGCGGTCGCGAAGTTCCGTTGCGCGCGACGTCATCGGCTGGCTCACTCCGCCGATCAGCACCGCGGTCGGCCGCGACAGGGTGTCGAGCGGGTCGCCGTCCCAGATGACGACATCGCCTTCCTTGCCGATCTCCAGCGACCCGATACGGTCGGCGAGGCCAAAGATGCGTGCCGGATGAATGGTGATCGCCGCGAGCGCGGTCCGCCAGTCGAGCCCGCTGGCCACCGCGTTGCCCGCATTGTAGCGCATCTCGCGCTCGCGGTGACTGCCGTTGCCCTCGATCGCGATGACGACCCCCGCCGTCGCAAGCCTGTGCGCGTTGTCGAGCGTCGCGCCGAGGGTTTCGAACGATGCAGGCGTGTTGTCGACCGGCGTGATCAGCACCGGTACCCCGGCCGCGGCAATTTCACTTGCGACCCGCCAGCCTTCGGCCGCGCCTTCGAGGATCAATTTCAGCCGCTCGTCGCGCGCCATCGCCAGCACGTCACGAATGTCCGAGGCGCGGTTCACCGAAACGAGCAGCGGCATGCGACCTTCGACCACGGGGATCAATGCCTCCATGTCGGCGCGCGAGAGAAGATAATCGCGGGTCGCGCCCCTGTCGTAAGCGGAACGGCGTGACCTGAAATCGCGCACTTCGGCAAAGATCGCGCGAAGCGTCACCAGTTCGCCGGCGCGCGCGCCGCCCGCCCGTTCGGCGCCCGCATCCCCCATTTCGAGGGTCATCGCGACGCCCCGCCGCATCGGCATCGGCCGGCCGTCCAACGCGACTGCCGCCGCCTTTCCCGCGAACAGCAATTCGCGCCCCGCCTTGTCCTTATATGCCGGGACGACAATCGCACGCGTGATGCCGCCAAGCCGCGCAACCGGCATCAGCAGCGAGTCGGGATTGAGCCCGTAGCCGGCGTCAAACGCCGCGCTGAGATCGCTCTTGCCCGTAGCACGGTCGTCGGCGGCATCGACCGTGCGGACTTCGACGAGGCCAAGCGTGGTAGCCGGCGCGACGAACCCCGGCGTGACGATCTTTCCGCTGGCATCGATGATGCGGGCATCGGACGGGACAGGCAGGTCGGCGCCGACCGCCACGACACGGCCGCCGCGAATGACAAGGGTTCCGCGCTCGATATCTCCCGCCGGCCCCATCGTGACGATGCGGCCGCCGGTAATCGCGACGGTCTGCGCCGACGCCGACATGGCAAACAGCGAGGCTGCAACCAGGGCAAGGCTGCGGATCATCGCGCAAAGTCCTGGCCGGGCTGGCCGAGCAGGAAATCGGACGGCGCCCGATAGCGCAGATCGGTCCGGTCCCACACCGGCGCCCCGTCGACCCAGACGCGGTCGGCGCGCGCATAGACGCTGAACGGATCGGCGCTCCACAGCACGAGATCGGCCATCTTGCCGGGTTCGAGCGTTCCGACCCGGTCGGCGATGCCCAGCGCCCTGGCCGGATTGGCAGTGATCCATTTGATCGCTTCGCCGCGCGCGATCGCCATGCCGGCATGATTGGCGGCGGTCATGGCAATGCCCGCTTCCTGGTTCAGCCGCTGGACGAGCAGGCCATCGTCCGAATGGATGATCGCGCAGCCGCCCGCAGCGTGAATCATCGGCGCATTTTCTTCGATACCGTCGAGCGATTCCATCTTTGCGCCCCAGCTGTTCGCCCAGGTCGCGACGCATATATCCTCGCGAGCCAGCAGCGGCGCGATCTTGAATGCCTCGTTCGCATGGTGGAACGTACGAATCCGGAATCCGAATTCGCGCGCGACATCGATCATCACCGCCATTTCGTCCGCGCGGTAACAATGATTCTGGACGAGAATCTCGCCCTTGAGCACGCCTGCCAGCGTTTCGAGTTGCAAGTCGCGCTTTGGCGGATCGCCTGCGCGGCCACCCTTTTCCCATTTGTCCCATCTGTGCGTGTAGTCGCTCGCGTCGATCCATGCCTTGCGATAGCCCGCGACATTGCCCATCCGGGTCGCCGGAGAGCGTCCCTTGCTGCCATAGACGCGCTTCGGATTTTCGCCGCACGCCACCTTGAGGCCATAGGGCGCGCCCGGAAACTTCATGCCCTGCGTCGTCACCGCGGGCACATTCTTGAGCGTGACCGATCGTCCCCCGAACAAATTGGCCGAACCCGGCAGGATCAGCAGGGTCGTGACACCGCCCGCACGCGCAAGGCGGAATTTCGGATCCTGCGGCCATACCGAATGCTCGGCCCATACTTCCGCCGTATTCGGTGCGACCGCTTCGTTGCTATCCTCATGCGACGGCGTCGCTGGCGAGGGAGAAACTCCCAGATGCGAATGCGCATCGATGATCCCCGGCGTAACCCATTTTTCACGCCCGTCGATACGGACATAATCATCCGGTACGGAGATCCCGGCGCCGACCGCTTCGACCACGCCATCGCGGACCAGAATCGTCGCGTCGGCTATCTCGGCGCCGGTTCCGGTCAGAATCGTCGCGCCGACAATCGCCAGCGGCGATGCTTGCGCCGGACGATATGAGCTGGGGAAGGCCGCGCCGGAACCGGCCTCGCCGGCCCGCACGCCGCCGGCCAACGACAGTCCCAGCGCCGCTGCCAGCATGGTCGCCGCACGGCTGCGCAAATGGCTCGACAGCAATCTCATGCATTCGCCTCCCGATCAGCACGAGCGATGGCTAAGCCAAATCCTCCATTCGTTTTTTTGCCCTCACCCCAGTGGCGGATTCGCCGGTGGTGGCCATCGTTTCGGTCAGGGACGAACGCTTCGCGGAATCGCGGAGTGAAGGAGGGCCGAAAACTTGCCGAACAACGAACGCCTGGCGCGTCGAGCCGTGAACTTATCTACCCTTCTGCCTCCACCGCATTTTCCTTCGGAATTCGGCGACGACATCATCCTGTTCGATTCGGGCTTCGCCGCCCCGCAGTTGCTCCCCGACCTCGGCCCCTTTGCACAGGCCGCGCTCGCCGGACATCGCGAAGAAGCCCTGCAATATGCGTCCGGTCGCGGCCAGCCGTACCTGCGCCAATGGCTCGCCGACTGGATGAACGAGGACGGCTGCGCGCTGACCGCCGATCACATATTGGTGACGAATGGTGCTAAGCAGGGGATCGATCTCGACTGCCGGCTGCTGCTCGACGAAGGCGACGCGATCGTCGTGAC
>JALDYH010000273.1:0-4591 GCA_032154175.1 Sphingopyxis sp. | reverse complement strand
GTGTTTTCGGGGTTGGTGACGGCCTGGCGCTTCGCCGGCTGGCCGATCAGGCGCTCGCCATCCTTGGCAAAGGCGACGATCGACGGGGTCGTGCGCGTGCCTTCGACATTTTCGATAACCTTGGGTTTTCCGCCTTCCATCACCGCGACACAGCTGTTCGTGGTGCCGAGGTCGATCCCGATCACTTTGGCCATTGGTATTACGTCCTTGTTGCTTCTGTGGCGCCCTGAAAAGGCACGCCGTCCATGGGTTCTATGGGCGCGATATAGGTGCGCTAATCCTTGGCACAAGGGCTTTCAGGGCTTATCGAGGGCGTGAAATGACGCGCTTTTACGGAGTCCTCCCGAAATGAAACCTTTTGCGATCCTTGCCCTTGCCGCCACCGCGCTGACCCTGACGGCCTGCGGCGATAATCTGGTCGCTGCCAAACCGCTCAACGTCGTCAGCGGCCATATCGTGATGGGGGCGACGCCTGATCGTCCGGCGGTCGGCTATTTCCGCGTTCAGGGCGGACCGCAGCCGGTCCAGCTCGTCGCGGTGACCGCCGATCTCGCGCAGCGCGTCGAGATGCACGAAAGCGTCAAGGAAAATGGCGTGGTGACGATGAAGCCGCTGCTCCGCGCCGACGTGCCGGCAAAGGGCGAGCTGGTGTTCAAGCAGGGCGGCAAGCATCTGATGATCTGGGGCATCAACGGCGCCGCGGTGCGCGCGGGCAAGCTGCCGATGGCGTTTGTCTTCACCAACAACAATAATGAACGCATCCTCTTCGATATGGTGATCAAACCGGCCGAAGGGGGCGAGGGCGCGATGGACCATGGCGCGATGGATCATGGCGCCGAAAAGGCGGCCCCGGACACAGCGAAGAAATAAACGCGGGTGCCGCGTCCGTCACGCCCCCTGACGAGCGGTGAAGTGGCGCTCGCGCGCAGCGTGTTCGGCGACGCGATCGCCTATGACCGCGTGCGCGTGAACCACCATAAATGGATTTTCTTCCAGCCGCGGCACATCGTCATGGCGCCGATGGGCAGCCTGCACTTCAATCCGCATGGCGAACTCTATTGCGAGGATTTCAGCGCCGCGTCGCAGCGATTGCAGGGCCTGTTCATCCACGAGATGACGCATGTGTGGCAGGCGCAGACGCGCGGGCGCTGGTATCTGGTGCTGATGCGCCACCCCTTCGCGACCTACAGCTACAGCCTGAAACCCGGCTGGCTGCTGGAAAGATACGGCCTCGAACAACAGGCCGAGATCGTGCGCCATTACTGGCTGCTAACCCAAGGCATGATCGTCGGCGGCGCCCCGGGGATCGAGGCGTATCGCGCGATATTGCCGTCATCGTGGGACGCGGCGTGACGCGGGCGATAATTACCGGCTAGCCAGAGGGACGTTGTTCGTCCTATGTTCTGTTTATGGATGGAACATCGCTTATCGTCGCCTTCGTTGCCCTTGCGATGGGCGGCCTGATCGGCTGGCTTTTCGCCGGACGGCAATCGGGGGCGCTCAAGGCCGAGCGCGACGGACTTGCGGAGCGTTTCAGGAGCGCGGTCACCGACCTTGCGGTCGAGGCCGAGGCGCGCAAGGCGGCCGATATCCAGCTTGCGGCCCTACTCAGCGAACAGCGTGCGCGCGACGAGGCGCATGACGCACAGATCGCGCAGTTGAAGGATGCACAGGCTGCGCTCACCGCGCAGTTCCGCGAGGTCGGGCAGGTGATGCTCGACGGCGCGCAGAAAGCCTTCCTCGACCGCGCCGAAGCGCGTTTCAGGGAAAGCGAGGCGACTACGGGACAGAGTCTCAAGGCTTTGCTCCAGCCGGTGCACGAGCGGCTGGAAAAATATGAGACGGAAGTGAAGAAGGTCGAAGCCGAGCGCCAGAGTGCCTTCGGCCTGCTTCACGGCCAGATCGCGGCGATGCGCGAGGGCACCGAACGCGTGTCGAGCGAGGCGGCGAAACTCGTCAACGCGTTGCGCAATGCACCGAAGGCGCGCGGGCGCTGGGGCGAGCAGCAACTGCGCAACGTGCTCGAAAGCTGCGGGCTTTCCGAACATGCCGATTTCCAGACCGAGGTCAGCGTCAACGACGGCGACGGCGGGCGTCTCCGCCCTGACGTCGTGGTGCGTGTTCCGGGCGGACAAAATCTTGTGATCGACGCCAAGGTGTCCCTGAACGCTTATCAGGACGCATTCGGTGCGGTGGAGGAGCGCGAGAAGGCGGCGCATCTGGTGGCGCACGCCGCGGCGATGAAGGCGCACGTCAATACGCTCGGCGCCAAGGCTTATTGGAACCAGTTCGACGACACCCCGGACTTCGTCGTGATGTTCGTGCCGGGCGAACATTTCCTCGCCGCCGCGCTCGATCAGGATGCGGGGCTCTGGGATTATGCGTTCGAACGCAAGGTGCTGCTTGCCACCCCGACGAACCTCATCGCGATCGCGCGCACCGTCGCGGCGGTGTGGCGGCAGGAAAAACTGGCCAATCAAGCGCGCGAAATCGCGGCACTCGGCAAGGAACTCTACGCGCGCATGTCGGTGATGGGCTCGCACATCGCCAAGGTCGGGCGCAATCTCGATCAGGCGACGGGGGCGTATAACGCCTTTGTCGGCAGCTTCGAATCGCAGGTGCTGACGCAGGCGAAACGTTTCGAGGCGCTCGATATCGAGACCGGCGACAAGGAAATCCCGTCCCTCCCCGTCGCCGAACAGGCAGCACGGCCGCTGGCGAAGCTCGCGTCGGCGCCTGCGGCGGTCAACGACGCGGGCGAATAGGCGCCGAGATCAGATTGCTCGCCGCAGCACCGCCGTCCGGCCTTCGCTTCCCGTCAGGGTCAGCGTGCCGTCGTCGGCGAAGGTCAGGCTGACCGGCGTCGCCATCAGCTTGAAGAAGGCCGCCTCCTGCGTCATGTCCGCCCCCGGACAGGCCATTTCGGTCGCCATTAGCGGGCCGGCCTTGAGCGTTCCGTCGCTCACCGCATAACCACCCGAAAAGCGGTTGCAGCCCGCGGTGCCGCTGAGCCGTGCGCCTTCGAACTGCAGCGCGGTCGGCCGGTCCGCCGCGACGGCGATGCCGCCGATCGACACGAAGGTCCAGGTCGATCCCGCGAGCGTGTCGGGCGGCAGGATCTTGCCGCCGCAGCCTTGCAATGACTTGCCGTCGGCGACGATGCGAACGGTGTCGGCGTAGCGGCGATCGCTCATCCCGTCACTGCACGGCGCTTCCTTGATCACCACCGACAGCCGGTCGGTGGCATAGGCGCGGCCGTTCATCGACGGCTTGGCGCCGGGGTTCGGAACCATGATCTTCGTCTCGCCATAGTCGCCGTCATAGTTGAGCCGCGACGGCGTGATCTCGAGCGTCCAGCCGGGTTCGGTACCGAGCGCCATATAGGCGGCCGGCTGCTCGCCCGGCCCTTGCGGCGGAGTGCCGGGGGCGGGGGCACAGCCAGCAAGCGCGAGCGTCGAAACAAGGGCGGGCACTATGATCCTCATCATGCGGCTTCTCCTAGCGCGGCGGGAGTGATCCGCTGATGAACGGTGCGCGGACCTATCGGTTCCGCTGCTGGTTGAGCACTTCATAGGCCATCACCGCCGTCGCGACCGCGGCATTCAGGCTGTCGGCCTTGCCCATCATCGGCATCTTGACGCGCACGTCGGCGGCATCGGCATATTCGGGCGGCATGCCCTGCGATTCATTGCCGGTGAGGATGAAGGTCGGCGCTGTATAGCGAACCGCCTGATAATCCTGTGTATCGTCGCCGAGCCATGTTGCGACGAGCTGGCCCGGGCCTTGCCGCAGCCAGCGAAGGAACTCGTCCCAGCGTGCGACCACCAGCTTCTGAGTGAAGATCGCGCCCATGCTCGCGCGCACCGCCTCGACCGCGTAGGGATCGGTCGATTCGTCGAGCAGGATCAGCCCGCCCGCGCCGACCGCATCGCCGGTGCGCAGCATCGTGCCGAGGTTGCCGGGGTCGCGCAGCCGCTCGGCGACGAGCCAGATCGCTGCGGTGTCGCGATCGAGATCGGCAAGCGTGGTTTGCGGTTCGGTGTAGATGCCCACGACGGTCTGCGGATTGTCCTTGCCCGACAGTTTCGAGAGGATCGCGCCCGTCGTGTCGATGACCTCGCCGCCCGCCGCGAGCGTGTCGGCGGCAAGCATCGCTGCGAGCGGGTGTGCGTCGCCCTCGGGCCCGAGGAACAGCCACCGCGGCAAGATGCCCGCTTCGCGCGCCTCGGTCGCGATGCGCAGCCCTTCGGCAAGGAACAGCCCCTCGGCGCGGCGATGGCGTTTCTCGCGCAGCAATCGCATCCGCTTGACCAGCGGGTTCGACAGGCTCTCGATGGTGGAACGGCGCATGCCGTCAATCCTCGCCGAAGCTGTCCTTGACCAGCCCGACGAGCTTGAGGAGCGCCGCATCGGCGCCGTCGCCGCGCGTGTGGATGGTGATCGAATCGCCCTTCGCGGCGCCGAGCATCATCAATCCCATGATCGAGGTACCGTTGACGCGCGACCCGCCCTTTTCGACCTCGACCGACACGCTTTCGGGCAGGCGGCTGACGAAGGTCACGAACTTGGCGCTGGCGCGCGCGTGCAGCCC
>JALDYH010000272.1:0-4592 GCA_032154175.1 Sphingopyxis sp. | reverse complement strand
TCGACCGAGAATTTCTTGCGGATGATCGTCTTGTCGGGGGTCGCGAAGCTCCAGTTCGTATCGCAAAAGGCGATGCCGATCGTCTTGGTGCCGACGTCGAGGCCCGCGAGGCGGCCGCCGTTCGGGAAGTGAGCGGCGAAGTCGGGGGCGGCGGTGATGATCATCGCGCTAACTCTACACGAAAAGCGGGACCCCGGATCAAGTCCGGGGTGACGAAGGTGGGGGAGTGGTCGCGGCCGGAGGCGGCAGCGGCGCGGCCGCGGGCGGCACGGGCGACGGCTTGTCTTCATAGGTCGCGAGGCGGCGCAGCGCGTCGGCGCGGACGTTCGCCCAGAAGAGGGTGATGTCGTAGACGTGATAGTTGTTGCCCGGAAGGACATAGCCTGCGACGACATAATTCTTCGCGATGGCGGCATCGCCGATCATCAGGAAGCCGCGTGTGTCGTCGCATCTGGCGCCGATCTTGCCCGCGATCAACGACCCCGACTTGAAGCCCTCGGTCGGCTTGAGCGTGCCAATATTGGCTTCCGCCGGGGCTTCGGTATCGGGGATGCCGGTGAGCGGGTTGGTGCAGAGCATGCGCGTCCCCGCGCGCGGGCGGCCGTCGAAACCGATGGTGCCGTCATAGGCGTCGGTGACCATGATGGGATCGGCGGGGTCGGCGAAACTGGCCCAGCCGAGGATGCAGCCCTTTTGCTCGGGGGTCTGGCACGCGGGCAGGCCGAGCCCGGCGATGTCGGTGTCGAGGCTGACCGGCCAGCCGATGACGTACGCCGCGACGATCCGCTTCGCGAGCGGGGTGCCCGCGATGCGCGTCTTGAGCAGGGTCGTGAGGTGGAGCGCGCCCTGACTGTGGCCCGCGAGGATGATCGGCTTGTTCTTCGGCTGCGCGGCGAGGAAGGCGTCGAAGGCCTCCTCGACGTCGCGATAGGCCGAATCGATCGCCTTGCCCGCAGTGACGCGGTCTTCGGCGAGGAAGGCGCCGAGCGTCGCCTGACGATAGCGCGGTGCCCAGATTTCGCCGGCGTCGGCAAAGGCGCTCGCCATCCCCTGCACGAAGAGATTGGCGCGGTGGTCGGAATCGCGATCCTCGAGCGGGGCGTTCCAGCTCGAGCGGCTGTAATAGCTCGTGGGGTGGACGAAGAAGACCGCGGCGTCGCCCTTTTTGAATGGGGCTTCGGCGGCCGTCTGGGCAGCCTTGGCGGGCGGAATCAGCGGCGCTGCGGCTTTTTCTTCGGGAAGATCGGTGCCGGGGGTTTCGCTGCCATCGGCGGCGGGGCGCCAGGCCGACGGGTCTTTCTCCATTCCCGGCCGCGCGAACCACATTTTGGGGTCGTCATAGGCGTTGGGCGCGACCGCGGCCTGTGGCTTGAATTCGGTGCTGGGAACGAAGGCGGTGCGCGCGATCCAGCCCGGGAAGAGCTGGTACACGACCCCGGCGGCGACGATCAGCAGGATGATGGCGGCGATGACGTAGAGAAATTTGCGGGCCAAATGGGATTCCATACGGTCGGGAGAGATGAATTCGGGCTTCTCTAGCGGCTCCGGTGCCCGGCTACAAATAACTCGTCACGCGGAATTCGGATCCGTAAACAGGTTCAGGATGATGATTTTACGCGATAGGCTTTGACGCATGACCGAAGCGACCGCACCCGCCGCCCCCGATTCGCCCGCCAGATCGTCGAGCGTTTCGGCGCGGCTCGACGAGAATGATCTGCCCTGGCCGCTGCGCCCGTGGATCATGGCGGCGATCTGCGCGCTCGCCGGGCTGGCGTTCCACCTGCTCATCGACCATCATTATGACGATGTGCTGTCGCATTGGCGCAGCGCGCTGGCGACGGGCGTCGCGGTGGCTGCGGTGGCGTTCGTTCTCGGCGTCGAGCTGCGCCGCTGGCACTGGGCGTTGGGGTTCGCGCTCGGCTGGGGCGTCATCCTCGGACTGATCGCGTGGCAGACCGCGGCGTATAATATTCAGGGCAATCCGGTCGAATGGCCGTTCTGGTCCGGCATCCTCGCGGTGCTGGTCGCGACGCCGCTGTTCCAGACGCGGCGCGACGTCGCGTCCGACTGGCGCTTCTGGAAGCTGTGGACGATGCCGTACGAGCGGCTGCACAGCCATGCGTGGACCGACGCGGTGATCGGGGCGGCGAGCCTGGCGTTCGTCGGCATCACCTTCCTGCTTACCGTGCTGATCGGGCAGATGTTCAAGCTGATCGGGATCAACCTGATCTTCGACCTCTTGAACGACGAATGGTTCGGCTGGATGCTCGCGGGTGCGGCGTTCGGCGGGGCGGTTGGCCTGCTGCGCGAGCGCGACAGGCTGGTCGCGACCTTGCAGCGGCTGGTGATGATCGTGCTCGCGGTGCTCGCGCCGGTACTGGCTGCGGCGCTGCTGTTGTTCCTGCTCGCGCTCGCCGGAACGGGGCTGCAGAAGCTTTGGGATTCGGGCTTTTCGACCGCGGCGGTGATGATGGGCGCGGCGGCGTTCGCGGTGCTGCTCGCCAATGCGGTAATCGGCAACGGGGACGAGGATCGCGCGACCAACCCGGTGCTGCGCTGGGCGGCGCCGGTGCTCGCGGTGGCGGTGCTGCCGCTCGCGGGCATCGCCTTTTATTCGATGCATTTGCGCGTGATCCAGTACGGCTGGACCCCCGAACGCATCTGGGGCGTGATCGCGGCGGTGATCGCGCTCGCCTATGGCATCGCGGGCGTGTGGGCGGTCGTGAAGGGGCGGCGCGATTTCGACGACTGGCTGCGGCCTTTGCAGCAGAAGCTGGCGATCGGGCTGGCGCTGCTCGCATTGTTCCTTGCGCTGCCGATCCTCGATTTCGGGGCGATTTCGACGCGCGACCAGCTTGCGCGGCTGAAATCGGGGGCGACTCCCGTGGAGAAGTTCGACTGGGCGGCGATGGCCTATGATTTCGGGCCGAGGGGGCGGGCGGCGCTGAAGGAGCTGGCGCGTTCGCCGATAAAGGCGCGCGCCGATGCGGCGAAAGCGGCGCTGGCAGCGAAAAATCGCTGGGATCTGACCGGGCCCGAGGGGCCGACCTTGCTCAGGCCCTTCGCGGAGCGGCTGCGGATCGTTCCGGCGGGCCGCGCGCTGCCGGCCGAAGCACTCGATCGCATTTCCGCAAGTTATATGTGCAGCCGCGCGAAGGCGTGTGTTGCGGTGTGGCTTGACGACAGGAGGATCGGGGTGCTGGGGCAGAACGAGCCCGGCGATTCGCTCAATTTCGATTTCGTGACGCAGAATGATGCCGGGCAATGGACGCAGGGCGATTGGGCGAAGCCGACGCCTGCGAAAGAGCCCGCGGTCGACCTGTCGACGGCGCGGATCGAGGTCGAGACGGTGCAGCAACGGCGTGTGCTGGTGAATGGCGTGCCGGAATCGGGGACTTTCGAATAGCCGCGCCTTGAAGCGATCCGGCGGGGATGCTAGCGGCGCGGCTTCGTTAAAGTTAGGGCGATCATGGCAATCGATCAGGCAACAGTAAGGAAAATCGCGTCGCTGGCGCGCATCGCGATCAGCGATGCCGAAGCCGCCGCGATGGAAGGCGAACTCAACGGCATTTTGGGCTGGGTCGAGCAACTCGGCGAGGTCGATGTGACCGGGGTCGAGCCGATGACCGCGGTGATCCCGAACGCGCTGCGGCTGCGCGACGATGTCGTCGACGCCGACCCGCTGACCGGCGGCAACCGCCGCGACGATATTCTCGCCAATGCGCCCGCGCCGCAGCACGGCTTTTTCGGCGTGCCGAAGGTAATCGAATAATGACCGATCTTACGAACCTCACTGTCGCGCAGATCCGCGACGGGCACCGCGCGGGCGACTTCAGCGCCGTCGAGGTCGCCGAGGCGTTCAACGCCAATGTCGCGGGCGCCAAGGCCCTGAATGCGTTCATCGTCGAGACCCCCGAGCATGCGATCGCCGCGGCGAAGGCGGCCGATGCCGACCGTTCGGCGGGGACGCTGAAGCCGCTTTCGGGCGTGCCGATCGGGATGAAGGACCTGTTCGCGACGAATGGCGTCCAGACCACCGCCGCGAGCCATATGCTCGAAGGTTTCGTGCCGCGCTATGAATCGACGGTGTCGCAGAAATTGTGGGACGCGGGTTGCGGCATGCTCGGCAAGCTGAACCTCGACCAGTTCGCGATGGGGTCGTCGAACGAGACGAGCTACTTCGGCAATGTGATCAGCCCGTGGAAGCGCAAGGATGGCGGCAATGCCGCGCTCGCGCCGGGCGGGTCGTCGGGTGGTTCGTCGTCGGCGATCGCGGCGCGGCTGTGCCCCGCGGCGACGGGCACCGACACCGGCGGCTCGATCCGCCAGCCCGCGGCCTTCGTGGGCATTTCGGGCATCAAGCCGACCTATGGCCGCTGCTCGCGCTGGGGTATCGTGGCGTTCGCGAGTTCGCTCGATCAGGCGGGGCCGATGGCGCGCGACGTCAAGGACTGCGCGATCATGCTCGAGAATATGGCGGGCTTCGATCCGAAGGATTCGACGAGCCTGAACATAGCGGTTCCGAACTGGGAAGCCGCTTTGTCGAGCGATCTCAAGGGCAAGAAGGTCGGTATTCCCAAGGAATATCGCCT
>JALDYH010000055.1:0-22602 GCA_032154175.1 Sphingopyxis sp. | reverse complement strand
TCGTCGTGCCGATGTTCATGCTGCTCGGCATCAGCCCCGAAATGACGACCGCCGCGTACCGCATGGGCGACAGCTATACCAATATCATGACGCCGCTGATGAGCTATTTCCCGCTCGTGCTCGTCTTCTGCCAGCGGTGGGACAAGTCGATGGGGGTCGGATCGCTGCTCGCGCTGATGCTGCCCTATGCGCTCTGCTTCATGGCGACGGGGATCATGATGGTCGTCGCATGGGTCACCTTCGATCTCCCCCTCGGCCCGCACGCGCAGGTCTTTTATCAGGTCGCGGCGCACGCCGCGCCTTGAGGGAGTCCATGATGAAATCCGCCGCCCGACATGCAACCATGTCCAACAAGCATTGGGGTCGGCCGCGCGTCGTCCCTAGCCTGATCTCGCCGCTGCGCCAGGAGGTGCGTCCCCATGTCCGTTGACCTCAAATCTCTCGAAACCGACATGACCGCCTGGCGCCGGCATATCCACCAGCATCCCGAACTCGGCTTTCACGAACAGGCCACGGCCGGTTTCATCATCGATCTGCTCGAAAGCTTCGGGGTCGACGAGGTCCACACCGGCATCGGCGGTACCGGTATCGTCGCGACGATCCGCGCCGGGACATCGGACCGCGCGATCGGCATCCGCGCCGACATCGACGCGCTGCCGATGACCGAGCTGACCGAGTCCGATCATAAATCCTGCACGCCGGGCGTGATGCACGCCTGCGGCCACGACGGGCATACGACGATGCTGCTCGGCGCCGCGAAGCACCTCGCCGCGACGCGCAATTTCGACGGTACCGTCCATCTGATCTTCCAGCCCGCCGAGGAATCGCTCGGCTATCAGGGGCCCGGCGGCGATCCCGACGGCGGCGCCAGCGCGATGATCCGCGACGGATTGTTCGACCGTTTTCCGATGGATGCCATCTTCGGCATTCACAACCGCCCGGGCATCGCCGCGGGCAAGCTCGCGGGACGCGCGGGCGCGCTCTACGCCGCCGCCGACAAGTTCGAGATCGTCGTCACCGGCAAGGGCGGCCACGCGGCGCGCCCGCACCTGACGATCGACCCCGTGCTCGTCGCGGCGCAGATCATCGTCGCGGTGCAAAGCATCGTCGCGCGCAGCACCGACCCGATGGACGCCGCCGTCGTCTCGATCTGCAAGGTCGAGGCCGGCACCGCCTTCAACATCATCGCCGACGAGGCGCGCATGGGCGGCACCGTCCGCACGCTGTCGCGCGCGAGCCAGGATGCGACCGAACAGCGGCTGCGCGAGATCGTGACCGGCATCGCCGCGTCGTTCGGCGCAACCGCCGAACTGCATTACGAACGTGGCTACCCTGCCCTCCACAATCCCGCCGACCTCTATGCGAAGGTCCGCGAGGTGGCGATCGGCATCGTCGGCCCCGACCGCTTCGTCGATCTCGATGCGCCGGGCATGGGGGGCGAGGATTTCGCGCGTTACCTCGACGTCGTTCCGGGCTGTTTCCTGCTCCTCGGCAACGGCGACGAGGGGCCGGGCTCGGTGATGCTCCACAATTCGCACTATGCCTATGACGACAGCATTTCGCCGACCGGCGCCGCGCTGTGGGTCGCGCTGGCCGAGACATTCCTGCCGAAATAGATAATCCGGGGAGAGATTTTTGATGCGCCGTTCGACTGCCGCCCTGCTCCATGGTTCGACCATCCTGCTGCTCGCCGCCGCGCCGGCGGCACAGGCGCAAGGAGGCGCCGCCGAAAAGGTCAGCATCACCCGCGACGATTTCGGGGTGCCGCATGTGCAGGCCGAGACGTCCGACGCGGTGATGTTCGGCGCGGGTTATGCGATCGCGCACGACCGCCTCGCCGCGATGGAACTCGCGCGGCACAATACGCAGGGCCGCCGCGCCGAGCTTGTCGGGAAATCGGCAATCGAAGGCGACAAGATGATGCGCGGCCGGAGGCTTTCCGACGCGACGCTGATGCAGCGCTACCGCGCGCTGGCGCCCGAGCATCGCAAGATGATCCGGGCGATGGTCGACGGCATCAACAAACGCATCGACGAAGTGAATGCCGACCCTGCACGGCTGACCCCGCTCGAATTCATTCGCTGGGGGATCAAGCCGACGCGCTGGAACCTCACCGAATATCTCGCGCTGATCAGCGCCGCACCGCTGGGACGCGACACGTATGAAATCCGCAACCTCGAATTTCTGAAGGCGATGACGGCGCGCTACGGTCAGGACAAGGCATGGGCGATTTTCAACGACGTCGTGCCGATTTCCGACCCCGATTCCCCGACCACCATCCCCGCGGGTGACGATCTCGCCCCGGCCCGGCCGATGCCCACCCCCGTCCTCGCTCCCGCGCAACTGGCCCCCCATCGCAATGTCGCGGCGGCGGCGGCGCAGACGAAGCCCACCGAACCGGTGAAAGGCGCCAGCCGCTGCATGGTCATCGGCCCCGGAAAATCGGCGAGCGGCAAGGTGCTGATGCTGGAAGCCACCGCCGACGGCCCCGAAATCCATCTGAAGGGCGGCGGTTTCGATAATGCGGGCTTCGGCTCGACCGGATGGGGCGTGCCGACGATGGGGCGCGGCGCGCAGCACGGCTGGCTGCTGGTGTCGGGCAGCAGCGAAGCCGGCACCACCTTCGCCGAAAAGCTCAACCCGAAGAACCGGTACGAATATTGGTACAAGGGCGCGTGGAAGACGATGGAGCACCGCACCGAAGCGTTCAAGGTCAAGGACGGCGCGCCCTTCACGCACGAGGTCGCGTGGACGATTCACGGCCCGGTGATCGCATGGGATGTCGAAAACGGTACCGCCTATTCGCAGCAGATGGGCGTCCACGGCCGCGAACTCGACACATGGGTCGCCTTTGCCGAAATGGGCCGCGCAAAGAGCCTCGCCGAGTTCCGCGAAAAGGGCGTCGACCGGCTCGGCTGGAATTTGGGCGCCTGTTATGGCGGCGAGGACGGCACGATCGCCTATTTCGAAGCCGGCGCGCTCCCCAAGAAAGCGGCGGGCGTCGATCCGCGACTGCCGACGCCCGGCACCGGCGAATATGAGTGGACCGGCTTTCTGACCCCCGCCGAAAAACCGCACATGATCAATCCCCGCCAGGGCTATTTCATGTCGTGGAACAGCAAGGCAACGGGCTGGTCGCAGGAGGGTGACAATGCCCGCATCGGCGCGACCTTCCGCACCTGGCTCGGCGACCGGCTCGCGAAGGCGGGCCAGTCGCTGACGTTGCTCGACATGCGCGAGTTCAACGGCAAGATCTTCAACGCGCTCGGCGCGGTCGACCGCAATCAGGCGGCGCCCGACTTTTTCGCGCCCTGGATCCGGGCCGCGATCGATGCGAGCGACGATGCAGAGGTGAAGCGCGCCGGCGAACTGATGCTGAGCTTCAACGGCCTGTATCAGGACCGCGACGGCGACCGGCGCTACGACAATCCGGGACTGACGCTCTACCGGACCTGGCTCCAGACTGCGCCGAAAACGCTGTTCGGCGACGATATGGGCGACTGGTGGAAGACGATCGATACCGACCGCTACCTGACCTATCAATCGAGCCTGTTGCTGCGCGCTTTTCAGGGCGACAAGGCAGGCGCGCCGCTGGGCGTCGACTATTTCAACGGGCAGGGCCGCACCGCGATGATGATCGACACGATCAAGGCGACGATCGCCGAGGTCAAACCGCGCTTCCCCGGCAAGGACATGGCCGAATGGAAGCAACCGATTTACTGGAAATATTTCGACGCGTCGCTCGAGACACCCGACCGTCCGCAAATGGCCGAGGATTATCCCGAACATCGTCTGTCGGCGGTGCTGCGGCTCGGCCCGACGATGGCGCCGCACAACGGCGGCGAAAGCTGGGTCGGGCTGATGGAAATCGGCGCCGACCGGCGCGCGCTCTATTCGGTCATCGATGCGGGCGGCCAGAATCTGTTCATCGATCCGGACGGCAAGGGGAACCCCCATCTCGCCGACCAGACGATGATGCACGAAACCAACGAGCTCAAGAAGATCGAGCTTTCGCCCGAGCGGATACGCAAGACCGCCGCGTCGACCATGACGCTCGAATATCGGCGTCCGGCCCGTTAGCGCACGGCGAAGCCCCGTTTGACCGCAATCGCCTCACCCGCCGACATCGGCAGCTACTGGCTGGCGAGTTGCGGCGACGATCTGACGCCGCGCCCCGCCCTCTCGGGCGACGCGACCGTCGATGTCGCAATCATGGGCGGCGGCTTCACAGGGCTATGGACCGCCTGGTATCTGCTGCAAAGCGAACCGGACCTGTCGATCGCGATCGTCGAGCGGCAATTTTGCGGCTTCGGCGCGTCGGGACGCAATGGTGGCTGGTGCTCGCCGCGCTTCCCGATCAACCCCGCCGCGCTCACCCGCCGCTTCGGGGCCGCAACGGCGCGGGCGATGCTGCTCGCGCAGCAGGCGATGGTCGGAGAGGTCGGCCGGATCTGTGACGAGGAAGGCATCGACGCGCATTTCAATCCCGTCGGCGTCCTCACCGTCGCGCGCAGTGCCGAACAATTGCCATCGCTGCGCCAATCCTTCGAAGCCTATGTCCGCCTCGGCATGGAAGATGGCTGCGAATTGCTCGACGCCGATCGGGCGCGGGATGCGGTGCATGCGACCAAGGTCCAGGGTGCCCTGCGCCTGCGCGCCGGCGGAACGATCCACCCTGGCCGCCTCGTGCGCGGGCTCGCGCGGGCGCTCGAACGGCGCGGCGTGCGGATATATGAGGGGACCGACGTGCTGCAAACGACCGCGGGCATGCACCCCGCGCTTGTGACCCCGGGCGGCACGCTCCGCGCCCGGCGCGCGGTGCTGCTCGCGGGCGAAGCCTTCATGACCGGGCAGCCCGGTTATCGCCGCCGGCTCATCCCGATGGCCTCGACGATCATGCTCACCGCACCGCTGAGCACCGGACAGTGGAACAAGATCGGCTGGGCCGGCGGCGAATGCCTCAGCTCCTATGTCCACACCACCAACTACCTCACCCGGACCGCCGACGGGCGCATCCTGTTCGGCAGCCGCGGCGCGCCCTATCGCTATGGCTCGGACATGTCCGAGACCGCGCTGCGCAAGAACGCCAATTTCGGCTGGATCCGCGATCGGCTGATCGAATGGTGGCCCTCGCTGGACGGTGTCGAATTCACGCATCAATGGGCGGGCTATCTCGGCATTCCGCGCGACTGGTTGCCGGTGGTGCATTTCGATGCGGTGCGCCGGATCGGGACCAGCTATGGCTATACGGGGCACGGCGTGATCACCAGTGCGATCTGCGCCCGCGCGCTCGCGGGGCTGGTCATCGGCCGCGCGCCCGATCCGCCCGCCCCCTATGTCCGCGCGCGGGCCCCGAACTGGGAAGTCGAACCGCTACGCTGGGCGGGCATCCGCTATGTCCAGAACGCCTTCCTGCGAATGGACGTGGCCGACGCAGCCGGCCGGTCGCCGCCCCCCGACGCGGGCTTTGCGAAATATCTGGGCGAACCTTAGCCGGCGTTTATTTTCCCATATCCTCGAGCGCCCGTTCGAGGTCCGGGACAAACCCGGCGCCGGCCTTCAGATCGACCTGCGACCCGGCAAGATCGTTTCCATAGGGCTCCGCGGGTCCGCCAAGGCATTTCGACAGAAAATGCTCGGCGATCGCCGCGAAGGAGATGTTCGTCGCGTCCTTCGCATAGACATGCCCCTCATCGGGATAAAAGGCGTAGGTCACCGGCTTGCCGCGCGCCTTCAGCGCATCGACAATCTCTTCCGACTGGCTGGGAAAGATGCGCGGGTCGTTGGCGCCGTTCGTCACGAGCAGCGGTTTCGAAATCGCATCGACGCGCGCGATCGGCGAGCGCCGCATCAGGTCCGCCGCGCCCTCCTTCGTCGCCGGATCGCCCACGCGGTTGACGAACTGCGGACGCTGCCAAGTCCACCAGTCGGGCATCGACGCGACTTGCCGCACCAGATTGCTCGGCCCGGCAAGGTCGACGCCGCACTGGAAAGTATCGGGCGTGAAACTCAGCGACACGAGCGTCGAATAGCCGCCGTAGGACAGCCCCATCACGGCGACGCGGTCCTTCGCGGTCACCCCCTTGTCGATCGCCCACTTCACGCCGTCGAGCAGGTCGTCGTGCATCGTTTCCGACCATTTCCGGTCGCCCTTCGCCATGAAGTCGCTGCCGAAGCCCCCCGAAGCCCGAAAGTTCACCGACAGCACCGCATAGCCGCGGTCGGCGAGCCAGGCGTGCTGCGGATCGAACGCCAGATCGTCGCGGAGCCAGGGACCGCCATGGACCAGAAGAACCATCGGAACCGGAGCCGTCGGCATCCCGTCAACGCCGAGTTTCGCATTCGTCGGCAGCGTCAGGTAGCTTGGCAGGCTGAGCCCGTCGCGCGATGCGATCGTCACGGGAAGCCGCCGCGCGAGCGTCTGCTTGTTGAGCTCGGGCCGCGTCGACAGCAGCGGCACGAGCGTCCGGTCCTTGCGGTTCCACCAGCTATAGCGATCGGGGCGGTTCGGAACCGTTTCGAGGAGCAACCAGCGGGCATTGTCCGGGGTCTGGTCGACAATCTTGAACGGCCCGGCAACCGCCGCTTCGAGCGCCGCAAACTCGGCGCGCACGTCGTCCGATCGCACCGTCCATTCGCTGACGAGCGGGTCTTCGCGCGTCGCGAGCAGCGTTCCGCTGGCTTCGTCGAACAACGGATCGACGATATCGGCACGCCCGGATGCGGCGAGCAGGGTCTGCTTGCCCGTGGCAATATCGATCGAGACGAGGTTCGCCTTGTCGCTGGTCCGGCTGTCGAACATCAACAGCTTTCCTTCGCCGTCGAGCCCGAGGATCCGCGAATTGCGGAGCGAGGCCAGCGGGATCGCCATGAGCTCGCCCGGCCCGGCGGGGTCGAGGCGAAAATAGGTCGAGGACCCATCGACATTGCCGCGAACGGCTAGCCGGATGTTGAAATCGGGATCCGCAACGACGTCGATATAATTCTTCTCGTTGCGCAGCACCTCGGTTCGCTGCCCCGTCGCGAGGTCGATCCGGTATATATCGCGGTAGCGGCGATCGCGAATATTCATACCGACCAGAATTTCGCCGGGGCGGCGCTTCGAAACCTTTACGATCTTCGTCTGCACGGCAGGATCTGAGGTCATATTGGTGACCATGCGCTTTTCGAGGTTCGCGACCCAGAGCTGGCTATGCTCTTCGCCGCCCACATCCTTCAGCACCAATATATATCGTCCGTCGGGGCTCCACTGGAAACTGTCGGGCGGGCGCGTATCGAACCGGGTGACAGGGGCGGCGGCCCCGGGGTCGTCGAGCGGCGCGACCCAGACGTTCAGGACGCCGTTCAGCGGGTGGAGAAAGGCAAGTTGCTTGCCGTCGGGACTGATCTGCAGCTCGGAATAGGTGGGCGAAGCAAAAAGCGCGTCGCGCGGGACCAGCGGCGCCCGTTGCGCCGTCCCCGGTTCGGCCGCGGCGACCGGCAAGGCGCCGGCGATGATCGCGGCGCCAAGCAGCGCCGCCTTCAATCTCGTTGCGCGATGGCTCCGATGGCGTCTTTCCCGCCGCAGAATGTCGAAACCCATGCCCACCCCCTGAACCAAGCCTGCCTGCGCAGCCTTCGCCTGCCGGGACAGGTCAGCGCCGCGATCGAGGCAATTTGCCGACCGGACGGCAGCAGCTCCAATGCGTAAAATGGATCAATCCATGCGCATCAGGAGGGGTAGGCACACGCCCGTCCTGCAGTACAGTCCCGAAGCGGCCGAAGGGGCATGGGTGATGGAACTGGCATGGCTTGAGGATTTCGGCGCCTTGATACACGCGGGCAACTTCTCGCGCGCGGCATCGACGCGCTGCGTGACGCAGCCGGCGTTCAGCCGCCGCATCCGCGCGCTCGAAGAATGGCTCGGCGTGGAACTCGTCGATCGCAGCACCCACCAGATGGTGCTCACACCCGCCGGCAAGCGCTTCGCCGTCATCGCCGAAACCGTCCTGCGCGACGTCGAGCATGGCCGGCGTGAGGTACAGGAGATCGCCGGCACATCCGCATCGATGGTCAAGATTCTGGTCACGCACGCGCTGGCGCTGAACTTCTTCCCCCAATGGCTCGCGACGCTTCAAGCGATGACCGATACCGAGATCCCGATCCAGCTGACCGCCGACAATATGAGCACCTCCGAACAGATGATGCTGGCCGGAAAGGCCCATTTTTGCCTGTGCTACTTTCATCCTGGCACGCCGTCGGTTCTCGACGGCACAGGTTTCCAGTCGATATCGCTGGACGCCGACGCGCTGGTGCCGGTCAGCGCCCCGCGGGAAATCGACGGTGCGCCGCTGCACATGCTCACCGGCAACGCCGTCAACCTGCTGGCCTATGAGGCGGAATCGGGGATGGATCGCATCGTGTCGGCGATGCTCGAAGCCAGCACGACGCGGGCAAATTTCACGCCCGTATTCACGTCGCACACACTGATCCTCGCGCGCATGGCAAAGGACGGAAAAGGACTGGCCTGGCTTCCGCAGAGCATCGTCGCGGATGATCTGAAGCGCGGGACGCTGGTACGGGCAGGCGATACGCGCTGGGATATTCCGGTCGACGTCCGGCTGTACCGGCCGCGTGGGCGCCAATCCCCGTCGGCCGAAGCATTTTGGCGGCTGGCAGCGGCGTAGGCCGGCATAGCAAACATCTTGAGCGACGGCCGACCCGGCCAGGCAGCCCCCCATACGGGGCGGCATGAAACCATCAGCAACAGGCATTTGCTGGCGCAACCGGGTCGTTGCTAATCGCCTTTCAGTCATATTGAACTGGATTTCGACCAATGAAACAACTTGCCGCCGTCGAAGCCGTGGTCTTCGACCTCCTCACCGCACTTCTCGATTCATGGTCGGTCTGGAACCATGCGGCCGGCTCGGAGGTAGACGGGCTGCGCTGGCGCCGCGCCTATCTCGAACTGACTTATGGTTGCGGCGCCTACCGCCCCTATGAAGATCTCGTTCGCGAGGCGGCTGCGAGGGTCGGCGTGGCCGAATCGGCGGCCGACACGTTGGTGGCGGACTGGAACATGCTCCAGCCATGGCCGGAAACACAGCAGGTGCTCGCCGAACTCAGCGCGCGCGACATCGCGCTCGGCGTGATAACGAACTGTTCGAAGCTTTTGGGACGGCAGGCGGCGGAACGGGTCGGCGTTCCCTTTTCGGTCGTCCTGACTTCCGAAGAAACAGGCTATTACAAGCCGCGACCCGAATCATATCGCGCCGTTCTGGACCGGCTCGGCACCGATCCTGCGAGGACGCTCTTCGTGGCAGGTTCGCCAGCGGACATTCCCGGTGCAGCCGGCGTCGGCATGCCGGTTTTCTGGCACAACCGGGCCGGACTGCCCTTTGTCGCCGAGACGGCGCGGCCGATCCTCATCGCGGACACGCTTGATCCGCTCCGGGACGTGGTACGATGAGCACGACCACTATCTTCGCGGGGATGAATACCCCGCGCCTGATTCTCGATGCCGACCGGCTGGAGCGAAACGCCGCGCGTATGCGCGCGCGCTGCGATGCGCTGGGAGTCACCCTGCGCCCGCATCTGAAGACGGCCAAGTCGGCCGACGTGGCACGCATCGCCGCAAACGGCGAGCAAGGGCCGATCACGGTCTCGACGCTGGCCGAAGCCGAATATTTCGCCGCCGCGGGCTGGCGCGATATCCTCTACACGACAGCTATCGCTCCAGCGAAACTGCCCCGCGCCCACCGGATTCAGCACGAGCATGGAGCGCGGCTGCTGATCGTCCTCGACGACAGTGAGGCGGCCGCTGCCCTGGGCCAGGCCGCGGCGTCGCTCGGCGCATGCTTCGGCGTTCTCGTCGAGGTCGATTGCGGCGAACATCGCAGCGGCGCCGAACCGGCGTCGGAAGAGCTCGTCGCGATCGCCCGCGTGATCGAGGCCTGTTCGCCGCACCTTGAACTGATGGGCGTGATGACCCACGCCGGGCATAGCTACGCCTTCGACGATCCCGCGCCGATCCGCGCGATCGCCGAAGTCGAGCGGCATGCGGCGGTCGCGTCGGCGGAATTGCTCCGCACGCGCGGTTATCCCTGCCCGATCGTCAGCGTCGGCTCGACCCCGACCGTGGTTTTCGCCGAACAATTGCAGGGCGTCACCGAAGTGCGGGCGGGCATCTACCTGTTCTGCGACCTTTCCCAATTATCGCGGGGCGTCTGCACCGAAGGGGATATTGCCGTCTCGGTGCTTGCGACCGTCATCGGCCACCAGCGCCGCGGCTCCGGGCCCAGCCTGATTCTCGATGCCGGCGCTCTCGCGCTGTCCAAGGATGTCGGGGCCAACCGCTATATGCCGAACGCAGGATATGGCGTGGTTTGCGACGCCATAACGCTCGATCCGCTGGGTTCGCTGGCGGTCGTTACCGTACATCAGGAACATGGCGCCGTGCCCGTACCCGACGAAAGCTGGTTCGAACGCCTTCCGATCGGCAGCGTCGTCCGCATCCTTCCCAATCACGCCTGCCTGACCTGCGCGGCCTACCCCTCCTACGAGGTGCTGCGCTGCGGGACGTTGATCGGAGAATGGCTGCGGACCGGCGGGTGGTGATTGGTTTCGGAGATCGAAATGAAGGTTCGGAAAACGACGGAGATACGCTGCGCAGCGGCGCCGCCCCCCGGCGGACACTATGCTCAGGCCATTTTGCACCGCGACACCCTCTATGTTTCGGGCCAGCTCGGCGTGACCGGTGAGGCGCCCGATCGCGAGAACCGCACCATCGGCGATCAGGTACGGTTCGCACTCGGGAATATCGAGGCCATTGGCCGCGTGGTGGGCGCATCGCTCGACGACATCGTCCGGTGCACCGTCTATGTTACGGACGTCGCGCATTGGGGCGACGTCAATCGGGCGTATGCAGCGTTCTTCGGCGGCCACCGACCCGCACGATCGATTGTCCCGTGCGGTCCACTCCACTTTGGCGCTTTGGTGGAGATCGAAGCCGTGATGGCGGTGAATTCCTGAAATCGAAGAAGAAGAGGCCCGGAGGCGGTAGATACGTCCACACAATCGATGCCGCGCTTATCGCGGCAGCAGACACCGTTGCGGGCCATATCCAGAGTTTGCTCGATAGCACCAAGTATAAGCAACCAGCCTACGCGCCGGATCACCAAGCCCGTAAACAGGCCGCCGCAAATTTTCTGGCGAAGTCAGTCGGCAGTGCGCGCCCCGTCAATCAGGGAAACGACAGGCACAAACCCGTCACCGCATTCAGAAGCTGGCGCTGAACGCCAGGGTGAAGCTGCGTGGCCGGATCAGATTCGCACCGGCAGGCACGCCGGGCGAACCCGGATTGTAGTTAGTGATACCCGCTTTGTCGAAGAGGTTCTCCGCACGCAGTTGCAACTGGTATCCACCGAAATTGACGCCGGCGCGTAAATCGACCGTCGCGTATCCGGGCACTCGAAAGTTCGGGCTGATCACGCTGCGGGGATAGGATGTAAACATATGCGACTGGTAGCGCAGGGTAGCGCCCAGTTGTCCCTGCTTACCGGCTCCCAGGTCAAAGAGCTGATCGGCAATTGCCGAGGCGGTCCATCTCGGTGTCTGCGGAATGGGATCTCCCGAGTAGGCGCCGATATAATCGCTTACGCCCTGATCGATCTTGGTGATGCGCGGATTGGTGAAGCCCATATTCGCGCTGACCGAGAGCTTGTCTGTTGGCCGGGCCTGCACTGCAAACTCGAACCCGTCCACCTTGGCGCCGCCGGCGTTGGCGAGAACGATCTGCCGGAGCCCGTCGACGGTCACGAAAGAGTAGAGTTGCATGTCTTTCCAGTCGATGCGGTAAGCGGAAGCCTGGACGCTCACCGGGCCGAAGTCGGCCTTGACACCGGCCTCGTAGTTCCAGACCGTGTCCGGGTTGATCTGGCTCTGGGCGCCCGGCGGAACCACCGCGGCAGGCTGCGGTCCGCCGGGCCGGAAGCTGTTCGCCGCGCGCAGGAAGAAGCTGAGCGAATCGGTCGGACGCCAGCGCAGCGTTCCCAGATAGGCCACATGGTTCTTTGTCGCGTGCAGCTCCGGGATGCTTACCGGGCCACCGTAGAATATATCGTAGACGGTCCCGCTGTAACCAAGCGCGAAGTCTTCCTCATAATGCGCGAAACGCAGCCCCCCGGTAACGTCCAGATTATCCGTCAAATAATAGGTCAGATTACCGAATGCCGACATTTCCTTGTATCGATCGGTGATCGGAGCCGAGATCAGCGTTCCCAGCGGTGGCGGCAATGGCGCGTTGCCGGGGATGCTGCGGGCGACCACGTCGCTGTCGAGATCGACGCTTTCATTGGTGTAGAAGCCACCGACGATGAACTCGACGGGACCGAGACGGTCCGAAACGAAGCGAACCTCGACGCTGGTCTTTTTCTGGGGGATGCGGCTTTCGGAAACGACGCCGGTGTTCGCCGGATAAGGAAGCCCGAAGAGGGCCAGGATCCCGACCGTGCCGGCATAGCTCGTCGTGATGTCCGTGTCGGTGCTGAGCTTGCTCTCGAGATAGGAGCCGGTGGCGATCAAATCGCCTATGCCGGTATCATATCGTCCGGTGATCGAGGCCAGCCGATAGCGTAGCGACGAAGGAGCATTGAAATAGGCGCTATACTTGCGCTCGCCGTAAAGCGGCGTAAATGTCCCCGTGACATTGTCTTGCAGGGCCGGACCGTCGGTGTCCGTGTCTTGCAGCTGACCGACCAGGTCGATCGTCAAGCGATCGCCCGGACTCCAGCCAAGCGCCAGGCGCGCGCCCTTCGAAAAGCTCTCGTTCACATCTTTCGTGCCGGTTCCGATATTATCGACATATCCCGGGGTACGCCTGTAGAAACCGGTGGCTCGAAGTGCGAGCGTCTCGTTGATCAGCGGCACGTTGACGCCGACGTTCATCAGATAGCCAACGCCACCACCATCGACCGCGGTCAATTCCGCGCGCACGTTCCCCGAGTAACGGGACGGGTCGGGACGCTTGGAAACAAGGCGAATGACGCCGCCGAGGCTCGAAGCGCCATATAGCGTCCCCTGTGGCCCTTTGAGCACTTCGATCCGGTCGAGGTCAGCCAGTTCGGGATCGGGCGCGATGAATGCGCCGCCTCCATTTGCCGAGCTTGCCGTGAACGGCACGTCGTCCAGATAATATACGGTGGTCGCCGACTGCTGAAGCGCGCCGGTCTGCAAGCCGCGGATAAACACCTTGCCCGAACCGGGAGTGCCATCGCTTTGAATGTTCAGCCCCGGCGTCAGGCTCGCGTAATCCCGCGCCGATCGCACGCCCAGTTCGGCAAGATTTTCACCATCCAGCACGGTGATCGCGGACGGCACGTCACGCAGCTTTTCTTCGCGCTTGCTCGCCGTCACAACGATCTCGCCAGCATAATCGGATTGCGCAGTTTCGTTATCGTGGGGGGTCGATGAGGCCGATTGCGCCGCGCAGGTCGCACTTGCAAGGTACAAAACCAATGCACTGCCTGATGCACGGATGAGGATTCTGGTCTGCTTCATCGTTGTCCCCCAAGCTGATTTATATACATAAATGTCTTTATTGCGTCCGGACCCAAAGAATGTCCGAGTCCAGCCGCCAAAAAGGTCCTCTCGCGACCGGAATCCGCTTTAGCCCTGCTTCGGACGAACTGCTTTCGCCAACCGCCAAGAAGCATTCGTGGTCCGCCAAAAGACAACCGGACAGATGGAACGACTTGGCGAAAAAGCTTGTATTGGCTGTCCGCATGACAGATTAGTTGCCCAATCGTGAGAGGTGGCTCAGATCGGGGCCCGGCACGTCAAATTAATTTATACTATGATGCATGTATATGCTTTGAGAAACCGGACACGCGCCTATAAGCTTGCATAGAGGTCAAAGATGCAAACGAGTAGCCAACTTAGGCCCAATCGCAGTAAGGTGCAGGCACGGCGGTTTCCGCCCCCTGCGTCGGACTCCCTGAAAGTTTCGGTCCATTATGCCGTGGAAGATTATGTGGTAGATCCGGCGGAGGCCGGTCGCCATTCCGACGGCACCTTCGTTCCGCTAAGCGACGAACATCATTATCGCTTCAACTTGAAGGCGACCTACGGCAGCGGGCAACATGAGTTCTGCGGGCTATCTGACGGTTTCTTCGTCATGTTCAGCGAAACCGCTTATCATTCGCCTCAGTCGCGCTTCATCTCGTCCCCTGACAGCCTGCAGATCTTTATCGCAAGCGATGGCGTGGGCGAATATGTTCCGGCTGACGGACAGATGCTCAATTTCGAGGCGCCAAGTGCCGCCCTGGTCCTTGAGCCCGCCACGGCCAGCCTCGCGGCAATTACATTCGCAGGGCATATGCGCTATATCTATATCGTCATCCATCGCCGAGCGATGCAGATGCTCTATTCGGGCAGCGAGCAAGAACTCGCAGCTCCGATGCAAAGACTGCTTGCCGGCGATTTGCAGCGTACGTTCGGGCGCACCCTCCCATTAAGCTCTGCGACCCTGCGCTGCATCGACGATGTACATAATTGTCCGCTCGAAGGGCGCCGGCGGCGATTGTGGCTTCATTCGAAGACCGTCGAGATACTTTGCCAAACGCTGGAAGCGCTTGATCGCAGCGAAGGCTTCCAATCGGTCGAGGCGACACGATTGACCGCACGAGGTGTACTCAAGGCGCAGCGTTTGCTCGCCGACAATTTCGTGATGCCGCCTTCGCTCGATGATCTGGCCGCGCAAGTTGGTCTCAGCCGCAGTGCGCTATGTACCGGCTTCCGTCAGATATTGGGCCGATCGGTCTTCGACCACATCAGTGATCTACGGATGCAACGCGCGCTGGCCATGCTCAACGAGCGCAGCGAATCCATCACCCAGATCGCCTATGCGGTCGGCTTCAACCGCGCGTCGAGCTTCTCGGTCGCGGTGCACCGGCACTTCGGCGCCACGCCCTCCGAGCTGCGTCGCCGTGGCGCCGTATCAGCATCCTGAAGCGCAATCTGCGACCAACGGGCGTACCATATTGACGCCCGGCGGAGACGCAGTGAGAGGCGAGTGCACGAGAACAGCAGCGCTGCGCGTAGGCTTTGTGCTCGCCCCGCAATTTACAATCACGGCGTTCGCAGGTTTCATCGATGCCATTCGCCTCGCAAGCGACGAACTGGATCGCAGCGGCGGCATCGACTGTCGCTGGGAAGTACTCAGCGCGACCCGAGAGCCGATCCCTTCAAGTTGCGGTGTGCCTGTGCACCCCACCGGGAGCCTCCAGGCCCCGGCGCGGTTCGATTATATCATCGCGGTCGGGGGCCTGCTGCATGGCGGGCAGAAGGTGGGAACAGGCACTTACGCCTTTTTGCAATCTGCGGCGGCAGCGGGTGTTCCATTGATCGGCCTTTGCACCGGGTCGTTCATCCTCGCCCGCGCCGGCCTGCTCGACGGGTATCAAGTCTGTGTCAGCTGGCTGCACCGGGAGGAGTTCATGCTTGAATTTCCGGAGCTCCGCGTTAGGTCCGACACGCTTTTCGTGGTCGATCGCGACCGCATGACGTCGGCGGGCGGAACGAGCGTCGTGCATCTCGCCGCACAAGTGATCGAAAGGCATCTCGGGCGCGCGCGCGCGCTCAAGAGCCTGCGCATCATGATTGAAGACGAGCCGCTGCCCGCCAATGCCTGGCAACCGGAACAGATCGTGACGCACCGCACGCAGGACGCACTGGTTCGCCGCGCGATGCTCATCATCGAGCAAAACCTTTCCGGCGATCTGTCCCTTCCGCATATCGCAGACATTCTCGGAATCAGCGTCCGCCAGCTGGAACGCCGCTTTGCAGCCGATGTCGGACTTACGCCAAGAGATTATCGCTCGAGACTGCGACTGTCTCGCGCCGCCTGGATGATTGTCCACACCGACCATCCGATGACCGCGATCGCGCTGGAGTGCGGCTACAGCGACAGTGCCCATCTCGCCAGGTCATTCCGGCACGGCTTCGCCATGACGCCGTCCGGTGTCCGGCGACAGAGACGCCGCGGACGGGACGCGCGGCCGTCGCAATAGTTCAAGTTCGTGTCGCACCGGTCAAGGATCGGCCGCGATATTTGGTTCATGAGCGCACCACCATGCAGCGTTTCTCAATATTCTCGCTCCTTCGCCACGGCCTGGGCAATCATCGCGGCTGGCGTCAACAGTGGCGCACCGCCGAACCGAAGCGCCGTTACGACGCGATCATCGTCGGTGGCGGCGGGCATGGCCTTGGCGCCGCATTCTATCTCGCCCGCGACTACGGCCTGCGCAACATTGCAGTTCTGGAAAAGGGGTGGATCGGCGGCGGCAATACGGGCCGCAACACGACGATCATTCGCTCCAACTATCTCTTCGACGAGAGTTCGAGCCTGTATGATCATGCGGTAAAACTTTGGGACAATCTTAGCCGGGAACTCAATTACAACGTCATGTATTCGCGCCGCGGCGTGCTGATGCTCGCGCATAATGTGCACGATGTTCAGGTGTTCAAACGCCACGTCCACGCCAACCGGTTGAACGGCATCGACAATGAATGGCTGACGGCGGAGGAAGCCAGGCAATATTGCCCGGCGCTCAACATCTCCCGGAACGTGCGTTATCCGATCCTCGGCGCCGCGCTGCAGCGGCGCGGGGGTACTGCACGCCACGACGCTGTCGCCTGGGGCTATGCCCGCGCCGCGGACGCGCTGGGCGTCGATATCATCGAGAATTGCGAAGTGACGGGCATAGACCGCGACGCCATGGGTAAAGTGACCGGCGTGCAGACGAGCAGGGGGGCCATCGCCTGCGACAAGATCGGCGTGTCAGCGGCCGGAAACAGCAGCATCGTGATGAACATGGCGGGTATGCGCCTGCCGCTGGAAAGCTTCCCGCTTCAGGCTCTGGTGTCGGAGCCGGTCAAGCCGGTCGTGCCCTGCGTCGTCATGTCGAACACGATCCACGCCTATATCAGCCAGTCCGACAAGGGCGAGCTGGTAATCGGCGCGGGCACCGACGTCTATACCAGTTATACGCAGCGCGGCGGCCTGCACATCGCCCAACATACGCTGGAGGCGATCTGCGAGATATTTCCTCAATTCCGGCGGATGCGGATGCTGCGCAATTGGGGCGGCGTCGTCGATGTCACCCCCGATCGCTCGCCGATCATCGCCAAGACGCCGGTGCCGGGGCTCTATATCAACTGCGGGTGGGGTACGGGGGGGTTCAAGGCAACGCCGGGCGCCGCGCATCTGCTCGCGCATACCATGGCCAATGACGCCCCGCATCCGCTGAATGCGCCGTTCACGCTGGAACGGTTCCGTGACGGCTATCTTATCAACGAGGCGGCGGCAGCCGCCGTCGCGCATTGAGCTATCAACATGCTGCTGATCCCCTGCCCCTATTGCGGGAACCGTCCCGAAACTGAATTCAGCTATGGCGGTCAGGCCCATATCGCCCGCCCGCCCGCGCCCGCCGAACTCGACGACGAGGAGTGGAGTTCTTACCTGTATGCGCGTGATAACGCCCGCGGCCCGCATCGCGAACGCTGGCGGCATCTCCACGGATGCGCCCGCTTCTTCAATCTGGTGCGCGATACAAGGTCCGACCGCATCCTGACGAGCTACCGGCTCGACGAGCCCCGCCCCGGGATCGAACCGGCATGAAACAGCCCTTTCGCCTTGCCGCGCATGGCCGCGTCGATGCCGCCGAACCGATGGGCTTCACCTTCGATGGCAAGAGCTACAAGGGGCTGGCCGGTGACACGCTCGCATCGGCGCTGCTCGCCAACGGCGTCCACCTGCTCGGCCGCTCCTTCAAATATCATCGCCCCCGCGGCCTGCTTGGGTCGTGGGCGGACGAACCGAACGCGCTGGTTACGATCGTGCGCGATTCCGGGCGGATCACCCCCAATCTCCCGGCCACGCAAGTTGAGCTGTTCGACGGGCTTGTCGCGTTCAGCCAGAACCGCGACCCCAGTCTGGAACGTGATCGCTGGAGCATCAATGACCGGCTGAGCCGCTTCCTGCCGCCCGGCTTTTACTACAAGACATTCATGTGGCCCAGGTCCTTCTGGGACCGCGTTTACGAACCGCGGATCCGGGCGGTGGCCGGCCTGGGGGTCGCGCCCGAACATGCCGATCCCGATCGCTATGTCCATCGATATGCGCATTGCGAACTGCTGGTTGTCGGTGCCGGACCGGCCGGTCTTGCTGCCGCTCTGGCAGCGGCGGACAGTGGTTGCCGCGTGATAGTTTGCGACGACCGGCCGCGCATGGGCGGAACGCTGCTGTCGGCGGCAAATGCCAAGATCGACGGGCAGGACGCGGGCAATTGGGCAACCGAAGCCATCGGGCGCCTCGCCGCTCTTCCCAATGTGACGCTGTTGCCGCGCACCACGGCGTTCGGCTATTATCCGCACAATCTGATCGGCCTCGCCGAACGTCTGAGCGATCATCTTTCCTGCACGCCGGTGCAGGCACGCGAGCGGATCTGGAGCGTGCGTGCGCGGCGCGTGGTACTGGCGACCGGCGCCATCGAACGGCCGCTTGTTTTCCCGGACAATGACCGTCCCGGCATCATGCTGGCCGACGCGGCGCGCCATTATCTGCACGTTCATGGCGTTCTGGTCGGCCGGCGCGTCGTGATTGTCACCGCCCATGACGCGGCTTACCGGACGGCGCACGAGTTGCAGGCTGCCGGGGTGGAGGTCGTGCTGACCGATGTGCGGCCGGTCGCCGCGGTTTCCGGCAAGCCATTTCGCGTCATCGGAAACGCGCAGGTGGAGGGCACCACCGGGAAACTCCGGGTCGCTTCGATCGCGATCAGCGCCGCTGGCCGTCGCGAGCGCATCCCGTGCGACGCCGTGTTGATGTGCGGTGGCTTCACCCCCTCGATCCACCTCGCCTCGCAGTCCCGCGGCACAATGGCCTGGAACGCCGACGTGCAGGCCTATGTGCCGTCGGGCTCCGCCGAAGCCGAGCGCAGTGCGGGAGCTGCCGCGGGCAAGCTCGAACTTGCCGATGCACTCGCTGAAGGTGCATTCGCTGGCCAGGAAGCGGCGACCGCTTGCGGCTTCGCCGCCAGTGAGCCCCCGGCGCGCCACGTCGCGGTCGCCCATGCGATCGGCCAGGGCGGGACGATCGGCGCTCTCCCCCACGGCCGCGACCCGGCCCGCGTCAAAGCTTTCGTCGATTGGCAGAACGACGTAACGGCACGGGACATCGTGCTTGCCACACGCGAAGGCTTTCGCTCGATCGAACATGTGAAGCGCTATACCACCACCGGCATGGCGACCGATCAGGGCAAGCTCTCCAATCTGAACTCGCTGGCGATTGCCGCAAAGGAAACAGAGCGTCCCGTTGCGGCAGCAGGATTTACGACCTTCCGGCCTCCCTACACACCGGTGACATTCGGCGCCCTTGCCGGCTCTGCACGCGGTGACCTGTTCGATCCCGTAAGGCGCACTGCAATTCACGACTGGGCGGCCGCCCAGGGTGCTGTCTTCGAGGATGTCGCGTTGTGGAAGCGCGCCCGATTTTTCCCGCGCGCCGGCGAAGATATGGACGCCGCCGTTGCTCGGGAATGCCGCGCGGTGCGAAACGGGGTCGGAATGTTCGACGCCTCGACATTGGGCAAGATCGAGATCGTCGGCGCCGATGCCGCGGAGTTCCTGAACCGCTTCTATGTGAACGCATGGACCAAACTCGCTGTCGGCCGCTGCCGTTATGGCGTGCTGTTGCGCGAAGACGGCTTCATCATGGACGACGGGGTGATCGGACGGCTCGCTCCCGATCGCTTCCACGTCACCACGACGACCGGCGGCGCGGCGCAAGTGCTCGCGATGATGGAGGATTATCTCCAGACCGAATGGCCCGATCTGGAAGTGTGGCTGACGTCCGTCACCGAACAATGGTCGGTTATCGCGATCCAGGGCCCACGGGCGCGCGGGATACTGGCGCCACTCGTCGAAGGGATCGAAATCTCCGCAGACGCCTTCCCCCATATGAGCATCGGCGAAGGTATGATTTGCGGCGTGCGGATGAGGCTGATGCGCGTAAGCTTCACCGGCGAGCTCGGCTTCGAAGTGAATGTTCTGTCCAGTCAGGCCCATGCGGTGTGGGAAGCGATCTGGAACCGCGGGCAGTCGCTCGGCATGACGGCTTATGGCACCGAGACCATGCACATACTCCGGGCGGAGAAAGGCTACATAATCGTCGGCCAGGAAACCGACGGGACCGTCACCGTGGACGATGTCGGTCTGGGGTGGACGGTTGGCAAGGCCAAGCCCGACTTCATTGGCAAGCGCTCGCTTGCCCGCCCGGCCATGACGGCACCCGACCGCCGGCAGCTGGTCGGCCTTCTGACGCTCGACCCGTCGGTTGTGCTGGAAGAAGGGGCCCAGATCATTGCTGACGACGGACCCTCGATCGGGCACGTCACCTCATCCTATCACAGCGCGAACCTTGGCCGATCGGTCGCCTTGGCCCTTGTCGAGGGCGGGCGAACCATGGCAGGCCGCCGACTTCGGGTGCCGATGCCGACGGGCCGGATCGAAGTCGATGTCGTGGCGCCGGTCTTCATCGATTCCGAGGGAGTTCGCCTCCATGGCTGAGCCAACACTCGTTTCGGCGTCAGCTCCGGCGAGGCGGCACATTCTGAGGTGCCGGGCGATGCACGTCGCGGCGGCTTCGCAGCTCCTCGATGTGCCACTGCCGCGCGCGGCTTATGGTACCGAAACCCGGGAGGGCAGACATGCATTGTGGCTTGGGCCCGACGAATGGCTGATCCTTGCCGACGTCCTCCCCACGCCATGCCATGACGATTGGGCGGCGATCGGTGCCAGCCTTGTCGATGTGAGCGATCGCCAGATCGGGCTGGAGATTTCCGGCGCGGCTGCCGACCGCCGCCTCGCCAGTGGTTGCCCGCTCGACCTCGCACTGGCCGCCTTCCCGACCGGCGCAGTCGCCCGAACCTTGTTCCACAAGGCCGAAATCATATTGTGGCGAACAGCCGAAACGCGTTTCCGGATCGAGACATGGCGTTCGTTCGCCCCTTATGTGACCGAGCTGCTGAACGATCCCGCTGCCGAATGAGCGCGGCATGTTCCACCCGCACCGCGAAGCTTGCCTAGTGGAACAACCGCCGTTCGGCGGCTGCCGGCTGAGCGCGGCCCTTCCTTAGAGTTCGTTCTTCACCAACTCGCCGGCCCGCATGATCACCGGCAGGCGCGCACCGGATTGTGCCAGCAGGTTGATATCCGTCAGCGGATCGCCATCGACCACGATCAGGTCGGCGTGCGCGTCGGGCTGCACACAACCCAGCTTGCCCGTCTGCTGGAGAATTTCGGCCCCGATTGACGTGGCCTGACGCAGTATCTCGAGCGGCGTGAACACCTCGCTTCGGAGCGAAAATTCCCGTGACTGCTGCGTATAGGCTTCGCCGAGCAAGTCCGTGCCGAGGCCGATCTTGACGCCGGCGTTGCGCATGCGGTCCATACCCGCGAGGGCTTGATCGAACATTTCATTGAGCTTGGCGACGCTTTCTTCGGGCATACCGAGCTCCCGTCCGGATTCGCGGATGGCGAAGATGATCGCCATTGTCGGGACGATATAAGCGCCGCGCTCAGCAACGAAGGCGGCCGTCTCGTCATCGATCAGCGTGGCATGCTCGATGCAGCGGACGCCGAACTCGACGCAGCGCCGGACCGCACTGGACGGATGGCAATGCGCCGCAACATAGCTGCGCCGCTCATGGCATTCATTGACGATCGCCCGAATCTCGTCCTCGCGATACTGGTTCATCCAGATCGGATCGGTTGGCGAAGCAACCCCGCCGGAGCCCATGATCTTGATGCAGTGCGCGCCGCGACGAAATTGTTCCCGCACGGCCCGAAGACAATCATCGACGCCATCCGCTATTACGCAAAGGGTGTTCATGTCGCCGCCGCACGAACAATAGCCTTGCGTATGATGCGCTTCGCCGGCTCCGCGAAAATCACCATGTCCGCCGGTCATCGACAGGATTTTGCCCGCATAGAAATAGCGCGGCCCGCGAACCAGACCGTCCTGCAGCGCCTGAGCGAGACTCCAGTCGCCGCCACCGATATCGCGCAACGTCGTAAAGCCGCTGTCCAGAGCATGACCGAGCATGCGCACGGCGTGCGTTGTCCGATAGGGTTCGCCCGAGTTATCCGCGCGCTTGAGGCTCATATCAGACGCATAGGCATGCGTATGAAGGTCGATCAGACCGGGCATGAGGGTGCGCCCGCCAACATTCAGCCGCCGCGCATCGGCGAAGGCGATCGGTCGATCAGAAACCTCACGGATCGCGCCGCCTTCGACGGCGACCGACATGCCTTCCGCACATTCGCCGCTCACGCCATCGAACACCCGCGCATTTTCGAAAATTATCACGACTCCGGCCTCCCTCTACTCGTCTCCGGGCTTTTGCAGCGCTCCTCCATTATAATGCAATAGTGTATTTATTATACCCGGGTCGATCGAGCGGCCGATTTGCATTATCGCGCATCATCCCAAACCCTGCACCCCTTGTGGACTAATCACCAAAAGCCGAGCGATCGCAGGCACCAAGCCGATTTCGGGGGGGGGGG
>JALDYH010000271.1:0-4604 GCA_032154175.1 Sphingopyxis sp. | reverse complement strand
AGGCGCTGAAGGTCGACTGGCGGCTGCGGTCGCGCTGGGTGAACATGACATAGTCCATCATCGGCTGGGTGATCGAGCCGACCCCGCCGAAGATGTTGAACGGCACGCACTCGCCGGTGCAGTCGGCGACCGGGCCGAGCGCGCGGCGCAGGCGATCGCTGTTGATGTTGCCGTACATCGCCTGTTTGGCCTTGTTGCGGCCATAGGCGGCGTTGACGTCCCAATACCATTTGCGGCCGCCGCCGACGTCGAAGCTGCCGTCGAGCGTCGCGACGCCGTAGATCGTCGTCACCGTCTGGTTGAAGCGGCGCGGACCGCCCTCGACGAAGCGGCGATAGACCAGATCGGTGTTGCTCGCGTCGAGCGTCACCCCGAACGGGTTGAAGGGGTTGGTCGCATCGACGCTGATCGCGTCGAGCACCGGGGTCAGCCCCGCGGCGGGACCGAAGCCGAAGGGCAGCGGCGCGGCCTGATTCTTCGATTTGCGCTGGTTCCAGATCCCGCGGACCGAGAAATTGATGCTGTCGGAAATTTCCTGCCGCGCGTTGATGAAGGCGCCATAGCGTTCGACCGGGATCTGCAGATAGTTGAACGGGCCGAAATTGAAGCGGTCGGCGTCGGTGAAGGTCTTGAAATCGCTTGCCGGGTCGGTCGGATTACCCGCGTTATACACGGGGTTGCGGCCGATCACCGGTCCGCGCAGCGTCAGGTCGTTGCCGAAGACGATAAAGCGCCCGAGCGGCACGAAGCCCGAACAGCCGCCGTCGAGGCAGGTGTCCGAATAGGGCGCGGGGAATCGCGAAATTGCCCGGTCGCCCGCGAGCACGCCGTCCTGCTGGACATAGTTGGCGCCGACGACGATCTGCGTCGGGCCGCGGCCGTTGCCCCAGCTGACCTGCGCGCTCTTGGTAAAGCCGTCGCCCTGGCCATAGCCGCCGACCTGCGCGCTGGCGCGGAGGCCCTCCTGGCTTTTCTTGGTGATGATGTTGACGACCCCGGCGATCGCGTCCGAGCCGTAGATCGCCGAGGCGCCGTCCTGCAGCACCTCGATCCGCTCGATCGCGCTTTCGGGGATCGAGTTGAGGTCGGTCGAGCCGGGCACGCCGCTCGCCGAGGCGCCGTTCACATAGCGGATGCCGTCGACCAGCACGAGCACGCGGCGCGACCCCAGATAGCGCAGGTCGATTTCGGCCGCGCCCGCGCCGACGCCGCCGCCGTCGGGCGGATTGCCGAGGTTGCCGCTGTTGTTGAACTTGCTGTTGAGACCGCCGCCCGAGCTGGGAAGGCGCTGGAGGACGTCGTTGACCGAGGCGAGGCCGGTCTTGGCGATATCATCCTGTCCGACATAGGTGATCGGGGCTTCCTGATCGAGCGGGTCGCGGCGAATGCGCGAGCCGGTGACGACGATGGTTTCCCCTGATGATTCCGCGGCTTGCGGCGTCTGCGTATCTTGTCCCGGTTGCTGGGCGTAAGCGGGTAGGGCTCCTTCAAGCGCGGCGATGACAGCGATGCTTGCGGTTCCAAAGCGAACGATGTGCCGAAAATGGGCCATGCCTCTCTCCATCTTCCGACGAGGCGCATGTTGACGGCCCCGTTCGAGGCCCCCCGGTCACATGTTTAACCGCGTCAAAATAAAGGGGGTATGGGAAAGCCGCAGAGGCTTCGACGATTGTACGGAACTGTCGTATTATTGTCACACGCGGCGGACCGGCCAGCGTCCGCACGCGAAGGATATCCGGCCCTGTGGATGGATCAGAACTGGTAGGCGAGTCCTGCGCCGAAGAGCCACTGGTCGGCGCTTCCGGCCTCCGACACGATCGGCGAATCGGCGAAGCGCGAGAGCAGGCGGCCATATTGCGCGCCGCCGATCAGCACGAAGCCTTTGCGAAGGTCGCCCGACAATCCGTAAGCGCCGGCAAGCCCGAGCGTATATTTGCCCGCGGTCGCCTTGCGCCCCGCGCCGGTGTAGACCGGAAGGCCGCTCGCGGCGCTGCCGAGCGCGTCGACGTCGTAATAATAGCGCCCGAAGCCCTTGCCGTAGAAATTCACCGAGGCCGACACGCCGAGATAGGCGCGTTTCGACAGCGGGGTGCCGTAATCGATCGTCGGCGAGGCGGCCCAGCTGCCGTGGTTGCCCGATATGTCCTTGGTCGCGACGAAGCGAAAACCGATCTGGTCGTAGGCGCTGGTGATGACGCCGGTCTTTGTGACGCCGGTGAAGAAGCCGGCCTCGACCGCCATCTTGCGGTCGGGCAACAGGTCGACCTGCGGATCCTTGACGCTGCCCGTGCGGTCGCCGCGCAGGCTGATGATCGGGCCGAATTTGAAATCGGTCTTCTGTCCGCGGCGATGGCGGATCAGGTCGACCTGGAAATTGGTGCCGCGCGTCGAAAAGGAAAAGCCGCTGATCCGGCCGCGCAGGTAAAAGGCGGGCAGGAAGCGCCGGTCGTCCGAACCGTTGTAGTCGGGCGTGTTGAGGACGCCCGCGGCGATCGCGATATAGTCGCGCGACCATTTGCGTTCGCCGTCGTCATCGTCGACCCGCGCCCCCGGGAGCAGGATATTCTCGTCGATGTCGCTGTTCTGGAGATAGCGCGCCGGTTCTTCCTCGATCCCGGTGGCGAGCGCGGTATCGGCGGGCGCGGTGAGATCGTAGGGGAGCGGCGCGTCTTCGGCCGCCGCCGGGGCAGCAAAGCCCGCGACGGCGAGCATGGCGAGAAGCGGGATCGGGCGAAACGGGCGGTTCGTACGGAAAAACAGCGTCAAATCGGGCATAAACATCCGCACAAACATCCTATTTTTTTGCCCCTCTCATCGGGGGTGTAAGTGATTGACCCGTCATTGCAACGGCTTCGTCTTGCCGAAGGATGCATTTGGCCGCATGGGCGCTTCATGCACCAACGCGCCTTCGCCGCTTTCATATTCCCCCGCAGCCTTGTTGGTTCCCGGACCGGAGCCCGATCATGAGCCGCGCTCCGCGCTTCGTCGGCTATGCGCTGATGGCGGCCGCGGCGCTGCTTGCGGTCGCGATGCGGCGGGGCCAGGTCGAGAGCATCGGCCCGCTTCCGGCCGTGGCGGTCGCACTGTTTCTCGGAATGATCGGGGTTATGCTCGTGTTCACAGATTTGATGGTGCGCGGGCTCTATGCGCAAGTCGGGGCGGCCAAACGGGCGCGGCCCGATCAGGAGAAAATGAGCGATGACGAGGATTGATGCGCGGATCGGACGGGTGATGGCGGCGATGTTGCTGGCGGCGGCGCCGGTGGGCGCCATGGCGGCCGAAGCCCCGAGCGAGAGCGATCTCTTCTTGCTGGGCGAGGCCGAGAGCGCGTGCAAAGCTGCCGATTTTTCGGCTTTTCTGTGGCCTTTCGCCAACAGCCGCGCGGTGCGCGAACGCTATAGCGCGCCGAACATCGTGACGGGCACGGCAGCGGATACGCGCGCGGTCCCCGCCGACCGCTATCTCGCCGCCGACGATTTCCCGGTCGTGATGATCGATTACAGCTATGTCACCGGCGCGTCGGCGCGGCAGTTCGAAGCGTCGGGCGGCGACGCGCGGCAGCTCGTCTATGTCGAGGTCGATTTCAGCACCCCGTCGAAGGGGATCGAGCGCGCCGACTGGGTGCCCGGCCGCTTCGAACCCGGCGAAGGTGACGGTCCCGGGACCTTGCTGGAAAAGACCGGACCGGGTGGATATCTGCAGTTCCGGCGCGTCGGCGATTGCTGGCAACTGACCGGGGATATACGGAATCCGGCGCGTGCGCGCTGACCGGCGCGCACCCCCTTTTCGTTCGACACCCCCGGCGCTTGGCAGTATGACGGCGCGATGACCGATCGTCCGCATACGCCGCTGCTCGACACGGTGGATGTCCCCGCCGACCTCCGCAAGCTGAAGCCCGAAGACCTCCGCCAGTTCGCCGACGAATTGCGCGCCGAGATGATCTCGGCCGTCGGCACCACCGGCGGGCATCTGGGGTCGGGGCTGGGGGTCGTCGAGCTGACCACCGCGCTCCATTATGTGTTCGACACCCCGCGCGACAAGATCGTGTGGGACGTCGGGCACCAATGCTATCCGCACAAGATCATCACCGGACGCCGCGACCGCATCCGCACCCTGCGCACCGGCGGCGGCCTGTCGGGCTTCACCAAGCGCAGCGAGAGCGAGTATGACCCGTTCGGCGCGGCGCACAGCTCGACCTCGATCAGCGCGGCGCTGGGCTTTGCGATCGCCAACAAGCTGAAGGACGAACCCGGCCGCGCGATCGCGGTGATCGGCGACGGGTCGATGTCGGCGGGCATGGCCTATGAGGCGATGAACAATGCCGCCGCGGCGGGCAACCGGCTGGTCGTGATTTTGAACGACAACGACATGTCGATCGCGCCGCCGGTGGGCGGGCTTTCGGCCTACCTCGCCAAGCTGGTGTCGTCGCGGCCGTTCATCGAGCTGCGCGAGATCGCCCGGCGCTTTGCGCGCAAGCTGCCCGAGCCGCTGCACAAGGCGGCGAAAAAGACCGACGAATTCGCACGCGGCATGGCGATGGGCGGCACGCTGTTCGAGGAACTCGGCTTTTATTATGTCGGGCCGATCGACGGGCATAATCTCGA
>JALDYH010000270.1:0-4623 GCA_032154175.1 Sphingopyxis sp. | reverse complement strand
CGACCTGCGTGATGAATTACGACGGCGCCAAGGGCTGGATGGTCGGCGAGGAGAACAAGGGCCTCGCCGCGATGTTCGTCATGATGAACGCCGCGCGCCTCGGCGTCGGCATCCAGGGACTCGGGCAGGCCGATGTCGCGTATCAGAATGCGGTCCAGTACGCGCAGGATCGCCGTCAGGGCCGCGCGCTCACCGGTCCCAAGGATCCGCAGGAAAAGGCCGATCCGCTGTTCGTCCATCCCGACGTGCGCCGGATGCTGATGGACGGCAAGGCGACGGTCGAGGGGCTCCGCGCGCTCTGCACCTGGGGCGCGCTTCAGGTCGATCTCGCGCATGTCGCCGAGACCGAAGAGGAGCGCCAGCGCGCTGACGACCTCGTCAGCCTGCTGACCCCTGTGATCAAGGGCTTCGGTACCGACAAGGGCTATGACGTCGCGACCAACGCGCAGCAGGTGTTCGGCGGCCACGGCTATATCGAAGAGCAGGGCATGAGCCAGTATGTCCGCGATGCGCGCATTACGATGATCTACGAAGGCGCGAACGGCGTGCAGGCGATGGACCTTGTCGGCCGCAAGCTCGCGCAGAATGGCGGCCGCGCGATTCAGGCCTTTTTCGCGATCGTCGACGAGGAATCTGCTCGCGCGAAGGGCAACGAGGCGCTCGCCGACTTCGCAACCCGCCTCGAAAAGGCCAATGGCGAACTCAAGGCCGCGACGATGTGGTTCATGCAGAACGGGATGGCAAACCCGAACAACGTCGGCGCAGGTGCGCATCACTATATGCACATCATGGGGATCGTCGCGCTCGGATCGATGTGGTTGATGATGGCCGAGGCGGCGCAGAAGGCCCTCGCCGAAGGCCGCGGCAACAAGGCCTTCCTCGAGGCGAAGCTCGTCACCGCACGCTATTTCGCCGAACGCTTCCTGCCCGATGCGGGATCGCTCCGCCGCAAGATCGAGGCGGGCAGCGAAGCGATGATGGCGCTGACGCCCGAACAATTCGCCGCCTGACGTGGTCCTTTGCAACCATCGCCGCCGCCATGCGTGGAGGCGGCGATGGGGACCGATCTGACACCAATCGTCGTCAAAGGCCGCAATTGCTGGCGGATCGAGCGTGCCGACAAGGCGCGGATGATCGTCGACGCCGCTGATTATTACAAGCTGCTCAAACAATTGATGGCAGGCGCGCGCGAACGCATCCTGCTCATCGGTTGGGATTTCGACCCGCGCATCGCGCTGACCCCCGACGATCGCGGCAAGGGTGAGCCGCTCGGCGACTATCTGCTGAAACTTGCGCACGAAAAGCCGGGACGCGACATCGATATCCTGCGCTGGAATTTCGGCGGTCTCAAACAATTCGCGATGCCGCGCATTTTATCGATGGTCGCCCGCTGGAAACTGACGCGCGCGATCAGCTTTCGCCTCGACAGCGCGCATCCGGTCGGGTGCAGTCATCACCAGAAGGTCGCGGTGTTCGACGATCATCTCGCGGTTTGCGGCGGGATCGACGTCGGTTCGCGCCGCTGGGACACGCGCGATCACCGGGACGGCGACCCGCATCGTACGGCGCCCGACGGCAAGGCCTATATGCCGTGGCACGACAGTACGATGATCCTCGCCGGTCCGGTCGGCAACGCGCTCGCCGATCTCGGCAACGAACGCTGGCAGCGCGCGACGAAGAAGCCGCTGCGTGATATCGAGGGTGACGGGGAGAATTGGCCCGACGATCTGGAACCCGATTTCGAGTGTGTCGAGGTTGCTATCTCGCGCACACGCGCCGAATATGACGGCTATGAGGAAGTTCGCGAGATCGAGCAGCTCTATCTCGACATGATCGCCGCTGCGACGCGCTTCATCTATTTCGAGAATCAATATTTCACCTGCGGCAAGATCGCGGCCGCGATCGCCGAGCGGCTGGACGAGGATGACCCGCCCGAATTCGTGATGGTCATGCCGAAGACCGCCGACGGCTGGCTCGAGCAAATGGCGATGGACGCCGCGCGCGTGCAACTGGCGCGCGCGATTGCCAAGGCCAAACATGGCGACCGGCTGAAAATCTATTATCCGCGCACGCAGCGGGGCGAGCCCATCTATGTCCATGCCAAGACCGCGATCGTCGACGATCGGATGATCCGCGTCGGGTCGGCCAACATGAACAATCGCTCGATGGGGCTCGACAGCGAATGCGACGTTACGATCGACGCCGCGCTCCCCGCAAACGAAGGCGTCGAGCCGACGATTGCTCGCCTGCGCGAATCCCTGATCGCCGAGCATCTGGATGTGAAGGAAGAAGAGGTCGCGGCCATCTTCAAGCGCACTGGTTCGCTGATCGAGACGATCGAGGCGTTGCGCGGCAAGGGTCGGTCGCTCGAGCTGCTCGACCTGGTCCCACCGGGGCCGATGGATGAGTTCATTGCGGAGAATGAGCTGCTCGATCCGACGAGCCCCGATGCGATGTTCGAAGGCCTGACCGAACGCGGCCTTCGCAAGAGCTGGCATCGCGGCCGTGACTGGATGAAACGGCACCGGCCATTCAAACGGCATTCGTCCTGATCGGCCTGTGCGCTTAGTCACTTGCGGTGGTGGCGCTTGCCCATATGATGGCCGCGATGACCGACGCCGGGCCCACGCCGATCACGCCAAAGCGGCTTTCCGCTTTCATCAGCCATCACAGCTCGCAGGTCGAGACTGCACGGCGACTGAAACGCCTGCTTGCGGGGCACGGGATCGACGGCTGGCTTGCCCCTGACGATATCGCCGCGGGAACTGCCTTCGATCAATCGATCGTCGACCAGATCGACCGGTCCGATGCCATTATCCTGCTGTTCTGTCCGCAATCCGACCAGTCGCGTCATGTGAAGCGCGAACTGATGCTGGGAGAGGACGGCAACAAGACCATCCTGCCGGTGCGGCTGGAGGATGTGCGGGCGCAGGGGCTCGCATACTGGCTGAAAGACTATCAATGGATCGACTGGTTCGCGGGCGAAGAGCAGGCGGTCGACCGGATCGTTGCAGCGATGATGCGCACGCCCGAAACGAGCATGGCGCATGGAGCAGCCACGGCAAGGCAGTTGGCGCCGGCGGCTGCGCCGGTTGCGGGTCTGCCACGCAAGAAATTGTGGCTCGGCCTTGCCGGTGCCGGTTTGTTGCTTGCCGCCGGTGCCGGCGCGATCTGGTGGCGGTCGGCCGGTCCATCAGGCGGCGATCCGGGTGCCGCCGTCGCCGATAATCCGATCGAATCCGGTATCTGGACCACCAAGCGCGAAGTCGTCGAAATCCTCTTTCCCGAAATGGCACCCGAGTTCGTCGCGCAATTCAAGCAAGTGCTGGAAACCGATCCCGACCCCGAGGATTGCATCGCGCCCAAAGTCGCAGCGAAGCCCGACGTCAAATTGTTCGACCCCGACGGCGAAGCGAAGTGCACGATCGGATCGTTCAAGATGAACGGCGGCCGGATCAGTGGCTACCTCAACTGCAAGGTTGCGGGTGATCCGAATGGCAATCTGCAGGTGACGATGCGTGGCACCTACACGCGCACCAGCATGGAATTTGACAATCTCGTCACAATGCAATCGAGCCACGGGATGGTCCGGTTCCGCAGCCACGAAACGCAGCGCTGGGTGCGCGGACCTGCCTGTAGTTGATCAATCCGCCAGCGAAAGGATGTGCTTCGCCTGCTTGAGGTGCGGGGCATCGACCATCTTGCCGTCGACCTGCAGCACGCCGACGCCTGGATTGGCAGCGAAGGCATCGATGATCGCCTGCGCCCGCGAAACCTCGTCGGCGTTGGGAGTGAACGCCGCGTTGATCGGTGCGACTTGCGACGGGTGGATCGCCATCATGCCGGTGAAGCCATCACGCCGCGCGCGCGCGGCATAGGCCGCGAGGCCCGCTTCATCCTTGATCGCCGGAAATACCGTATCGATCGCGGCCGCGCCCGCCGCATGCGCCGCGAACAGGGTCATCGCGCGTGCGACCTCATAGGGCGAGGTATAGCCGCCGTCGGCTTCGCGGCTCGTCGTCGCGCCGATGGCGGCGGGCAAATCCTCGGCGCCCCACGTCAGGCCGAGCAGGCGGTCCTTCGCCTCGCGATAGCTGCCGAGCGTGAAGATCGCCGCCGGGGTTTCGGTCGCGATCGGCAGGATCGGCGGTAGCGAGGCGTCGCGCGCCGATTCGCTGCGCAATATCGTGTCGAGCTGTGCGATGCTCGACGCGCCTTCGGCCTTGGGCAGCATGATCGCATCGGGGCGCGCCGCAGCGATCGCGGCGACATCGGCGGCGGTCAGATGGCCGTCGAGGGGGTTGACGCGCACCAGGGTGACGACCTCGCGCTCCCCGGCCAGATAGTCGGCGATCGCATGGCGCGCCGTATCCTTGTTCGCGAGCGACACCGAATCTTCAAGATCGAGGATGATCGCATCGGCGCCCGAGGCCGCAGCCTTGGCGAAACGCTCGGGCCGGTCGCCGGGAACGAAGAGGAGAGAGCGGAGGCGCATCAGGCGTCCTTCTTTTTGATCAGTGCGGAACGTTCGCACTGGCAGACGATTTCGTCGCGCTGGTTGATGGCGCGGTGCAGGAAGGTCACGATACCCGCATTCGGCCGCGATTTGGACTCCTTGAGACC
>JALDYH010000054.1:0-22838 GCA_032154175.1 Sphingopyxis sp. | reverse complement strand
TCGGCGAGGACGAGGTTTTCCCCAACGAGATGCTCGCGCTCGATTCGGGCGACCTCGTCACCAAGGTCACCGGCCGCGCGTGCAAGGATCCGACCTTCGGGCTCGACGCGCTCTGGATTCCGAAAGCGATGCAGAATGATGCGATCGCCGCGGGTTACACCGTCGTCGATCCGGCCACGGTCGTCGCGACGCACCTCAACAACAGCATCGTCGGTTCGGCCGCCGAACTGTTCGGTATCGACGATGCGCAGGCGCTCATCGACAATCTCAAGACACATTATCCGCAGCTCGCGCAGAATCTCAGTCCGCAGGGCTATTCGCTGCCGCGCGTCGCCAGCCTCTGCAAATCGCTGCTCGTCGAGCGAGTGCCGCTGCGCGATTTCCGCAAGATCGCCGAGGCGATGGTGGCCCTGTCGCCCCAGCAACTCGGCGAGGTCGACCTGGTCGAAGCGGTGCGCCAGCGCATCGGCGCATTGATCGTCCAGACGATCGTGCCCAGCCGGATGCCGCTGCCCGTCGTCACCTTCAGCCCCGAGGTCGAGGTATTGCTCAACCAGGCGGTGCGCGCCAACCCCGCCGCCGAATGGCCGTTCGAACATGGCATGGCGATGACGATCATCGAGCAGGTCGGGCAAGCCGTCGAGCCGCTCCTTTTGCAGACGCGCAGCTTTGCGCTCGTCGCCTCGCCGATCTGCCGTTCGGCACTGTCGCGGCTCGTGCGCGCAACCTTCCCCGACGTCGCCGTCATTTCCTACCTCGAGATCCCGGCGACCAAGCAGACCGAAATCGTCGCGACGATCGGTGCCGAAGTGCCCCGCCTCGCGTCCGGGCCCGAGGCCCATATGGAGGACCAACCGCATGAGAATTGAGCCCGCCGAGCAATTTGCCGGGACCGCCGGCCGTGTGCCGCGCGCGCGCGGCTATGGCGAAAGCGTCGAAGCGCTGGTCGAGGAATATTCGCCGCTGGTCCGCAAGATCGCGTGGCAGGTCTTTTCGCGCGTGTCGCGGACGAGCGAGCTCGACGACCTGATCCAGACCGGGCTGATCGCGCTCATCGAGGCGAGCCGCAATTATGAAGAGCGCGGTTTCGCCTTCGCGACCTATGCCTCGACCCGCATCCGCGGCGCGATGATCGACCAGCTTCGCCGCGAGGCCGATGTCGGCCGCTCGGCGATGGTTGCTGCGAAGCGGATCCACGCGATGCGCGCGGCGCTCGAACAGCAATTGATGCGCGCGCCGACCGCGGCCGAAATGGCGGTCGCCTTCGACATGTCGGCCGAGGATTATTTCGCGCTCGAACGCAACGCAACGCATGGTCGCTCGACCTCGCTCGACGAACTCACCGATATCGGCGCCTTCCTCGCGGCCGACGATGACGCCGGAGCCGACGAACGGTGCGAACAGGAAGATCTGATGGGAGCGCTGCGCCAGTGCGTCGGCCGCTTGTCCGAGCGCGAACAGATGGTGCTGCAGCTCTATTTCTTCGAGGAGCTCAACCTGCACGAGATCGGCCTGACGCTCGACGTCAGCGCCGCGCGCATTTGCCAGATCAAGCGCGAGGCGATGATCAAGGTCGACCGCATGATGCGCGAGATGACCGACTAGAGCGGGTACCGGGTACGGCGCGCGCGACCAGTCGGCACCGTACCCGATCCGGCGTCAGGCAGCCAGTGGCTGCCCGTCCTGCCAGGCGGCGCCGATTTTTTCGAAATAGCTAGCCATGCGTTCGGTTCCGATATCGGTCAGCCGGACGATCGTCCGCCGCCGGTCGCGCTCGTCGATCGAGCGATGCACCAGACCCAGCCGTTCGAGCGCGCTGATCATGCGCAGCCCCGACGACAAGGGTACGCCCGCGCCGGTCGCGAGATCGCTGGCGCTGAGTATGCGGCCATGCGCGCCCGCGAGCATCAGATCGAGCATCATGTCCCAGACCGGGCCCGACATTTCGGCGCTGCCGAAATGGCTGCGTCGGATGCGCCGGATCCGGATGCTGAACGACAGCTGGTCGAGCAGTCCCGCGTTCAGCGACCCTGCGTTCGACGATGCTTCGCCGCGGATGCTTTCGACCGTGCGGATTGCCGCAGGCGGCGATTCCTCGCCGCGACGCGCAAGCAGCTCGTGGATCTGATCGACCCGCGATTTCAGCTCGGCAATTTCTTGGTTCGAAAATTGCTGCATGTGAAGATGCCCCTGGGGAGCCACACACTAGGCTGTAACGTCATTCCGCCGACTGGACGAACCCGATGCATAGATGATCAACAGCAGGATCGGGTACGATATATAGACCGAGAGGAGCGAGTAGGGTCGCGCCAGTATCTCCGAGAACATGAACTTCTGGATATGGCCGAAAATGGCGATGAGCTGCCATCCGGTAATCCAGTAGGGCCAGAAACTCTGCGTCCGCATGGCGATGAACCAGAAGCTCAGCAGAACCAGCACGTCGATCGCGAAGATATTGAATTCGATATCGGTCCAGGTCGGGAAAGGCGTTATGGCACTGGTGAGGACCGAGGCGATCAGGGCGGTATAGGCCGCCCACCGCTCAAGAGGGCCGCCGCGTCGGATCGCGACGGCCACCGTGATGAGCAGCACAAAATAATAGATCGCCACGGACCACATTGTGGCTGTCAACCTTTCTTGCGGATCAGCCTGCCTTGGCGAACGCCGGTGCGTCGACACCGGACAGATCGTTGCTGCCTTCGTCGACCAGCTTTGCCGCGGCCGGCTTGACGCCCGCGCCGAACATGCGCGTGCCGAGGCCGACTTCTTTCTGCGTCACCGTCAGCGCCAGATGCGCGTCGGTCAAGAGCTGGCGGACTTCGCCGGCGGCGGCAAGCGCGTGCGCGACCTTCGCCATCGCTTCCTGGCCGACAATCGCGGACATGTTGGTTTCGCGGCGTGCGGTGGGCAGTGTCGCGGCGAGCTGGGCGATGCGGATCATCGCTTCATCAATGGCATCTTCGGCCAGATGCAGGTCGGAAGCGATCTTCTTCGCTGCAGAAACTCGTTGATTCAGCATTTTCTTTTTCCTTGAAAAAGGAATGCTACCGGTTCCCCCCCGCAGCATTCGTTCGAACATTCAGGTCAGAACACGACCTAGTCCGACAAGGATCGAATAGAGGGCGGAGAAGGCCAGGATCGTCGCAAAAGCGATCAAAATCGGCCAGATTATCCTTTCCATCAACCCATGCCGGTTGGCCGGCTGGGACGCGGTAGGAAATGGCGAACCTATATCGAAAAATCGCCGAAACGAACTGCGCCCCGAATCCGCATCGTCGGGCGGAGGAACCTCGCCAAGGTCGATCAATTGATATGTCAAAGGCTGATAAGGGGTAACATGATCGAAGACACCGTTAACCGCCAAAATCCGCGCAGCCTCTATCCTGTTAGAAACATTAAGTTTCTTTAACACACGCCGCACACGTTCGTCGACAGTGTGCGGAGAGACATTCATCAGGCGGGCGATCTGCTTGGAATTTTTGTGCTCGTAAACGTGCCGCAACGTTTCGATCTGCGCGGCAGACAGCAGGCTGATGTAATTGTCGGGGTCGCCTTGCACGGGGTTGGAATAGAGCATCACGAGTCGAAATCAAGGTCAGCAAACAGCTAATTTCGTGCGCGCCCCTTTCCGGGGCGCCGTTTCCGCGTGCGATTCGTACCGATCATTACCGCGCAGAATCGGTCGGGACGCTACCGGTGTTCCTTCAGCGAGCGATAGCGGAGGATCGATTTTTCGATATGCCGGCGCGCGGCACGACGTGCGGCCACGGGATCGCCCGCTTCGATTGCCACGACAATCGCTTCATGGTCGCGGTTGATCGTATGTGCATAACGCTGGTGCCGCACCGGATCGTCGCCCTGCAGATATAATCGCCGCGACGGCACGAGCCGCACGCCGAGGAACTGGGTGAAGCGCAGGAAATAAGGATTGCCCGTCGCACTGGCGATGGCGGCATGAAAGGCGGCGTCTGCGGCGACCGAGGCGTCGACGTCGCTGCTTTCCTCCATCGCGGCCAGCGTGCGGCGCAGCGCGGCAAGGTCGGCGTCGGTGCGCCGCCGCGCGGCAAGGTCAGCCATCTCGGCCTCGAACCCCATGCGCATTTCGAGCAGCTTCAGCACATCGTCAATCTCGCCGATTTCCTCGGCCGTGACCTGAAAGGCGCGATATTGCGCTCCGTCGGGGACATAGGCACCCGAGCCGCGCCGCGATTCGAGGAGCCCGCGCGCCGCAAGCCGCGAATAGGCCTCGCGCACGACGGTCCGGCTGACGCCGAAATCTTCGGTGATCGTCTTTTCGGTCGGGAAGCGCGAGCCGGGCGGCATGTCGCCCGTCTCGATCCGTTCCTCGAAACGCTGGACCAGATCGTCGGCCAGTGACGCAGCCTTGGTTACCGTCATGCGCAGGTGCCTATCATCGCGCCATCGGGCTGGCTAGGGTTCACTCGGGGGTTTGAATTCGGGCCGCTGCGCATCGACATAGGCCTGCCACGCCCCCTTGGTGACGAAGTCGCCGCCGCCATCCCACGCCGCGCCGCTATAATAGACAAAGGGCTTGCCGGGCTGGACGCGGACGAGGATCAGATAATTGTCGGCATCCTCGGCAAATCCCGCAAAGGACGCCGGATCGACGATGACCGCCGCCGCCATGCGGCCCTTGGCACCCTCGGCGGGCCCCCACCAGGTCAGGCGCGCCGCTGCGCCGTCCTTCCTTACCTCGCCGAGAGCGCCACCATTGATCGGCCGCTTCGAAATACCGATGCCGACGACCAGCTCCCCGGCGCTGTCTGAAGCGAGCGTTGAGGTCAGCCTCGTGAAATTCGTCCCTGCAGGCAGCGTGAAGCGCCGCATCTCGCGGACTGTCCGGACGGTGTCGACCGGCCACGGCTCATAATCGACCGTGAAGTCTGCGACATCGCCATCCGCGCTCAGGATTTTGGGGCGCACATAGTTGCGCGAGGTCCACAGCTTGTTGTCGTACCAGATGCCCAGTCCCCCGGTTCCGCGCCCGGTCCCGACATTATAGAAATCGATGCCCTCGCCATGGTCGCTATGCTGGTCGCCGGTGCGCAGCTGGCGATCCATAAAGGGCCAGCGCACGCGCTTGCCCCACGCATCGATCCCCGACGAGGACGGCGGCTCGGTCTTTTCGAGCGCGCGGCCGTATATACGAAACGCGATCCGGTCGTTTTCCCAGAGCAGGTCGTCGAAGCGATAGTCGGCGATGACGACCGCCGTCCGCGCCTTCTGCTCTTCCGCCGTCGCGGGGCGCATCGGCTGATACTCCGCCGCCACGACCGGGGCTGCAAGCAGCGCGAAGGTAAGAAAAATACGCATCACCAACTCCACATTGTCCCGTCCTCGAGCCGGTTCACCGGCAGATAGGCGCGGGCATAGGGAAAGGTTTCCGCCAGCGCCTCGTCGATATCCACCCCGAGCCCGGGCGCGTCGCCCGGATGGAGCATGCCGCAGTCAAAACGATAGGCATGCGGGAACACCGCATCCGTCTCGACCGTGTGGCGCATATATTCCTGAATACCGAAATTGGGGATCGCGAGGCCGAGGTGCAGCGCCGCGGCCATCGTCACCGGCGACAGGTCGGTCGCGCCGTGGCAGCCGGTGCGAATCTGGTAGAGATCGGCAAGCGAAGCAATCTGGCGCATATGCGTGATGCCCCCCGCATGGAGCACGGTCGTGCGGACATAGTCGATCAGGCGGTTTTCGATCAGCGCCTTGCAGTCCCACACCGAGTTGAAAATCTCGCCAACAGCCAAGGGCGTGGTGGTGTGCTGGCGGATCAGGCGGAAGGCCTCCTGATCCTCGGCCGGGGTCGCATCCTCGATCCAGAAGGGACGGTAGGGCTCAAGGTCCTTGCCGAGCCGTGCCGCCTCGATCGGCGTCAGCCGGTGATGGACATCGTGGAGCAGATGGACGTCCCAGCCGAGCGCCTCGCGCGCCGCGGCGAAGAGCTCGGGCACGACGCGCAGATATTTCGCCGTCGACCAGATATTTTCGGTCGGCAGATCATTGTCGGCAGGCTCGTAGAAATAGCGGTCCTTGCTGACGCCATAGGTCGACGCCATGCCGGGGACACCGCATTGCAGGCGGATCGCCTTGTAACCCTGCCGCTGATAATCGAGCGCCGCCTCGATCGTGTCGGCGATGCTGGCACCATTGGCATGACCATATACCATGCACCCCTCACGCGACGCGCCGCCGAGCAGCTGGTACACGGGCAGGCCCGCAATCTTGCCCTTGATATCCCACAGCGCCATGTCGACCGCGGCGATCGCACTCATCGTCACGGGCCCGCGCCGCCAATAGGCGCCCTTGTAGAGATATTGCCAGATATCCTCGATCCGATGAGGGTCGCGCCCGATCAGGCACGGGACGACATGGTCGGCGAGATAGCTGACCACCGCAAGTTCGCGGCCGTTCAAGGTCGCATCGCCGACGCCGGTCGTACCGTCGTCGCATTCGATTTTCAGCGTCACGAAATTGCGCCCCGGGCTCGTCACGATGACGCGCGCTGACACGATCTTCGGCATTCTCATCCCCTTGGTCGAAATCAAAGTTGTCTTACAACCTTATTGACAGGGTCGCGGCAAAAGGGAAAGAGATATGTGAACGGTACCGGCGGATGCCGGCGATATGGGAGCAGGATGTGAAGCGAAGCCGGTGGCTTGGCGTGGTGCGTGCAGCGGCGCTGATGCAGCGCCGGCGGCCGGCGAAGAGGGCGTCGCGCACGCCGACCGCCAGCCGTCCATCGGCGCGCCCGCCCCCGACGGCGTCATCGAAAAGCGCATCGATGCGCCCGAACGGCAATTCGCCGCACATCCCGGTGTCGCGCCTGCCCGGCGCGAAGCTGGAGTCCGTCACTGCACCCTTCGGCTCTCGTCGAGCGCGCCGAGGTGCCTCCCCCTGTCTTCGATCGCCCTCACCCCTGTAAAGGAAACGCCATGTCGCTGAGCCTCGTTGCCCTGATGATGACCGCCCCCGCCGCGGCCGTGGCTCCGGCCGAGCCTGTCATGCCGAAACCGGCCGAGATCCTCGCCCAGACGCGCCGCGTCGCGGACTGGCAGCTTGCGCATCGCGAGGCATGGGACAAGATGCCCGCCGCGCGCCCGAGCGTGCGCGAACCGCGCGACTGGCAACAGGCGACCTTCTGGGTCGCGCTCACCGACCTTGCGGAGCGCGACGCGCGCTATCGCGACCCGGTCGTCGGACTCGGCCGCGTCCAGAAATGGCAGCTCGGCAAGCTTGCCTACCATGCCGACGACCAGCTGATCGCACAGGCATGGGAATGGGCGGCGCGCAACGGCGGCGGGGCGGAGGCCCTCACCCCCGCGCGGGCCTATTTCGACAATCTTCTCGCCAACCGCCGCACCAACAGCCTCGAATTCGTCCCGACCCAGCCTGGCGGCGGTTATTCGCTGTGCACCGAACGCTGGTGCTGGTGCGACGCGCTGTTCATGGCGCCACCGACGATGCTGCGTATCGGCGCGGCGACCGGCGACAAGCGCTACGCCGAATTTGTCCATTCCGAATGGAAGGCAACGACCGATTATCTCTACGACCCGAGCGAAGACCTCTATTTTCGCGACAGCCGCTTTTTCGACCAGCGCGACGCCAAAGGACGCAAGCTGTTCTGGAGCCGCGGCAACGGTTGGGTGATGGGCGGCCTCGTCCGCGTGCTCCAGACGCTCGGCGCGGATGACCCGCAGCGGCCCTATTATGAAGGCCTGTTCCAGAAAATGGCGGCGAAGCTCGTCACGTTGCAGAAAGCCGACGGCTATTGGCCCGCCTCGCTGCTCGATACCGATCCGGGCACACCGCCCGAATCGAGCGGTACGGCCTTTTTCACCTATGCCTTCGCGTGGGGCGTCGACACCGGCCTGCTCGACCGCAAGCTTTATGAACCGGCGGCGGTGCGCGGCTGGGCGGCGCTGCAGCGCGCGGTTCAGCGCGACGGAATGCTCGGCTGGGTGCAACAGGTCGGCGACCGGCCCGACAGCGTCGCGGCCGGGGAGACCCAATTTTATGGCTCGGGCGCCTATCTGCTCGCCGGAACGGCGATGTACGACCTGTCGCAAAAACGCCGAAGACCTTGAAAGCAGGCGTTGAAGCCGCGTTTCATCGGCCGGCCGCAGCGCAATTGACTTCGTGCCAGAAGTTGTCCTACATCTAGGATTGACACCGGTATCAATTTCTCTATCCAAAATTGACACCGGTAGCAATTATTCATCGCCGGCATCGAGACCGACGAAACAGGGAGAGGGAATATGAAATTACGCCCGGTCATCGTGACCCGCGCCGCGCTGCTCGCGTCGGCCGCGCTTGTCGCTGCCGCCCCCGCCTGGAGCCAGGAAGCGCCCGAGACCATCGAAAGCGACCAGCCTGCGGCGGTCGATGGCGGCGACGAGATTCTCGTTACCGGTACCCGTGCGACACAGCGCAGCTCGATCGAATTCAAGCGCGCCGCCGACGTCGTCGTCGACGGTCTCGTCAGCGACGAGATCGGTGCAACCCCCGACAATTCGGTGGGCGACACGCTCGAACGCATCGTCGGCGTCTCGGCCGATCGCTTCAAGGGCAACGCCAACGAGCTGTCGGTACGCGGCCTCGGCCCGACCCTGAGTTTCTCGACCTTCAACGGGCGCGAGGTGTCGACCGCGGGGCCCGATCGCTCGGTCGCCTTCCAGCAATTCCCCTCCGAACTCGTCAACGGCGTGCTCGTCTATAAAACCCAGCGCGCGGACTTCCTCGAAGGCGGCGTCGGCGGGATCATCGAGCTCAAATCGATGAAACCGCTTGATTATGGCAAGCGCCGCATCCAGTTCGAGGTGCGCGGCGATTTCCAGCCGCAGGACAATGACGTCTATCAGCACGACGGGCTCGGCTACCGCGCCAACTTCTCATACACCGACCAGTTCGAAACCGGGCTGGGCGATATCGGCGTCTCGATCGGGTACCAGCGGCAGGACACGACCGCGCCCGAGGATTATTACAACGGCAATTCGACCTTTCAGCTGTGCAACACCGCGGCCATCGACGGCGCGACAAACACGCTGAACTGCACCTTTGCCGATGCAGCGCGCAACGACAGCGAAATGATCGTCGATCCCTATTTCGCCAATTCGTCGCGCAGCTTCCGTACCCAGAAGACGTCCGAAGTCCGCGACGGCCTGATCGGCGCGATCCAGTGGCGCCCGTCGGCCAACTTCGAAATTTCGCTGGACGGCCAATATTCAAAGCGCGCCAGCCTCGAGGATCGCAATGTCCTGGGCATTACCGAAGGGCTGCGCGGCGTCGAGCCACTGCTCGTCGGCGACGGCAGCAACGGTTACTCATCCCATGCGCTGATCCGCTATCGCGGCAATTCGAACCTCGAAAACCAGCTCGAACGACGCCAGCGCAACGAGGAATATACGGGCGGCGGCCTCAGCCTGATCTGGACGCCCGATCGATGGAACATCGCGCTCGACGCATCCTATTCGAACAGCCACCGCACCGAGACGCAAAAGCAGACGCGCATGCGCTCCAACCGCCGTGTCGGCTATACGCTGTCCTATGAGGGCGACGACGTCGTGCCGGTGATCGAATTCGACAATTTCGACATCACCGACCCCAACCTGTTCCTGACGACCGCCCCCAACTCGGTCTACGCCCGCCGCCGTTTCGTCACCGACCGCACCGACCGCATCTGGGCGGCGCGGCTCGATCTCGAACGCGAACTCGACGGCTTCATCACCAGCCTGAAGTTCGGCGGCCGCGTCTCCGACCATCACCGCACCAACGACAATGCGCGCAACAATGACCTCGGTACGCTGGTCGCGGTGAACGGTCTGTCGCCGGCGCAACTGATCGCGCAGGCGAACCAGCAGTGCCGGACGCCCTTCACGACCTCGTCCTACATGAAGGGCATGGGGACCAACGTCACCCGCTGGGCCAGCTTCGACAACGACTGTCTGTTCCGCACCTTCACCGGCAGCGACGACGCGCTACCGACCCCGGCTGACGGCCGCGACCCGAGCGACATCGACGTCACCGAGCGCATCTATGCCGCCTATGCGATGGCCAATTTCGAATCCGAAATGGGCAGCGTGCCGTTCAGCGGCAATGTCGGGCTGCGCTGGGTGAAGACCGACATCACCTCGATCGGTTTCCGCCAGGGCTACCGCATCGTCGTCGACACCATCGGCGACACCTATTCGATCGGCGTCGATCCCGACCTTCCGCTCGAAACGAACCGCGTGAAGGGCAGCTATGATTATTTCCTGCCGAGCGCGAACATCGCTTTCGACCTGTCGCAGGAGGTCAAGCTGCGCCTTGCCGCCTATCGTGCCATCGCGCGCTCCGGCATCGAAAGCTTTGGCGCCGGGGTCAACCTCAACCCGACGACGTCGGCGACGGGAGTCGATGACATCATCTTCAACGCGACGACCGGCAACCCGAACCTCAAGCCGCTCCGCGCGTGGAACCTCGACGCCAGCCTCGAACTTTATGCATCGAAGGACACGCTGATTTCGGTCGCGGGCTATTATAAATGGGCGAAGGGCGCGGTGATCAGCGCCGAGGAACCAATTCCCACCGACGTGACGATCACGACGATCCGCGACGGCGGCACGCCGGTCACCGAAACCGTCACCATCGCTCCCGTCGCGCCGGTCAATGACTCGGAAACGCGCCATCTCTATGGGATCGAGGCGTCCGCGAGCCACGCCTTCACCTGGCTTCCCGATCCGCTTGACGGCTTCGGTATCCAGGGCTCGGTCAACCGCGCCTTCGCCAATTTCGAATATCCTGACACCTCGCCGATCGCCGATTATGTCGACCCGGCCAACCTGATCGGCCTGTCGAAATGGACCGCGAGCGGATCGGTCTGGTATGAAAAATGGGGCCTCTCGCTGCGCGCGAACCTCCGTTACCGCTCGGGCTATTACAAGCCCAATGGCGGCACCAACCGCGAGATTCGCGGCGGCACCTACCTCAACCTGTCGGCGCAGTACGACCTCACCAAAAATGTGCAGGTCAAGCTGCAGGCGCTGAACGTCACGGGGACGCAGGACATCATGGTCAAGGGCGGATACGACAGCATCGCCGAAGTCTCGCGGAGCGGACCGCAATATTTCTTCGGCTTCCGGGTCCGCCTCTGATGCGCAAAAACCTGGCCCGACTCCCTTGGGCCGTTCTGGCGGCCCCCGCATTTTTTCCGTCTGCGGTGGCGGCCGACTCCGCAACGACAGTGCCCGCCTGCGATGCGAGCGCTGGCTATTCGGCATCGTTCGACGGGCGCCGTACCTTCACACTGCGCCCGGCCGATCTCGAGGCAATCAAGGCGGCGCTGCCGCGCGATACGGCGATCGGCGCCGCCTATCGCGATCTGATTGCCCGCGCCGACAAGGCGCTCGCGGCCAAGCCTGCGTCGGTGATGGACAAGCGCAGCGTTCCGGTGTCGGGCGATCGCCACGACTATGTCAGCCTTGCGCGCTACTGGTGGCCGAACCCTGCGGACCCGCAGGCCGCCTATGTGCGCCGCGACGGCGACACCAATCCCGATATCGCAAGCGATCGCTTCGACCGCACTGCGCTGAGCCGCATGGCGCGCGAAGCCGATACGCTCGCGCTCGCCCATTACTACAGCGGGGCGGGCAAATATGCCGACGGCGCGGCGCGGGTCATCCGCACATGGTTCCTCGATCCGGCAACCGCGATGAACCCGAAGATGGATTTTGCGCAGGCGGTGCCCGGCATTTCGAACGGTCGCCCCGAAGGCGTCCTCGACGGCGCAAGCTTCATCGCGGTGATCGATGCCGTGGGCCTGATCGCGCCGTCGGGGGCGCTGACCCCGGCTGAAACCGCGTCGCTCGAAAGCTGGTTCGCACGCTATGTCGACTGGATGCTGATGAGCCCGAACGGCAAGGAAGAGGGCAAGGCGTCGAACAACCATGGCCTGTGGTACGATGCGCAGGTCGCGCGTTTTGCGCTGTTCGCGCGGCGGCCCGATATTGCGCGAAAGATCGTCGCGGCCTTTCCCGGGACGCGCATCGTGCCGCAGATCGAACCGTCGGGCGCCCTTCCCGCCGAACTCGGCCGCACGCGCAGCTTCCACTATTCGCTCTACGCGCTCGGCGCCGCCTACACACTCGCCGACAGCGCAGCGTGCCTTAGCGTCGACCTCTATCGCACCGAGGAAAAGGGACGCTCGCTCCGCAAGGCCACCGATTATGTCGCCGCCTATCGCGGCCGCGCCGCCGACTGGCCGTACAAGGAGCAAGGCTGGCCCGCCGATATGCTGAACGAACTGCTCGTGCGCGCCGACAGCGTGTGGGGACCCGGTGCCTATCCGCGTGCCGTCAGCGGCGACCTGTTGCTGCGCTATCGCATACCCTAAAGGTCGGACGATGATCGCGCGCCGCTCCCTGCTGATCGCCGCCCTGCTGGCTGCCCCCGCCGCATGGGCGAAGTCGCCCAAGGCATTCGACATTCGCGCGATCGAGCGCCGCCGGCTTTTCCCTCAGGCCGACGCCCTGCTCGCGGTCCAGCCGCGCACCATCGCCACCATCCCAGCGCCGCGCAGTCCGGCCGGGCCGCAGGATTATTATTCCGAAGGCGATTATTGGTGGCCCGATCCGGCGAGCCCCGGTGGCGCCTATATCCGCCGCGACGGCCGCTCGAACCCCGACAAGTTCGACGGCCACCGCGACGCTCTGATCGCCTTCGGTCGCACCGTGCCAGCTCTGGCAGCGCTGTGGGACCTCACCCGCGACCCGCGCTTCGCCGCCGCCGCGATACGACATCTGACCGTCTGGCTCGTCGATCCGGAGACGCGGATGAACCCGAACCTGAGCCATGCGCAGGCGATCATCGGCGTGAACAGCGGCCGTGCAATCGGCGTGATCGACACGCTGCAGATCGTCGAGGTCGCACGCGCAGCCGCATTGTTCGCGCGTGACGATGCGCCAGGCTATGCCGCGATCCGCGCTGGTGTCGAGGGCTGGTTTACCGACTATCTGGACTGGCTCACGACCTCGCCCTTCGGGACCACCGAACGTGACGAGAAGAATAATCACGGTACCTGCTGGCTACTTCAGGCGGCGTCCTTCGCAGCATTGCTCGGCCGCGACGACATCCTCGCCGATGCAAGAACCCGGCTCCAGACGATCATTATCCCGACGCAGATCGAGCCCGACGGGCGCCAGCCGCTCGAACTCGCGCGCACCAAGCCCTATGCCTATTCACTCTTCAATCTCGACGTGCTCGCCGCCTCGGCCTGGCTGCTCGGCGGGGGCGCGCTGATCGACTGGAAGACGCCCGACGGCCGCTCGATCGGCGGCGCAATAGCATGGATGGCGCCCTTCATCGCAAACAAGACGAAATGGCCGCTACCGCCCGATATCGAATATTGGGACGGCTTTCCGGTACGCCAGCCGAGCCTGCTCTTCGGCGGGCTCGCGCAGCGTCGCGGCGACTGGCTCGACCTCTGGCCGCGGCTGAACCCCGATCCCGTGATCGGCGAGGTCGTACGCAACTTCCCGGTGCGCCAGCCCCTGCTCTGGGTCTAGTTGCGCCCCTCGACCAGCCCGCGCGCAATCACCTGCGCCTGAATTTCGGCGGCGCCCTCGAAGATGTTGAGGATGCGCGCGTCGCACAAAACCCGGCTGATCTCATATTCGAGCGCATAGCCGTTGCCGCCGTGGATCTGGAGACTGGCGTCGGCGTTCGACCACGCCGCGCGCGCCGCGAGCAGCTTCGCCATGCCCGCTTCGATGTCGCAGCGCTTGCCGCTGTCCTTGGCGCGCGCGGCGGCATAGGAAAGCTCACGCGACGTGACGAAATCGACGAGGCTCATCGCCAGCTTGTCGGCGACGCGCGGGAAATGGACGATCGCCTTTCCGAACTGCTTCCGGTTCATCGCATAATCGAGCCCGAGTTCGAGCGCGCGCCGCGCGACCCCGACCGCGCGCGCCGCGGTCTGGATGCGGGCGCCTTCGAAGGTCCGCATCAACTGCTTGAACCCTTGCCCTTCCACGCCACCGAGCAGTGCATCGGCGGGCGCCTTCATCGCATCGAACTGCAGCGCATATTCGCGCATCCCGCGATAGCCGAGCACCTCGATCTCGCTCCCGCTCATACCGGCAGCGGGGAAGGGATCGGTCTCGGTCCCGCGCGGCTTGGGCACGAGCAGCATCGACAGCCCCGCATAGCCCTTCGCGTCGGGAAGCGTGCGCGCGAGCAACGTCATCAGGTCCGACCGCGCGGCGTGAGTGATCCAGTTTTTGGCGCCGTCGATCACCCACTCACCGTCGGCATTGTGACGCGCACGTGTCTGGAGCGATCCCAGGTCCGATCCGACATCCGGCTCGGTGAACACCGCCGTCGGCAGCACCTCTCCGCTCGCTACCCTTGGCAGCCATTCGGCCTTCTGCGCATCGGTGCCACCCGTCGCGATCAGCTCGCCAGCAATCTCCGACCGCGTGCCGAGCGACCCCGCACCGATCCAGCCGCGCGACAGTTCCTCGGTGACGACGCACATCACCAGCTTCGACAGCCCCAGCCCGCCGAACGCCTCGGGAATGCACACGCCGAAGGTGCCGAGGTCGGCCATCGCCTGCACCGTGCTGTCGGGGATCAGGTCGTTGGAGAGATGCCAGCGATGCGCATGGGGGACGATCTCCGCATCGGTGAAGCGGCGAAACTGGTCGCGGATCGAATCGAGGTCGGCGTCGTGCAACGTCTCGCTCGGCCAGTTGCCGACGGCAAGCGCGCCCGCAACCTCCGCGCGCGTCGCCGCATGACCGGCGTCGAGCAAGCCCGCACAAGCAGCGGCAAGTGTCCGTGCAGGCACACCCAGTCCAAGGTCGGCGGGACGGAAAATCTCGTTTTGCCCCATCGGCAAGCCGCCAACGAGCTGGCCGATCCCTTCGGCGAATGCGAGCGCCGTGATCTTCGCATCGAGCGGGTTCGAGCCCTGGCCGGACTCGCACCATCCGAGCACCGCCTCCAATGCCGCCACCGTCGTCGCGACCCAGGCGAAGCCATGCGCCGCGCGTTGCTCGCTATCGATCGGTGCCTGCGCCAGCCGTTCGGCCAGCTCCGCCCCGGCGGCCGAACGATAGACCTGCGCCGCCGCCAGCACCTCCCGCATGTCGGCCATGCTCAGGCGGCGCGTTCGAAGATCGCGGCGATCCCCTGCCCGCCGCCGATGCACATCGTCTCGAGCCCGTAACGCCCGTCGCGACGCACCAGCTCGCGCGTCAGGTTCGCGAGGATGCGTCCACCGGTCGCGCCGATCGGGTGGCCGAGCGAAATGCCCGATCCGTTGACGTTGAGGATTTCATTGCGGCTGTCGTCCTCGGACCAGCCCCAGCCCTTGAGCACCGCGAGCACCTGCGGCGCGAACGCTTCATTGAGTTCGACGAGGTCGATGTCGCCCCAGCCAAGCCCGTTTCGCGCGAACAGCCGCTCGACCGCCGGCACCGGCCCGATGCCCATCCGGCTGGGGTCGCAACCCGCCGCCGCCGAGCTGTGATACCAGGCGATCGGCTCGAGGCCGAGTTCGTCGAGCTTGTCCTCGGCAACGACAAGGCATGCCGCCGCGGCGTCATTCTGCTGGCTCGCATTGCCCGCGGTGACGACGCCGCCTTCGAGCGGCCGCAGCTTGCCAAGCGTCTCGAGCGTCGCGTCGGCGCGATACCCTTCGTCGTGCGCGAAGACGACGGGATCGCCCTTCTTCTGCGGCACCGACACCGGCACCAGCTCGTCGTCGAACAACCCGTTCGCCCACGCCGTCGCCGCGCGCTGATGGCTGCGCACCGCATAGGCATCGCACGCCTCGCGGCCGATGCCATAATCCTTCGCGAGATTTTCTGCGGTCTCGATCATGCCGCTGATGACGCCGAAGCGCTCGACCGGCTGCGACATCAGCCGCCCGCGCGTCAGCCGGTCGTGGAGCGTCAGATTGCCCGCGCGCACGCCTTTGCGGATGTCGGTCGAATAATGTTCGACATTCGACATCGATTCGACCCCGCCCGCGACGACGACGTCGGACATGCCCGTCTGGACCATCATCGCAGCGTTGACGACCGCCTGCAGCCCCGATCCGCAGCGGCGATCAAGCTGGTATCCCGGCACCTCGAGCGGCAGGCCCGCGGCGAGCCATGACCAGTGGCCGATGCTCGGCGCCTCGCCATTGCCATAGCCTTGCGAAAAGACGACGTCGTCGACGCGCGCGGGGTCGATCTTCGTCCGCTCGACCAACGCCTTCAGGATGACGGCGCCCAGTTCGCCCGCGGCCAATGATGAAAGCGAACCACCGAACTTGCCGACGGCAGTGCGGATCGGGGCGACGATGGCGGCGCGGCGAAGGGTCATTTGCTCAGTCTCCACTATTGGCGACGCCGACGATGCCGGCATCGATCAGACGGGCAATCTCGCCCGAAGAGAGCGACAGGCGGCCGCTCAATATTTCCTCGCTATGCTGCCCGTTGCGTGGTGCCGGGCGCGGCGGCTGGCGCTCGGCTTGCGGCAATGTCGCAAAGGCGCCCGCGGCGGGATAGACAAAACCGCTGGGATTATCGGCTTGCCCGAAGACCGGATTTTCGGCGACGAGCGCCGCGTCCTGCACCGCGTCCTGCATGGTGCGATAGGGCGAATGGACGATACCCCCGGCATCGAAGGCAGCTGCCAGATCGGCGTGCGCGCGGCGCGCTATCGCCGCCTCGAACAGCGGATAGAGCGCGTCGCGATGCGTGAAGCGGAGCCCGTCGTCGATCGCGAAGGACACGCCGCGCGCCGCCTCGATCGCCGCAATCGCCTCGCCGAGATCGAGCGCTGAAACGAGATTGCCCCATTGGCGCGGCGTCACCACGACGATCATCGTCCGCTGGCCGTCGGCGGTGACGAAGTCGCGCCCGAACAGGCCATAGACCGCATTGCCGAGGCGTGGGCGGTTCGTACCCGAATGGAGCACCTCGGCGATACCACCCAGATTGGCGACGGTGCCGATCGCAACGTCGGACAGCGGCAGGCGGACCTCGCCGCCTTCGCCCGTCGTGCTGCGCCGCTGGATCGCCGCAAGCAGCGCGAAGGCGGCATAGGCACCGGTGAGCAAGTCCCATGCGGGCAGCACATGATTGACCGGCTCGGGTCCGGCGCCGGTGAGCATCGGATAACCAACGCTGTTGTTCACCGTATAATCAAGCGCCGGCGATCCATCGGCCCAGCCCATGACGCGCACCGTGATCAGGTCCGCCCGCCCCGCCGCAAGCAGCGCGTGCGACAGAAAACCGCCGACCGGGAAGTTGGTGACGAATTGCCCCGTCGCGCGCACCAGCGCCTGAAGCAGTTCGCGCCCCTCCGGCCGGCCGAGATCGAGCGCGACCGACTTTTTCGCGCGGTTGAGGTTTTCCCAATAGAGCGAGTCATTCGCATCGGTGACCGGCCAGCGACGAAAATCAGGGCCGCCGCCGATCTGGTCGACACGGATGACCTCGGCTCCCATTTGCGCGCAGTAAAGCCCGGCGGTCGGGGAGGCGACGAAGGACGAAGCCTCGATCACCGACAAGCCGGCCAGCAGATCGTACATCCGGCCTTTGTCTCCCGTGAAGCCGCCCTGGCAGGATCGGCCGCTGCGGCCTCTGCCTTCGCAATTGCTATAAGAGGCTTTCGTCAGCGGACGCAATGGCCCGGCGATTCATAAAGGCATGAACTGTGCCGGCGCATCGCGTAAGGCTGGAGGAATGCAGACGCGTCTCGTCGAATATTTCCTGATGCTCCACCGCGAACGGCATTTCGGCCGTGCGGCGGCGCAATGCCATGTATCGCAACCGACCCTGTCGGCCGGAATCGCGATGCTCGAGACGCAGCTGGGCAAGCGGCTCATCGTGCGCGACCGCAAATATGTCGGCCTGACGCCGGAAGGCGAAGCGATCCTGCCATGGGCGCAGCAGCTCGTCGCCGCTGCCGAGGCGCTCGGCCAGGCAGTCGGCACGGCGCGGGGCGGACTGAAAGGCGAGCTGTTGATCGGCGCGATTCCGGCCTCGATGCCGGCGACCGGATATCTCGTCGAAGCCATCCTCGCGCGCTATCCCGACCTCAATGTCCAGCTTCGCGCGCTGACATCGCGGCAGATCGAGCGCGGTCTGGCAGCATTCGAACTCGATGCCGGCATCACCTATCTCGACTTCGAGCCGCCGGCGCACGCGCTGTCGGTACCGCTCTACAGCGAGCGCAGCATGCTCGTCGGCGCGCGCGGGGGGATTGCTTTCCCTGACCGACCCGATTGGCGCGACCTTGCCGACCTGCCGCTCTGCCTTTTGCAACAGGGGATGCAAAATCGCCGGATCCTCGACGCCCGGGTTGCCGCGCTCGGCCTCGCACTCCGCCCCGTCGTCACCGCCGACAGCTATGTCGCGCTGCTCGCGATCGTCCGGCAGGGACGGTTGTGTTCGATCATGCCCGACAGCCATGCGATGCTGCTGGAAGGGCTCGACTGGGCCAAGGCGGTGCCTCTGCCCGAAACCGACGAAGCCAACCGCGTCGGGGTGATCGTGTCCGACCGTGCGCCGATGAGCCCGCTCGCCCAATCGGTGCTCGCGGTGGCGCGCGATCTGGAATTGCCCGAGTTTCGGCCGGCCATATAATAGATAATCTCTATCAAACATGGAGTAGATCGATTTGACGCCGGGCCCGCGCTGCTGCACGCACCGACTGGAAGAGGCGCTGTTCGATGCTCGTGGATAAAGCAAAACTGCTGATCGATGACCTGTTGCGACAGGGGGCGAGTGGCCGCGACCGCCTCCTGCCGCTACTCCATGCGGTGCAGGAAGAAATAGGCTATATCGATGACGCGCTCGTCCCGCACATCGCTGCGGGACTGAATCTGTCGCGCGCCGACGTGCATGGCGTGCTGACCTTCTACCATGATTACCGGCGCCGGCCCGCGGGCCGCCATATCGTCAAACTCTGCCGTGCCGAAAGCTGCCAGGCACGCGGCGGCGCGGCGATCGAGGCTGCGGCGACCGAGCGGCTGGGAGTCGCGATGGGCAAGACGCGCCGCGACGGGCAGGTCACGCTTGAACCCGTCTATTGCCTTGGCCTTTGCGCGATCGGCCCCAACGCGCTCGTCGACGGCCGCCCGGTAGCGCGGATCGATACCGCCGCGCTCGACCGCATCGCCGCCGAGGTCGCGGCATGACCCGCGTCTTCGTCAGCCGCGACATGGCGTCGGTCGCACTCGGCGCCGACGATGTCGCGCGCGCCTTCGCCGACGCCGGATGCCATGTCGTGCGGACCGGCGCGCGCGGGCTCTTTTCGATCGAACCGCTGGTCGAGGTCGAGACCGATGGCGGACGCATCGGCTATGGGCCGGTCACGCCCTCCGATGTCGCGGCGGCGCTCGACGGCACGCACACGAACCGCCTCGGCAATGTCGCCGCCCTGCCCTTCTTCGCCGCGCAGCAACGCTTCACCTTTGCCCGCTGCGGGATCGTCGATCCGCTGAGCCTCGGCGATTATGCCGCGCACGGCGGCTGGATCGGCCTCGACATCGCGCGTGCCGCGGAGCCGCAAGCCGTGGTCGACACGGTTAAGGCGAGCGGTTTGCGCGGCCGCGGCGGTGCGGGTTTCCCGACCGGGATCAAATGGCAGACGGTGCTCGATGCGCCGGGCCCCCAAAAATATGTCGTCTGCAACGCCGACGAGGGCGACAGCGGCACGTTCGCCGACCGCATGCTGATGGAAGGCGATCCCTATTGCCTGATCGAAGGCATGGCGATCGCCGCCCACGCCGTCGGCGCCAGCCACGGTTACATCTATATCCGCAGCGAATATCCGTTCGCGATCGATACGATGCGGCACGCCATCGCCTTGTCCGCCGGCCGCATCGCTCCCTTCACGCTCGAAGTGCGCGCCGGCGCCGGCGCCTATGTCTGCGGCGAGGAAACCGCGCTGCTCGACAGCATCGAGGGCAAGCGCGGACAGGTCCGCGCCAAGCCGCCGCTTCCAGCCCTGTCGGGCCTGTTCGGCAAACCAACCGTCATCAACAATGTGCTGAGCCTCGCCGCCGTCCCCTTCATCCTCGCCGAGGGTGCGGACGCCTATGCCGATATCGGTTTCGGCCGTTCGCGCGGAACGATGCCGATACAGCTCGCGGGCAATGTGAAGCACGGCGGGCTGTTCGAGGTCGGCTTCGGTATCACGCTCGGCGAACTGGTGAACAATATCGGTGGCGGCACGGCGAGCGGCCGCCCGGTGCGCGCGGTGCAGGTCGGCGGACCGCTCGGCGCCTATTTCCCTCCGTCGATGTTCGACCTGCCATTCGACTATGAAGCCTTCACGGCAGCGGGCGGGCTGATCGGCCACGCAGGGATCACGATTTTCGACGACAGCGTCGACATGGCGCATATGGCGCGCTTCGCGATGGAATTTTGCGCGGTGGAAAGCTGCGGCAAATGCACCCCGTGCCGGATCGGGTCGACACGCGGGGTCGAGATTGTCGACCGGATCATCGCGGCCCGGACAAGCGAACCGGCGCGCGCCGCCGCGCAGGACGGAACGCTCGACAAGGCGCTCTATTCGCGTGCACCCGATCGCATCGACGTGAGCCTTGGTGCCCAGACCGCCCTGCTCCGCGACCTGTGCGATACGATGAAATATGGATCGCTCTGCGCGCTCGGTGGGTTCACTCCCTATCCGGTGCTGAGCGCACTCGATCACTTCCCCGAGGATTTCGGCGCACCAGCACCGACCCTCGCAGCAGCGGAGTAAGGACATGGGTTTCACCCGCGAAACCGATCACGGCACCCCGCCCGCGCTGGCAACCGGCCGCAACGTCACGCTGACCATCGACGGCGAACAGGTCACCCTGCCCGAAGGCACGTCGATCATGCGCGCCGCCTCGCTCAGCGGCGGCTCGATCCCCAAGCTGTGCGCGACCGACAATATCGAAAGCTTCGGCTCGTGCCGCCTCTGCCTCGTCGAGGTCGAAGGGCGCGCGGGCTATCCGGCCTCCTGCACCACCCCGGTCGCCGAAGGCATGGTCGTGCGCACCCAGACCGAGCGGCTGAAGCAGCTCCGCCGCGGGGTGATGGAGCTGTATATCTCCGACCACCCGCTCGACTGCCTGACCTGCGCCGCCAACGGCGACTGCGAGTTGCAGGATCAGGCGGGCGCGGTGGGCCTGCGTGACGTGCGCTATGGCTATGACGGTGCGACCAACATGGGTCAGCCCAAGGACCGGTCGAACCCCTATTTCGACTTCGACCCGTCGAAATGCATCGTCTGCTCGCGCTGCGTGCGCGCGTGCGACGAGGTGCAGGGGAGCTTCGCGCTGACGATCGAGGGCATGGGGTTCGATTCGAAAGTCGCGGCGTCGCAGGACGACGCCTTCCTGTCCTCCGAATGCGTCTCGTGCGGCGCCTGCGTGCAAGCGTGCCCGACCGCGAGCCTGATCGAGAAAAAGGTCGTCGAAACGGGCACCCCCGACCGCGCCATCGTCACCACTTGCGCCTATTGCGGTGTCGGCTGCACCTTCCGCGCCGAAATGCGCGGGGAGGAGCTGGTGCGCATGGTGCCGTGGAAGGACGGCAAGGCGAACCGCGGCCACAGCTGCGTCAAGGGCCGCTTCGCCTGGGGCTATGCGCAGCATCAGGAACGCATATTGAACCCGATGATCCGCTCCAGCGTCACCGAACCATGGCGCGAGGTGAGCTGGGACGAAGCGATCGCCTACACCGCGAGCGAATTCCGCCGCATCCAAAACAAATATGGCCGCCTCTCCGTCGGCGGTATCACCTCCTCGCGTTGCACCAACGAAGAGACCTTTCTCGTCCAGAAGCTGGTCCGGCAGGGCTTCGGCAACAACAATGTCGACACCTGCGCGCGCGTCTGCCATTCGCCGACCGGCTACGGGCTGAAGACGACGTTCGGAACCTCGGCGGGGACGCAGGACTTCGACAGCGTCGAGCAGGCCGACGTCATTCTGGTCATCGGCGCCAACCCGACCGATGCGCACCCGGTCTTCGGCAGCCGGATGAAGCAGCGGTTGCGACAGGGCGCACAATTGATCGTCGTCGACCCCCGCCGGATCGATCTGGTGAAATCGCCGCATATCGAAGCCGCGCACCATCTTCCGCTGCGCCCCGGCACCAACGTCGCGCTCCTGACCGCGATGGCGCATGTCGTAGTGACCGAGAAACTCTATGACGAGCCCTTCATCCGCGCCCGCTGTGACTGGGACGAGTTTCAGGATTGGGCCGACTTCGTGGCGGAAGCGAGCCGCTCGCCCGAGGCGATCGAACCGCTGACCGGCGTTCCTGCCGCCGACCTCCGCGCCGCCGCGCGCCTCTATGCCACCGGCGGCAACGCCGCGATCTATTACGGCCTCGGCGTCACCGAGCATAGTCAGGGCTCGTCGACCGTGATGGCGATCGCCAACCTTGCGATGGCGACGGGCAATATCGGGCGCGAGGGTGTCGGCGTGAACCCGCTGCGCGGCCAGAACAACGTTCAGGGCGCGTGCGACATGGGCAGTTTCCCGCACGAATTTTCGGGCTATCGCCACGTCTCCGACACCGCGGTGCGCGAAACGTTCGAAGCGGCATGGGGCGTCGCGCTCGACAGCGAGCCGGGCCTTCGCATCCCGAACATGCTCGACGCCGCGACCGACGGCAGCTTCAAGGCGCTGTTCATTCAGGGCGAGGATATCCTCCAGTCCGATCCCAACACGCATCATGTGGCGGCGGGGCTGGCAGCGATGGAGTGCGTCGTCGTGCAGGACCTGTTCCTCAACGAGACCGCGAATTACGCGCATGTCTTCCTGCCCGGATCGACCTTCCTCG
>JALDYH010000269.1:0-4674 GCA_032154175.1 Sphingopyxis sp. | reverse complement strand
TCCCGCCGCTGCTGCTCGAACCGATCGATTTCCACGGCCTGTTCATGCAGCAGGTCCAGCAGGTCGAAGCCGAGCAGGCGGGCGACGTCGCGCCGGTCGGCCAGGCTTAACCCCAATTCGGGCGGGCTGACGGGTTGAGCAGCCTCATCAAAAATGTCGGGACGATCGGCGGGCTGACGATGGTCAGCCGGATCTTCGGTTTCGCCCGCGACATGCTGCTCGCGCGCGTGCTGGGCGCCGGCCTCGCCGCCGACGCCTTCCAGCTCGCCTTCACGCTGCCCAACACCTTTCGCCGCCTGTTCGCCGAAGGGGCTTTCTCGGTCGCCTTCGTGCCCATGTACAGCCGCGCGCTGCACGGCGCCGACGATGAGGGCGGCGGCGAAGAGGCCGCGGCGAAATTCGCCGACGATGTGCTGTCGGTCTTTCTCTGGGCGCTGTTCGCCTTTTCCGCGATCATGATGATCGCGATGCCGGGGATCGTCTGGCTGCTCGCGCGCGATTTCCAGACGGTGCCGGGCAAGTTCGACTTCGCTGTGTTCCTGAGCCGCGTTACCTTCCCTTATCTCGCGCTCGTCAGCCTCGTCGCAATGCTGTCGGGCCTGCTCAACGCCCGCTCCCGCTTCGCGCCGGGCGCTTTCGTGCCGGTGCTGCTCAACATCGTCCTGATTGGCGGGATCATCACCGGCTGGTGGCTGCGCGGTCCCGGCGGCGACGACCGGATCGTCGCCGAGGCGCTGGCGGTGTCGGTCAGCGTCGCGGGCGTCGTCCAGCTCGCCTATATGGCGTGGGCGGTGCGCCGCGCCGGGCTGAAACTCCACTGGCGATTCCCCAAATTCACCCCCGAGGTGAAGAAACTCGGCATGCTGATCCTGCCCGCGACCTTCGGTGCCGGAATCTATCAGGTCAGCCAGTTCGTCGACACCTTCTTCGCGACGTCGCTGCCACAGGGATCGCTGACATTGCTCAAGCTCGCCGACCGGCTGAACCAGCTGCCGCTCGGGATCGTCGGCATCGCGCTCGGCACCGCGATCCTGCCGATGCTGTCGCGCCACATCCACGGCGGCGACGCGTCGGAGGCGCAGCGACTCCAGAGCAATGCGTTCGAGATCGCAACCTTGCTCACGCTGCCCGCGGCCGCAGCGCTCGCGATCTGCGCCCCGGCCTTCACCGCGGCCTTCTTCGTCGGCGGGAAGTTCACCGCGGCCGACGGTGCGATCATGGCGCAGATCGTCATGGCACTCGTCGCGGGCCTCCCCGCCTATGTAATCATCAAGATTCTCAACCCCGGCTTTTTCGCGCGCGAAGACATGCGCACGCCGGTGTGGACCGCATTCGCGTCGCTGATCGTCAACATCGCGATCAACCTCTATGTCGTCGAACATTATGGCATCGTGGGGCTCGCCGGCGCGACCGCGGCGTCGGCATCGATCAACTGCCTTCTCCTCTATACGATCCTCCACCGTCGCGGCTGGTTCCACTTCACCGGGAAACTGGCCGGACGGATCACGCGGCAGATCGTCGCGGTCGCCGCAATGTCAGCGGTGCTGATCTGGCTGATGCCGTTGATGGCACCCTATTACGCCGGGTCGGTCCTCGACCGCATATGGTCGCTCGCCGCGCTCTGCGCAGCAGGCGGCGCGGTATTTTTCGCGGTCGCCTTCCTCGTCGGCGCGCTTGACAAGGATCTGGTCGCCATGCTCACGCGGCGGCGCGGCAAACCTGCCGAAATTCAGGAGTAAGACATGCGGACGCTATCGGGCATCCAGCCCACCGGAAACTTGCATCTCGGCAATTATCTGGGCGCGATCCGCAACTGGGTGCGCATGCAGGACGAGATGCCGGGCGAGAAACTCTATTTCCTCGCCGACCTGCACGCGATCACCGTCTATAACGATCCCGCCGAACTGACCGCGAACACGCGCGAAATGGCGGCGGCGTTGCTGGCGGCAGGGATCGACCCCGCGAAATCGATCCTGTTCAACCAGGCGCGCGTTCCCGCACACGCCGAACTCGCATGGCTCCTGTTCTGCACCGCGCGCATCGGCTGGCTGAACCGCATGACGCAGTTCAAGGAAAAATCGGGCAAGAACCGCGAGGGTGCGAGCGTCGGCCTGTTCGCCTATCCGGTGCTGCAGGCGGCCGACGTGCTGCTGTACCAGACGACGCATGTCCCCGTCGGCGACGACCAGAAGCAGCATCTCGAACTCGCGCGCGATATCGCGGCCAAGTTCAACCTCGACACCGCGACCGAAACCTTCACCTTGCCCGAACCGACGATTCCGGCGGCCGCGGCGCGCATCATGAGCCTGCGCGACGGGTCGGCGAAAATGTCGAAATCGGACCCGAGCGATGCGAGCCGTATCAACCTCGTCGACGATGCCGACACGATCATGGCCAAGATTCGCAAGGCAAAGACCGACGCCGAGCCCCTGCCGTCCGAAGCCGCAGGGCTCGAAGGCCGGGCGGAGGCGAAAAATCTCGTCTCGATCTATGCCGCGATGGCCGACGAGAGCGTCGATCAGGTGCTCGCACGCTTCGCCGGGCAGGGTTTCGGCGCGTTCAAGCCGGCTCTCGGCGAGCTGCTCGTCGAAACGCTGCGCCCGATCGCGACGCGGCTGAACGAACTCAAGGCCGACCCGGCGGCGATCGACGCGGCGCTCGAAGCCGGCGCCGCGCGCGCGTCGGCGCTCGCGCGGCCGACGCTCGATGCCGCCTATGCCGCTTTGGGGCTATGCCGCTGACACCATCCTGTTTCGCAGGCGAAATTTCTTGTTTTTGTGCTCCACGTCCCCATATCGGGACGTGGAACCGCCATGCGACGGAACGAGTTCAACCAAGGTTAAGTCGCATCGGCGTAGTCTATGGTACGAGAGCGCGGTTTATGTGCGCTTCCCGAACGACGGAGCCAAGACGATGAGCAAGATGAATCTTAGGCGGTTGGGCCTGGCCGCCATGACAGGCGCGGCGCTGGCGCTGGCCGGCTGCGCGACCCCGTTCAAGGCCGACGTCGCACGCTTCCAGACGCAGCTTCCCGCGCCGCAGGGCCAGAGCTTCACCGTCGAGGCGAGCAATCCCGCGTTGCAGGGCGGCATCGAATTCGGCCAGTACGCCAATCTCGTCGCGGGCGAATTGACGCGCTACGGCTATCGCCCCGCGGCGAACGGCGAACGCGCCGATCTCGTCGTCCGCATGGATTATGGCGTCGACAAGGGCCGCGAGCGCGTCGTGTCGAGCCCCGGCTTCGGCGACCCCTGGTACGGCGGATATGGCGGCTATTATGGCCGCGGTTTCTATCGCCCGGTGATCGTCAGCGGTCGCGGCGGACGCCGCTATGTCTACGGTTATCGCGACCCGTTCCTGTGGGGCGGTTTCGGACCCGGCTGGGGCGGCACCGACGTCAGCAGCTACACCGTCTACACCAGCGGCCTGAACCTCCAGATCGACCGCGCCACCGACGGCTCGCGCCTGTTCGAAGGCCATGCCGAGGCGCAGTCGCGCGACAATAATCTGCAGACGATCGTCCCGAACCTCGTCGAGGCGATGTTCACCGGCTTCCCCGGCAATTCGGGCGAACGGGTACGGATCACCGTGGCGCCGCCCGAAAAGGGCTGAACCGTCTCACAAGCCAAAGCAAAGGCCCGCCCTCCACATGGAAGGCGGGCCTTTTTTGTTGCGGATGAAAGATCGCGACCGATTGCTCCCTATCATCATCGTCACCCCGGACCTGATCCGGGTCCACGACGACGGCGCGGCTACGGATCCCGGATCAGGTCCGGGATAACGAAGGTCGGTGGTTAACGGCAGCTCACCGCCCAAAGCCGACGTCGGCACGCATCGCGTCGCTATGTGGACAAGTCCGGGGATAATCCCGGTACAATCCTGTGGATCAGCTGTTGAGACTGCGCCGGATCGCGGCGATCTCGGCGTCGAGTTCACTGTCGGCGACGCGCAGCGCCTCGACAGTGCGCACCGCGTGAATCACCGTCGAATGGTCGCGCCCGCCGAAACGGCGTCCAATTTCGGGATAGGAGCGCGGCGTCAGTTCCTTCGCCAGATACATCGCGACCTGCCGCGGGCGCGCAACCGCGCGGACGCGGCGCTTCGAGGCCATTTCCGACTTGTCGAGGCGGTAGTGCGCGCAGACCGCACGCTGGATTTCGTCGATCGTGATCCGCGGGCGCGCGCTGCGGACATTTTCGGCCAGCCGGTCCTCGGCGAGCGTGATGTCCACCGTCGTGCCGGTGAGCGCGGCGTAGGCCAGCAGCTTGTTGAGCGCGCCTTCGAGTTCGCGGATGTTGCGGGTGAAATGCTTGACCAGATAGGCGACGACATTGTCGGGCACGTCGACCATCGGCATCGCGGTGAGACGCTGGCGAATGATGCGCTCGCGCAGATCGTCCTCGGGCGCTTCGATATCGGCGACGAGGCCGCCCGACAGGCGCGACAGCAGGCGTGCCTCGACCCCGTCGAGCATCGCCGGCGGACGGTCGGCGGTAACGACGAGCCGCTTGCCCGCGGTCATCAGATCGTCGATCGTGTGAAGCAGCTCTTCCTGCGTCGAATTCTTGCCGATTACGAACTGGAGGTCGTCGAGCAGCAGCAAGTCGGCGGCGCGCAGGCGCGCCTTGAACGCCATCATGTCGCCGCCGCGCATCGCGCCGACGAATTCGAGCA
>JALDYH010000268.1:0-4693 GCA_032154175.1 Sphingopyxis sp. | reverse complement strand
CGACCAGCTCGCGGCGATCGAGACGATCCTGCAGGGCAGCCATAATTTCCACGGCCGCGTCTCGACGACGCATCAGGTGCAGGTCGCGCTCGATGCCCCGCAGCATCGGGGCTGGCTCGACCAGCATATCGTCTGGTGGCGCCGCGGCTTCGAACTCTGGCTCGAACAGGCGCGCGCGGACGACGCGCTGACCTTCATGTGCGAACTCGGCCCGCCCCCTTATGCGATCACTGCGCCCGACGGCAGCGAACTGACGAACCGCTGGGACGAGGCACAGCGGATGCGCGATATTGTGCGCGGTCTGTGGAGCGAGGTGACGGGCCCGCCTCAATGAAAGGGAGGACGTGAGGGTGCGTAAAAAAACTTCGTCATTGCGAGCGTAGCGAAGCAATCTAGGGCTGCTTGTGGCACGTTGGATTGCTTCGCTACGCTCGCAATGACGGGGCTTTTGGCGTCTCACACTGCCACCGCATCCCGCCAGCGCGCAAAGGCCGCATCGGCCTCGTCGCGCGATATGTTCGGCAGAAACTCGGCATCGTAACGCGCGAGCCGCTTCAAATCGCTCTCACCGAACAGCCCCGCGCCGATGCCCGCCGCCAGTGCGGCTCCATAGGCGCTCGCCTCGCACACCGCATGCCGCCGCACCGGCCGCTGCAACGCGTCGGCCTGCAACTGCATCAGCGTATCGCTCGCCGACAGCCCACCCGCGACCGGCAGCGCCTCGGGCACCGGCAGCGCCGCCGCGATCACATCGGCAATCTCGCGAAAGCGGAACGCGATCCCTTGCAACGCCGCGCGCGCGACCTGTCCCGGTCCGTCGGCAAAGCTCAGCCCCGCAATCAGCCCGCGCGCCTCGAATTTGCCATGCGGCGCCCCCATGCCGGCAAGCGACGGCCGCACCACGACCTTCCCCGCATCGCTCACCGAAGCCGCCGCAGCCTCCATCACCGCGGGCGAAGCGAAGAGGCCTAGCCCGCCGCACAGCCACTCGATCATCGACCCGGTCGTGATCACCATCCCCTCGACGCAGAAGCGCGGCTTCCCGCCCGCAAAGGCCAGCGCTTCGGCGGGCATGCTGTTGTGGATCGTCTCGGGCACCTCGCCGGTTCCCGCCATCAGCACCCCCGACGTGCCATAGGTCGCTTTCCAGTCGCCGCGCCCCAATGCGCCATGCGCGACCATCGCGGCCTCCTGATCGGCGATCAGCGCGGTGATCGGAACGCGCGCGCCGAGCACCGCGGGGTCGCTTTCCGCTATCGCACCCCAGCTATCGACCTGCGCCGGAAACATTGTCGCGGGCAGCCGCTGGTGCGCCAGCAGTGCAGCGTCCCAGCCGCTACCGTTCGCATAATTATAATAGCCCGTCAGCCACGCCGCCGAGGCATCGGTCACATGCGCGCCGCTCAGCCTGTAGATCAGCCAGCTATCGAGCGTCCCCCATTGCAGCCCCGCCGGATCGCGCCCCGACAGCGCGATCGCTGCAGGCAGCTTCGCCGACGGCACCTGCGGCCAGCCGGTGAACCCGGCCGCGCGCAGCCGTTTATATTCTTCCATCCCGCGCAAATCGCTCCACACGAGCATCGGCGCGACCGGCTCGCCGGTGACGCGATCCCACAGCACGACGCTCGCGCGCTGCGTCGTCACCCCGATCGCCGCGACATCGGCGATGCCGTGGCCCGCCGCCGCCAGCGCGCCATCGATCACCGCACGACAGATATCCCATACTTCTGCCGCATCCTGTTCGACAAAACCGGGGGCAGGGAAGTGGCTCGCAATCGGCCTCTTATCGACGCCAAGCACTGTGCCCGCCGGATCGACCAGCATGGCGCGCGCGCCCGTCGTGCCTGCATCGAGTGCGAGCAGAAGCTCAGGCATCGGGTATCAGATTGCCCGGGTTCATGATCCCCTCCGGATCGAGACAAGTCTTCAACCGCCGCAGCAACTCCACGCCGCTCTCGCCGAGGTCATGATGCAGATACGGCTTCCTCAGCCGCCCCGCGCCATGATGGTGCGCGACCCCGCCGCCATGCTTCGCGGTCGCTTCCATGATCGCGCGCCAGCCGGCGAAATAGGCGGGCTCCATCTTCGCGCTGTCCTCGAAGGTCGCGGCGAAGCTGAAATAGAGGTTGATGCCCGAGCGATAGACATGGCTGCTATGCGCCGACGCGTTGATCACGCCCGGAATCTCGTTCAGCGCCGCGATGCTGGCGTCATAGATCGCGCCGATCTCGCTCCAGCGCCCCGAAATCTCGACCGTGTCGGCGACGTAGCCGCGCTCGAACATGTCGCGCCAGCTCGGCACATGGTTGCGCTTTTCGATCCACTGTTTCGCCGCCATCGGATCGCCGGCCTCGAGCCCCGCCGCGCCGCAAATCTCGTGCATCGCCGCCAGTTCGGCATCGACGCGGCTCTGTGGCCCTTCATGGACCATCAGCAGCATCGCCTTGCCGTCCCGCTCATAATCGCGAAACAGCCGCCGCACCTCGCGCCCGTCATATTGCCGCATCACCGGCGGGCGCCAGTCGGCGCGCACGATCTGCCGCTGCGCCTCGAACCCGGCGCACATATCGTTCGCATAGAAGATGCTGTAATCGCGGTGCGGCGCCTTCGCGCGCAGCGAGAAGGTTACGCCCGTGATCACCCCCATCGTCCCTTCGGCGCCCATCAGCAGGTGGCGGAGGTCCGGCCCCGCCGCGGCGCGCACCGCCTTGCCCAGCGTCACCAGCTCGCCGTTCGGCAACACCGCCTCGATCGAATGGATGATGTCCTCGATATTCCCATAAGCGGTCGAGAATTGCCCCGACGCGCGCGTCGCGACCCAGCCGCCGACGCTGCTGATCGCGATCGACTGCGGCCAGTGGCCGATCGTCAGCCCGTGCGCCGCGACCGCTTCCTCGGCCTCCATGCCGTTGAGGCCGGCATCGAAGCTTGCGAGCAGATCGTCGCTGTCGATGTACCGCACGCGGTTCATCGAACTCATGTCGAGCAATATGGCATCAGGTGTCGGTTCGATCCCGCCGCACACCCCGCTGCCGAGACCGAAGGGGATCAGCGGCACGCGGCGTTCGGAGGCAAGACGCACGACCTTCTGGACATCTTCGACCGACTGCGGCCGCACGACGCACCCCGGCCCGGGCACCGCTTCGCCGCGCCAGTCGCGCAGATGCTTGACCGCCCACTGGTCGTACCGGCGGGCGCCCAGCGTGTCGGCGTCGCTCGCGACGCGGTCGGCGCCGATAATGCTGGCAAGGGCTTCGGTTATCGAACGCATCTCACTCTCCCAAAAGCCCGCGGCTCTCATCGTTGATTTGTCGGCAATGCGCGATCTGCGCCGCCGTCATGGCGTCATCCCAGCCAAGCAGCGCCCCCATCACATTGGCCGCGGGCGCGAGGGCGGCAAGGCCCGCACCGTCGTCGAACCAGGCACGCGCACTCCGCCGCACCCAATAATCCTCCAGCGTCGACGCCCCCTCATGCGTCACCGCGCGCGTCGCCTCGGCAGCGATATCGCCGCCCGCAATCACGATCTCGTTCGCCTCGTCGCCGTAAAGCCCCACCAGCCGTTCGGCTGCCAGCGGATTGAGTCCGGCGAGCCGAACTTCGCGCGACCCACCGGGCACCGGGAAATCGGCGGTCGAGCAGGGCAGGGCGGAAACGCCCAGCCGTTCGACGACCAGATCGACCACCCGCTCGGCCATCGCGCGATAGGCGCTGAGTTTCCCGCCCGCGATCGAGATCATCCCGCCGGGCGAGGTCCAGATCTCGTCCTTGCGCGACACCTCGTTCGCCTTCTTCCCCGGCTGCGCGATCAGCGGCCGCACCCCCGACCACAAAGACACGATCTCGGCGTCCTTGATCGGATCGATGCTCAACGCCGCCTCGGTCGCGCGCAGCAGATAGTCGATGTCCTCGCGCGTCGGTGCGGGCCAGTAATCGGCGCCGTCGTGGAACACGTCGGTCGTGCCTATATAAGTGAACGCCCCGCGCGGCACCGCGAAGATACTGCGCTTGTCGGGCGCGCGGATGATGATGGTGGAGTTGATCAGCAGTCGCTCGCGCGGCAGCACCAGATGGATGCCGCGGCTCAGCGACATCCGCAAATCGCCTTCGCCCGCTTCCAGCCCGCGCACCTGATCGACCCACGCGCCCGCGGCGTTGACGACCAGCCTGGCATTGATCCGCGCGCCCAGCCCGTCGTCCAGCGTCGATGTCGCGACCAGCCCGCTCTCCGTCAGCTCCGACGCCGCAGCGTGGTTGACCACCACCGCACCCGCGCCCTGCGCGCTGCGGATATTGGCGAGCACCAGCCGGGCATCGTCGGTCAGAAACTCGGGGTACAGCACAGCACCATTGAGCCGTTCGGTCCGCATCAACGGCTCGCGCGCCTGCAATTCCGCCAGCCCGATCACCTCGTGCTTTTCGGCCTCGGGCACCCCGCCGAGCTTCTCGAACGTCCACAGCCCCGTCCGCAGCTTCGCGGTCATCGCCATGTTCGTCGTCGGGATCAGGAACGGCGACAGCCGCGTCAGGTGCGGCGCGATCCGCCGCAATATCTGCCGCTCCGACGCGGCTTCCTTGACCAGCGCAATGTCACCCTGCGCCAGATAGCGGAGCCCGCCGTGGATCATCTTCGAGCTTCGGCTGCTCGTCCCGCTCGCATAGTCGCGCGCCTCGACCAGCGCGACCGACAGCC
>JALDYH010000267.1:0-4736 GCA_032154175.1 Sphingopyxis sp. | reverse complement strand
AGCACAACCACGCCGAGCCGGAAGAACAGGTCTTCGCGGAATTTGCCATCGGCGATCGCAGCGCCGAGATCCTGGTGGGTGGCCGAAATGACGCGGACGTCGACGGCCTTCACGTCGCTGCTGCCGACGCGGACGATCGTCCGGTCTTCGAGCACGCGGAGCAGTTTGACCTGCATGTCGAAACGCATGTCGCCGATTTCGTCGAGGAAGAGCGTGCCGCCCTCGGCCGCTTCGAAATGGCCGATGCGGCGGGCATGGGCGCCGGTAAAGCTGCCCTTTTCATGCCCGAAAAGTTCGGATTCGATGAGTTCGCCGGGGATCGCGCCGCAGTTGATCGCGGAGAACGCCTTGCCGGCGCGGACGCCTTCGTCGTGGATCGCACGGGCAACGAGTTCCTTGCCCGAGCCCGACGGGCCGCAGAGCATCACCGAGGCGTTCGAACGCGCCACGCGGCGGATCATCTCGCGCAGCCGGCAAGCGGCCTCGCTCGTGCCGATGATCAGCGCTTCGAGCGCTGCGTTGTTGTTCTGCCCCAGTGTCATTTTGGTCTCCACCGCACCGCCCGCTCGGTGCCCCCTTCGATGGATTGATGAATTGACGAAATTGGTAAACGAAAACTTATCAGCCGTTAGCTAACTCATTCAAAACAAAGAGATATTACCATATTGGCAGCAATAGGAACGCAAACACGTTAACCGTCTCCGATATGATGCCAAACTGGCACTAATTGCTATGCACCTAACGCCAGCCGAGCGTGATCGAGATGCGGCGATTGCGCGGATCGAATCGGTCGGAGGGGACATAGGGCTCGCGATCGGCGACCCCTTCGATTCGCGAAAAGCGCTCCGAAGCGATGCCGCGGAACTCGAGATAGTGGCGCGTGACCTCCGAACGGTCGACCGACAGGCGCCAGTTGTTCGTGCCTGACTTCGCCGACCAGGGCGCGGCGTCGGTGTGACCGCGGATCATGACCTTGTTCGATACGGCCGCGACCGGCTTCGCAATCTCGGCGAACAGCCGCGCGCCATCGGGAGTGAGCTGGCTGGTGCCGATCACGAACATCGAAAAATTCGCATCGTCGACGACGTCGATCCGCAGCCCCTCGAGCGTTTCGGTAAAGCGCAGGTTCGGCGCGAGGCGCTTGAGGTCGCCCTTGCTCTGCAACTGATCCATCAGCGTCTGGGCAAGCTTCTGAAACTGCTGCTTGTCGCTTGCGCGCTCGCGCCCCGATGCTTCACGCGGGCCGCCTTGGGCGTCGCGCGGGATCGTCATCGCGCGCGTGCCCGTCTGCGCCGCGCCGTGCGGATATTTGTCCACCGACACCAGCGAGTCGCCGCCGAACAGCCCGTTCGACCCCGCGGTGTCCTGTTTGGTCTGGACGATCGTCGGCGCAAAATAGTCGGCGAGCGCCTTGCGCTGCGCCTCGTTCGTCGCGCCGAGCAGCCACATCAAAAGGAAGAAGGCCATCATCGCGGTGACGAAGTCGGCGTATGCGACTTTCCACGCGCCGCCGTGATGGCCGCCGTGCGCTTCCTGGACGATCTTCTTGACGATGATCGGCCGCGGCATGTTGGGACGCGCGGCCATCAGCGGCCCCGCATCCCGTCGAAGACTTCAGCGAAGCTCGGCTGGTTATGATGATCGACGCCCGAGCGCGCCGCCTCGATCACCAGCGGCTGCGGATGGCCGTGGAGCGATGCGATGATCAGCTGCTTGACCGTGTGATAGATGGCATTGTCGCTTTCGATCACCGTCTTGGCACGCGTCGCGAACGGACCGACGAGACCGTAGGCGAGCAACACGCCGAGGAAGGTTCCGACGAGCGCCGAGCCGATCATCGCGCCGAGGATCGCCGGCGGCTTGTCGATCGAGCCCATCGTTTTCACCACACCGAGCACCGCGGCGACAATGCCGAGCGCGGGAAGCGCGTCGGCGAGGCTTTGCAAGCCTTCGGCGGGCTTCATACTATGGTGGTTGTGGCTCTTCAGGGCATTGTCCATCACCTCTTCGACCGCGTGCGGATCGAGCGTTCCCGACGACACGACGACGAGGCGCAGCGTGTCGCAGATCAGATGAACGAGCGTGTCGTCCTTCAAAAGCTTGGGATATTGCTGGAAGATCGTCGAGTTTTTCGGATCCTCGATATGCGGCTCGACCGCGACCGGCCCCTCGGTGCGCATCATCTTCATCAGCGTCGAGACGAGCAGGATACAGTCGAGATAATCCTGCTTCTTGTACTTCGGCCCCTTGAACACCTTGGCGAGACCGCCGCCGAGCGCCTTCAGGTCCGCGCCTGAGTTGCCGATGATCAGCGAACCGAGAGCGGCGCCGCCGATGATCAGCATCTCGTGCGGCAGCGCGTGCATGACGGGGCCCAGATTGCCCCCGGTCAACGCAAAGCCCCCGAAGACCAGCAGGATCAATACCACGATGCCGACAACGGGAAACATATGCGCGCAACTCCATTCGGGACCCGGCTGTCGAAGCCGGTCCCCGCAAACTCAGGGACATCTTGATGATTAACGGCAGCGGCGCCGAAAAATTGAGGGCCGTCAGCTCAAAATATCGAACAAGGTCTGCCGGTTGATCTCCGCAAAGGCCGCCTGCGCCGCCTGCAGCGTCAGATCCTGGGCGTTGAGCTGGGCGATCGCCACATCGAGGTCGGTGTCCTCGACCGACGACCGCTCATCCTTGAGCGTGATCCCGCGCGCCGCGAGCCCGTCACCGATGCGGTCGAGCCGCCCGCCCGCGAGGCCGAGCTTCGCATGTTCGTCGGCGACATGGCTGATCGCGGTGGCGAGCGTCGTGATCGATGTGCCGATCGCCGCCTTGTCGCCGGCCGCCACCGCCGTCGCCGCATCGCGGATGCCCGTCGACAGGCTGTTTCCGCCGACGACGAAGATATCCGCCGCCGACTGAACCGGCGCAAAACTGACATCGGAATCGAAACGCATAACGCGTGCCGGGCCCGTTGCGAACACAGGTTCGCCGTTCGAATCGCGCGTTGCAGCCAGCGCGTCGAGTTCGTCGGCGATCGTACCGAGCTCGGCGGCGATCGTAGCCCGGTCGGCCGGATTCACCGTATCGCTCGCCGCGGCGAGCGTCAGCTCGTTCGCGCGCGTCATCAGGTTGCTCACCGACTTCATCACGCCATCGGCCTGTGACACGAGCGCCGTGGCCGAATTGATGTTCGACGACCAGGCGCCCATGCTAGCCTGCGTCGTGCCGATCGTCGCGATCCGCCGTGCCGCGACGGGATCGTCGGACATGCGAAGCAGTTTCTTGCCGCCCGAGATCTGGATCTGCGTCCGCTCGAGCGCATCGGCGAGTTTCTGTTGTCGCGCGATTTCGCGCGTCATGCGGTTGCCCACGGCGTTGATCATGATCCTGCCTTCCTTACAGCGAGCTCAGGAGTGTCTGCATCGTTTCGCGCGCGACCTGGATCGTCCGCGCAGCGGCCGAATAGGCCTGCTGGAACCGCAGCAGCTCGGCCGCTTCGGTGTCGAGATCGACCTGGCTGACGCCGTCACGCGCGGCGGCCGACGCATCGGCGCGTGTCGCCGCGGCGGCGTCCTGCGCGCGCGCTGACGCCACCGACTGCGCCTGCGTCGCGAGATGGCCCGACCAGCGCGCCTCGGGATCGTTCGCCCCGCGCATCGCGCCGAGTGCGAGCATATTGCCGTTGCTGCCCGACGCGTTCGCCGCTGCGACCTGATCCGGCGTCAGCGCGGCGGCGGTCAGTGTCGCCGCGCTGGTACCGGTGAACAGGGGCTGGCCCGGATTGCCGTTGGCATCAGTGCCCGCCTGATGCGCCGCGTTGAGCTGGTTCGCAAAATCGGTCGCCATCGTGTCGAGCGCGGCGCGCTGGTCGGCGACATGGTTCGCGCCTTCGGCGAGACCCGCAAGCGAGCCGGTCGAGATCGCAAGCGGCGATCCGCCGACGCTGTACGACAGGCGCCCGTCGGGAGCGGCGGAGACCGAGACCGGGTTCACCACACCGCCGCCGACGAGCAGGTCGCCCGATCCGGCCGCGCGCAGTGTCACCGCGCCATTATTATCGAAACTCGCGCTCACCCCTGCCTGCGAGGACAATTTATCAAGCAGCCGGTCGCGTTCGTCGAGCAGGCTCGCTTCGTTGGTCGACCCCGGGCGCGATTTGCGCAGCCCGATGTTGATCTGTTCGAGCGCGGTGAGGTCGGCGTTGAACTGTTCGACCTCGCTCGTGGCCGCGCCCGCGATCCCCTCGCCCATCTTGTCGAGCTGCCCCGCCGCGGTGCGGAAACCCGACGCAATATCGTCGGCCGACTGCAGGAACTGCGCGCGCAGTGTCCGGTTGGACGGGTCGGAGGTGAGCTGGTCGGCGGTCGTATAGAGTGTGGTGAGGCCGGTCTTGATGCCATTGGTTTCGTCGCTCAATGCGCCTTCGACCTTGTCGAGCCAGCCAAGCTTTGTCGACGACCGCTCGGCATCGCCCGAGGTGATGCGCGAATCCTCGATCAGCCACTGGTCGACCGAACGGTCGAGGCCGCGGATGTCGACGCCGCCGGGATTGGTGTTGCCGCGATAGAAGATCGAATTGCCGCCGCCGACGGCCTCCATCATTTCGAGCCGGCGCCGCGCATATCCGGGCGTCTGGGCGTTGGCGATATTGTCGCCAATCGTCGACAGCGCGCGCGAATAGGCCTTGAGCCCGCTATAGCCGATGCCGAGCAGGTCGCTCATTGCACGCCTCCCCC
>JALDYH010000053.1:0-23519 GCA_032154175.1 Sphingopyxis sp. | reverse complement strand
GCTTCACGATCCGCGGCATCGGCGACCTTTGCGTCGGCACGACCTGCGACAGCGCAACCGCGATCCACCTGAACGGGGATCCGCTGTTTTCGACCCGCCTGTTCGAAACCGAATTTTATGACCTCGAGCGCGTCGAAGTGCTGCGCGGACCGCAGGGCACATTGTTCGGCCGCAACGCGACCTCGGGCGTGGTCAACGTAATCACCGCCAAGCCCAAACTCGGCAAATTCGAAGCCGCCGCCGAAGCCGAATATGGCAATTTCGATTCGATGAAGGGCAAGGCGATGGTGAATATCCCCATCGGCGACACCATGGCCTTTCGCGTCGCGGGCATCTACCTGAACCGCGACGGCTATACGAAGAACAGCTTCCTCAACACCCGCATCGACGACCGCGACCTTTATTCGGTCCGCGGCTCGCTGCGCTGGGAGCCCTCGCCCGACACGACGATCGACCTGCTCGGGTCCTATTTTCGCGAGAAAGACAAACGCACGCGCATCCAGAAGCAGCTTTGCCAGCGCGACCCGACCGGCATCCTTGGCTGCCTGAACAGCCGTCTCGACAATTCGCCCTTCAACGGCAACGCGACCTTCACCGCAGCGCTGACGTCGAAGGAATTCCTCGCGATCCGCGGCATTCCCAACGGCACGGTGACGCCGACGAACCCGGCGGGCCTCGATTTCTCGCTGGGCAGCCTCTACGGCCCCGATGTCTATGCCAATACGACGATCCCCAACGATCCGCGGACCGTCAACACCGCCTATACGCCGAGCTATTTCACCAGCGAACTGACGCTTCAGGGCCAGATCGAACATAATTTCGGTCCGGTATCGCTGCAGGTTTCCGGCCAGTATCAAAAGGTCAAGCTCGACGCGTCGCAGGATTATAACAGCAACGTCGGCAACCGCGCGCTCTATGGCACCGGCCTGGCGAACCTGCAGGCCGCAGCGACCGGCGTGTTCGGCCCGGCGCTGCAGGCCTATTTCGCTCCCGTCGCGCAGGCGATCATTCCCAACGGCCCGACCGGCCAGCTCTGCACCTCACTGGCGGAAGAAACCGGATACGGCAGCTTCGGCGGCAACAAGATCTGTAGCGACCAGTCGCTGCAATTCGACCGTTCGAACCAGTATAACAGCAGCTGGTCGGTCGAAAGCATCCTGACCAGCGACTTCGACGGGCCGTTCAACTTCCTGGTCGGCGGCATCTATGCCGATTATCACCTGACCGAGAACAGCTATTATGTGAACGCCTTCCCGATCGATTATCTGGCGGGCGTGCTGGGCGCTTTCTCGTCCGCGAACAACCGGGTACCCGATCCGGCCAACCCCGGACAGACGATCCCGGCACCGTTGCCGCCGTCGTTCCTCGCCACGCCATTCTTCCGCAACAACACCGACGATCTGAAGATCAAGTCCTATGGCTTGTTCGGCGAGGCCTATTTCGAGTTCAGCGACCGCCTGAAGCTGACCGCCGGCCTGCGCTATAACAATGACAAGAAGACGGTGATCGCGCGTTCTACGCTAGCCGCTTTCCTGGCCCCGCATGGCGGCGGCGGGACAGTCTTCGACTCGCCGTTTGTCGGCTCGTTCGACGCCGACCCCGGCACGCCAGGCAACCAGCTCGTCCAGGAACGCACCGTCAAATTCAACAAGCTGACCGGCCGCGCGGTGCTCGACTTCAAGATCACCGACGACAACCTGATCTACGCTTCCTATTCGCGGGGTTACAAGTCGGGCGGCATCAACCCGCCGCTGCAGCCCATCTTCGAGGTGCCCGAATCGTTCAAGTCCGAACAGGTCGACGCATTCGAAATCGGGTCGAAGAACAGCTTCGGTAACGGCGCGCTCCAGCTGAACCTGACGGCCTTCTATTATAAATACAAGGATCTCCAGCTCAGCAAGATCGTCGCCCGCACCGCGGTCAACGACAATGTCAGCGCCGATATCTACGGCTTCGAGGCCGAAGCCATCGTCCGCCCCGATCCCGACGTGGTGGTCAACCTGGGCTTCAGCTATCTGCACAGCAAGGTCACCGACGACAAGTTCACCAGCAACCCGCGTGACTTTGGCGGCGGCCGCAGCGATGCGGTGATCATCAAGGACATCACCAACGCAGCCAACTGCGCCGTGGCATCGACGTCGGGCAATGTCGCAGGGGTCAACGCCTTTGTGAACGGAGTCCAGCAGGTCATCAACGGCGGCTTTGTTCCGGGTGTGCAAGGCGGCGCGGGCTTGCAGCCGACCACCAGCTTCCCGGCCGACGGCGGCATCGCTTCGACCGGTGCCTTCAGCATCTGTTCGGTGATGGAAGCCGCCGCCGGCGGGGCCTTTGCCGCGGCGGGCCTCACTCCGGCAAACTTCGGCGGGATCGAATATTTCTCCGCCGGCGTTCCGGTCAACATCAAGGGCAACCAGTTGCCGCAGGCGCCGAACTACAAGTTCAGCGCGGGCGTGCAGTATACGGCGCGACTGGGCGGCGGCGACATGACGCTCGTCCCGCGCGTCGACCTTGCCTATACCGGCGAAAGCTATGGCAGCATCTTCAACGGCAACGTCAACCGGATCAAGGGCTATGCGCAGGTCAATGCGCAGCTCCAACTGAACGGCCCCGACGACAAATGGTATGTCAAAGGCTTCATCCAGAATGTCTTCGACGCCAACAGCGTCACCGGCCTGTACATCACCGACCAGTCGTCGGGTAACTACACCAACATCTTCACCCTCGAGCCGCGCCGCTATGGCATCGCGGCCGGCGTGAGGTTCTAAACCACGCGGCGGCAACGCCGACAAAAAACCCCGGCCTCTCCATCGAGAGGCCGGGGTTTCTTTTTGTTCGCTGTCGGAGCGGCCGGGGAGCGAGGAAGCGCCCCGGCCGCCTCGATCAGAATTTGTAGCGGATGGTGCCACCATAGGTGCGCGGCTGGCTCGGATAGCCCGAGACGCTACCGGCCTGTGCGACCGCCGGGAAGATCGTCGTCAGATATTGCGCGTTGGTGAGGTTGCGGCCCCACACGCCGACGTCGATGCCGTTGGTCAGGCGGATCGTGAACGACGCGTTGAGCGAGTTCACTTCGCGCTTCAGATTCTGCGCGACGTTAGCCGGGAAGCCCGACAGGCCTTCGACGATCTGCACCGGGCTTTCATAGCTGTAGTCGACGTGCGCGATCGCCTTCGTCCCACCCGCGAACTCGTGCGTGTAGGTGCCGCCCATCGACAGCGACAGTTCGGGGATGCCCGCGGGCGTGGTGCCCGAGATGTCGCCGAATGCCGAGTTGATGAAGCTGTCGTACTTGGCGTCGAGGTAGGTCGCCGCGAGCGTCAGGTTGAGTCCGTCGACCGGACGCACCGAGCCGTCGAATTCGATACCGAAGGTCGACTGCTTGCCGGCGTTCGCGAGCGCAAAGCCGGTGCCGGTGAAGACGTTCGACTGGAAGCCCTTGATCGACTGCTTGAACACCGCGACGTTCACGGCAGCGACGTCCCACTGGCCCTTCAGGCCGAATTCGTAAACGGTCGATTCTTCGGGAGCCGCAAAACGCGAACCCGCGACAAGGTTCGGAAGGCCGAGGCCGCCCGAGATGATCGCGGGCAGATCGGCCGCCGTCGGACGGCTGTCGCGCGACAGGTTGATCGAGCTCGCCTTGAAGCCCGTGGCATAGGTCGCATAGACATTGACGGTGTCGGTGAGTTCATAGGCGGCGCGAACGCTGTACGAGAAATCGCCGTCATTCGTCTTGCCGCTTTCGACCGCGTTCGGAACGTTGAGGAACGGCGGCAGGAACTGGAACGGCGTCAGCGCGAGGAACGGGTTACCGACCGTCAACGGATTGTTGTCGGCCGCCGCCTGCGCGGTGGTCAGATTGGCGTTGAGCTGACCAAAGGCGGTCGCCTGCGCGTTGATCTGGCCGAAGATCGCCGGTTGGGCACCGGCAAAGGCCTGAATCTGCGCGGGCGTTGCCAGCGTACCCGCCGGCAGGCCGAGCGCCTGGCCCACGCCGGTCGCGAGCGCCTGTTGCCCGAGGACGCGGCCGCCGCTTCCGCGCAGATCGATGCCCGAGAAAGTGTCGCTGCTAACGACATTGGTGCTGAAACGCTTGCGATCCTTGGTGTAGTTCCCGCCGAGAGAAAGCGTCAGACGATCGGTGACTTCGAAATCGACCGTGCCGAAGATCGAGAAAGCCTCGTTCTTCATCTTGTAGGCTTCGTCGAGCCCGTCACCCTCGCGGAAGAAAGTGCCCGCGTAGTTGGCACCGTTGGCGCCGCCGAGCAGTGCCTCGAGCGAATTGACGTTCAGCGCATTCGCCGTCGATGCACGGATCAGCTGATCGGCGTAGGGACGGAAATCCGTGCCGAACTTGATCGCGCTCTGCTGGTTGACCTTTTCGTTGAAATAATAACCGCCGATCAGGAAGTTGAGCGGACCGTCGAAGTCCGACGTCACGCGGAATTCCTGCGTGAAGGTGTCGATGTCGACATAGTCGCTCTTCTCGCCGATCAGGTCGGCCGCAGTGAAGTCCGAATCCTGGTTCGTGTCGGCGCGCACCTGGCGATAGGCGGTGATCGAGGTCAGCGCGAGGTTGCCGAGATCATAGTCGATCTGCGCCGAACCGCCGTAATTCTCGATCTCGTTCGACGACAGGAAGTTGTTGTAGACCTTGTATGAATATGGGTTGTTCGCATCGACGCTGGTACCGCCCGCGAGCGCATCGGTGATCGCGACGGTCGGGCCCGCGATGACGTTGCCGGCGATGCAGCAATTTTCGTCGATCTTGTCGTAATCGCCGATCAGGCGGATCGACAGCGCGTCGGTCGGTTCGAACAGAAGCTGGCCGCGAACGCCCCAGCGGTTGCGGTCGTTGACGTCGGTGTCGAGCTTCAGATCCTGCGCATAGCCGTCGCGGCGGTTGTAGCTGCCGCCGATCGAGAAGGCGACGGTATCGCTGATCGGGCCGGTGACGTCGCCCTTGACGGTGATCGCGTCATAATTGCCGTAGGTGACTTCGGCCGAGCCGCCGAATTCATACTGCGGCTTTTGCGTGACGATGCTGATGACGCCCGCCGAAGCATTCTTGCCGAACAGGGTCGACTGGGGGCCGCGCAGCACCTCGATGCGCTCGACGTTCGGAAGATCGCCGATCTGGGCGGCCGAGCGCGAACGATAGACGCCGTCGATGAACACGCCGACCGACGGTTCGATGCCCGCGTTGTTGGCGCCGTTGCCGAAGCCGCGGATGATGAAGTTGGTGTTGGCGCTCGACTGGAGCTGCGACACGCGCAGGCTGGGCACCGACGATTGCAGGTCGATCAGGTCGCGGATCTGCGATTCCTCGAGCGCTGCGGCCGTGGTCACCGAGACGGCGACGGGCGTGTCCTGCAGCGTCTGCGAACGCTTGCTGGCGGTGACGATGATGTCGTTGCCATAATCGGTATCGTCGGTCGCGACCGCCGCGCCCTCGGCCGGGGCGGCGTCCTGTGCAAAGGCGTAAACGGGGGTCGTTGCGGCGCACAACATGGTGGCGCCCAACAGGATGTTGCGCAATTTCATGATGATGTCTCTCTCTCCAAAACCACCCAGGCGCAGCCCAAAGGCCTTTACGGGAGATGCCCGGCAGTGATTGGTCGCTGTAACGCACCACCCTGCCGCGTCAACGCGCACGCGCGCGGAACGGCTGATTTTCCTGCGATTCGTGACTTAATAGCAACAGTTTACGCTACGGCAGACGGGCGGGGTCGGGCACGAAGGGAGCATGGCGCGGCGGGGATTTGCCAAAAATTCAGAAACGCGCATTATCGGCGTCGGACGCACCGGTCTCGTCATCACTGGTCCGACACGAAGTTGCTGACGCCGGAGGATGAAGGATGCGGGCAAAGATCTTGCCAAGCCCGAGAACGCTGACCAAAACGATCCTGCTGGCATCGGGCCTGGCGTTCGAACTTCCCGAGGTCGCCGCACGGGTCACGATGCTGGGGCTTGCGTCCCCGCTGATTTTATATGCCGGTCTTTATTCCGTGCTCCTGTTCTGCCTGTGGAGCGCCGCCTTCATCCGTACGGGATGGTTACGATGGGGCTGGGCGCTGATGCTGACCCTCGCGGCCATTCTCGTCGGCAGTTTCCAGAACGCCGCGGCCGATGCCATGAGTTATGACGCCTTTGTCACGATGCTCTATTCTGCGGGCTTCACCGACGACGCGGCCGCACAATATGGCGCGTCGATCGCCTGGGCCTCCGCCGGCGCCCTCCTTCTTTTCATCGGCGTGGGACTGAAGCCGGAGGCGCGGTCGCCCTTGCCCGGCATCGTCGCGGCGCTCGCGCCCTTTGCGGGGCTCGCCATGCTGACGATCCTGCTCTTCATCCGCGGCGGCGAAGGCGGCCGCGGGCTGCCGAATGCCTGGGTCGGAACCGCCTATTCGGTGCTCGCAGCCTTCGAAGCCGCGACGCAGCCGTCGATGTCGCGCCAGCCGGTGACGATCGCGCACAGCCCGAGGACGCAACAGCGTGATATCGTGCTGATCATCGACGAAAGCATTGCCGGCCGATATCTCGACATCAACGACGCCACAGGCGTCCGGTCGGGTCTCGCAACGCCGCCGCAGGGTGTCGTCGTCAGCAATTTCGGGCTCGCGGCGTCGATCACCAATTGCAGCTTCGGGAGCAATCTGACCCTTCGCTACGGCGGGACGCGCGATGCCTATCACCGGATAAATGCCACGATGCCGTCGATTTTTGCCTATGCGAAACATGCCGGATTCGCGACGATCTATATCGATGCGCAAAGGTCGGGAGGCGCCTATCAAAATGGCATGGATGACGCCGAACGGCGCCAGATAGATCGTTTCGTGCAGTTCGGCGACACGCCCGTCGTCGATCGCGACATGGCGGCGGCGGACGCGGTGATCGCGGCGCTCAACAACGGGCGCCGGGAGTTCATCCTGGTCAACAAGATGGGGGCGCATTTTCCCGTCGCCGACAAATATCCGGACAGCGCCCATATTTTCAGCCCCGCCCTGCCCCGCGACAAATCCGCCGTGGTGACCGAGACGAGACTGCCGGAAAATCTGTACAGCGGGGCGGAGAGCTGGCGGCTTTATCGCAACAGCTATCGCAACACGGTAGGGTGGACCGTCGGCGGCTTCTTCGACAGATTGTTCGCCGGCGCCCGGCTCGATGGCGCACTGATCGTCTATACCTCCGATCACGGACAGAATCTGCACGAACGCGGCGATTCGGGCACGACCACGCATTGCAGCCCGTCACCCGCCAGCGAAGAGGGGGCGGTGCCGCTGGCGATTATCAGCACATCTCCCGGATGGGATGCAGCGGCGAAGCGGAGCTTCGACACCTCGAGCCACTATCGCATCTTCCCCACCCTGCTGGACGCCATGGGCTATGATCGGGCCGCGGTGCGGCATCGATATGGCGAAGCACTCGATTCCCGCACGCCAGATACCGCGACCTTCAACAGCCTTTTCAATGCGAGGCTGGGACGCAAGCCGATATGGGTGGAGGTCGAGCGCGCCTCGGTGGCGCGGCCGCCGACCGGCGACTACGCCCTTCGCGAAAGTGAGTGAACCACTTTGGGCATTGGCGTATCCACGGCAAGTGACGCCGGCGTGCAATGCTTTCCCAACGAATAGTTGCTAGGCCCTTCGCATGTCAGGTCGCCCCTTCCCTCCCGAAACGACGCCAGGCCCGGATACGGCGGCCAAAGCCGATTTCGGCCGGCAGATACGCCGCGCCGTAATCTGGCGTTCGGGATCGCAGATCGCGGGGCAAATCATCGCATGGGCCTCCACCTTCCTCGTCATCCGCATTCTGACGCCCGAAGATTACGGCCTGTTCGCGCTTACCCAGGTTATGCTGATGCTGTTCAACCTGCTCAACGGTTACGGCCTCGCGAGCGCGGTGATCCAGCGCGACGAAATCGCAACCCACGAGTTGAGGCAGATTTTCGGGCTGCTGCTGTTGCTCAACGGCGCACTCGCGCTCGCCCAGATCGCCTGCGCCCCGCTGGCGGCCGCCTATTATCGCCAGCCGATGGTCGCCGACCTGCTGCGGGTCCAGGCATTGATCTACGTCACCATCCCCTTTTCGGCGCTGGCCTACGCGCAGTTGGCGCGTTCGCTGGAGTTCCAGCGTCAGGCGCAGGTCAATCTGGTCTCCGCGCTGGTCGGGGCGGGCGTCGCGCTCGGCGGCGCGCTGGCGGGCTGGGGCGTGTGGGCGCTGGTATGGGCGCCGATCGCCCTGTTCGCGTCGCGTGCCGTGGGCCTGACGATCGCGGCGCGCACCTGGCTTTGGCCCAGCTTCGATTTCCGCGGCGCAGGCTCGATCGCGCGCTATGGCGGGCTGATCGCGGTCGGGCAATTCTTCGGCTTCGTCCAGAGCCAGGCCGACATATTGGTCGCCGGCCGCTGGTTCGAGGCGCATCTGGTCGGCATCTATACGACCGCGTTGCTCCTCACGCAGATATTCAACAACAAGGTGGTGCCGCCGCTGAACGAGGTGGCCTTTGCCGCCTATTCGCGGATGCAGAATGACCGGCCCGCGCTGGCGGCCGGCTTCATGCGCTCCACGCGGGCTATCATGGTCGCAGCGATGCCGTTTTTCTTTGGCCTCGCCGCGGTGGCCGAGCCGCTCGTCCTCACGCTGCTGGGCGAGAAATGGCGCGAGATCGTACCGCTGCTCCTGCCGCTGGCACTCGCCATGCCGTTCTGGACGCTGTTCACGCTGCTCAGGCCCGCAACCGATGCGCTCGGCCGGCCCGGCATTGCATCGGGCAATGCCGCGGCGGGCGCATTGCTGATGCCTGTCGTGTTCCTGGTCGGCGCGCAGTGGGGCATCATCGGCATCGCCTGGGCCTGGCTGGTCGCCTACCCGCTGCTGCTCGCCTTTGCGGCCGTCCGCTCCCTGCCGGTCATCGGGATTCGCGCGGTAGCGCTGCTCGGCACGGTCGCACCGCCGGTGCTTGCCGCCGCGGCCATGGCGGCGGCGGTGACGCTGGTCGACCACTTGCTGCCCGCGATGCCCGAGCCGTTGCGGCTGGCGATCCTCGTCGCGACCGGGGGACCGATCTATTGCCTGTGGCTGGCGCTGTTCGCGCGCGAGACGGTGCGGGACCTGATCGAGCTGGTCCGCGGACGGCGGATGCCGGCCAATCCGGACGGTGTCGTCTAAGCCGGCCCCTCAGGCCCGGCCCAGCGCCGCAATCGCGGTGCGCGTCGCGTCGATATAGGCGCTGCCGCTGAACCGGTAGCTGCCGATAAAATGCACGAACCGTGCGTCGGACGGCACCCCTTCATCCCAGAAGTTGAGATAATGGTCGTAAGGCAGCAGCAACGGATCGGGTTCGTTGGCGATGACGATGTTCGACGTCACCTGTTCGCTGCCCCAGCGCGCCCAGCGCGCGGCGCCGAGCAACCGTTCCGCCTCGCGTGAAAATGCCTCTGCGAGTGCGCGGCCATCGCCGCCGCGCGCAAACCCCGCAAAGCCCGCACAGCCCCGCACATAGAGCGGGTGCGCAAGCGTCGGCAGCGAAACCCGGTCGAGGCCGCATTCGATCGCGCCCTGCACATGCGCGGCAGGGTTGTACAGAAACTCGTTATCGTCGGATTTTGCCGCCATTTCGGCAAAGGACAAAAGCTGCGAATCCGGATCACCACGCAAGGTGAAGCTGCGATTTTCCGCGATCGCCGTTGCGATCTCCGGCACCTTGCCCAGCGTTACCGTGTCCGAATCGAGCTGGATCACATAGTCGCCCGCCCGCATGTCGAGAAGCGCGAGGAGCCGCTCCCATACTTCGCCGCGCGGACAAGGGCTGGTATCGACATCGGCAATCGAAATAATATGCGGCTGCCCCAGGTGTTCCGCGAGTATTTTCCGGTCGGCGTCGGTCAGGGTGCCGTCGTCGAGGATGACGATGCGACCTTTGCGAAGCTGGGCATGCAGCGATTTGACCGCGACCAGATAGGGCAGCAGCACGCGCGTGCCGATCATCGAAAACAGGATCAATCCGTCGTCGGCAGGCGTGACCGGAGGGGTGTCCAGCACGGCGCGTGCCGCCTCGCGGTGCGCGCGCTCTTTCCACAACCGGTTGAGTTTGTTTATGATCCTGTTCATGGCGCGGCAGTAACACGCTCGGCAAACCAATGGTAGAGGTCAAAATCCCAGCATTTGCGCCCTTTCAGGACGCTTTTGCCGGGATATGGCTCTAACGTGAAATGTCCTGTGCGACGTGGGAGGCGCCCTCGATCGCCGTGCGCGGGAACGGAGCAAAATCGCCCCGAAGACCATGTTTCAGCGCGGACAAGGAAAGGCCGTGCGTCGCCGCATCCGCAAGATGCATCCCCTGCCACAATCCGTCCAGAACGGCGGCTGCGAAGGCATCGCCGGTTCCGACCCGATCGATCACCGGCGCGACGACGATGGGGCGGCTCGTCCCGCGATCGTCGCGGGTATCGATCCGCGCTGTCAGCCGGTGTTCGTCCGGACCGATAATTTCGCGCGCCGTGCAGGCAACATATTCGAGCGCGGGGAAATGATCGAGCAGCGCAAGCGCCGCTTCGCGCCGTCGGTCTTCGCCCTCTCCCGAAAACTCCCGTCCCAGGAGCAGCGCCGCGTCGCGATGGTTGCCGAACAGCAGCGTCGCGTGCGCAACGATCGGTTTCAATATCGCCGAGGGATCGGATTGCCAGCGGTCCCAAAGGCGTCCGCGCCAATTGCCGTCGAACGAGACGCCGATCCCTGCCGCCCGCGCGCGCGCGACGGCTTCGAGCACCGAGTCGGCGCTGTGTGCCCCGAGCGCCGGCGTAACGCCCGACACATGCAGCCAGTCGACACCGTCCAGCAACCGGTCCCAGTTCCAGTCGCGCGGCAGCGCCTCGGCAAAGGCCGAGCCGGCGCGGTCGTAGACAACCTCGGCGGGGCGCATCGGGCCACCGGGGAGGTGATAGTAAAGCCCCATGCGGCCTGCGCGACGGAGAATCGCGGCGACATTGACGCCGTGACGGCGGAGCTCGCCGAGGACGCCCTCGCCGATCGGGCCTTCGGGGACCGCACTGATCATCGCGGTGTCATGGCCAAGCGCGGCCAGCGCGACTGCGACATTCGCCTCTGCCCCGCCCGCATGCGCGTCGAAACGCGCCGACTGCAGCGCGAGCTCGCCGTGCGGAACCGAAAGACGCATGACGACCTCGCCGAAACAGGCGATGGTCCGGGGCGGTGCGATCATTGCTGAAATCCGGTTTCGACGACGGCGGTACAGGCGATGCGGACGGAAGCACCGAAACGCGCCGTCGCGGTCTGACCGACGCCGATCGGGTGGACCCCGGTGATCGCGCCGGCCGAAATCCATTGCCCCCGTTTCAGCTCGACAACACCGCGTCGATGAAGGTCGACGAGGAAATTGAGCGCCCCCCAGGGACCGTCGAGCACGTCGATCGCGCGCCCGGTTCCGACGCTTGCGCCGTCGATTTGCGTTTCGACGGTGAGCGCCGCGAAATCCTCGATATCCAGCGGCGCCCCGATCAGCAGGCCGTTGTTGATGCCGACATCGGCGATGATGCCGAAGGGAGCATGGTCGTGGACATCGGGCGCGGGCGAGCTTGCAACCTCGAATCCCGCGCGGATCTCGTCAATCCATGCCGCGCCATCGTCGCGGCCCGTCACGCGCCCATCGGGCACCGCGCGAAGACGCAACATCACCTCCGCCTCGATCGCCCCCGCGCCGCCTGCGAAGACGGAGGCTTCGCCCGGCACGGCGCCGTCGAGTTCAGCGACCCGCAGTACGGGCCCCGCAACCCGCTCGGCGCCAAGCGTTTCGATCAACGCCGGCGGGATACGCCCCACCTTCCAGCCGAGCACCGGCGCGGCGAGCGCAGCGGTCAGGCGCTGCTGCACCGCATAGGCGTCGGCGAGCGTCGCGGGCACGGGCGCGGGAAAAGCGGCGAGCGCCCGGCCCGAGCGGCGCGCCTCCAGCAGCGCCGCGACCGGGTCCGGTGCGGCCGGGGAATGCGGCTGGCCGGACATCAGGCGAGCTTTGCACTCAGCAGATAGCGTTCGCGGCTTTCGGCCGAACGCTGGCGCAATTCGACAAGCGCGCGTTCCTCGGTCTCGTCCAGCATCGATTCGAGCAAGCGGTTGAAATGGCGCCGCATCGCGAGCCGCGCGCCGGTCGCGTCGCGATTGCGCAGCGCGGCGACGACGTCCGCATGTTCGGCCTGGCGCGCGGCGCCGTCCTTGCGGCATACCAGCGAATGGCTGCTTCGCACCTCGGGCAATTCCATGCGCATCCGCCACAGGCTCTCGATCACATGGATGATCGCCTTGTTGCTCGACGCCGCGGCGATCGTCATGTGAAACTCGCGATCGATCGCACTGATCTCTTCCTCGCTCTTGCTGTCGTCGGCCATCGTCCCGAGCAGCTCGTCGAGCTTCGCGAGCGTTTCGGCCGATATGGTCGGCGCGGCAAGCGCGGCGGCTTCGGCCTCGAACAGCGAACGCGCCTCGGTGAGTTCAAAGGCGCTGACCTTGGGCAGGATCGCATTGTCGCCGGGCAGGATCGCCTCGACATAGGCGCCCGCCCCGGTGCGGATGTGGATCCACCCCGTCGCCTGCAGCGCGATCTCGGCTTCGCGGATCGTCACCCGGCTCACCTCGAAGCGCTCGGACAGTTCGCGCTCGCCGGGCAGCCGGGTTCCCGGCGGAAAGGTTCCGTCGAGAATCTGGCGTCGAATCGCGTCGGCGACATCTTCGAAAAGGCGGCGTTCGGCCATGGTCAATCTTCTCCCCGCATATGCGTCAGGAAGTCCATACAATCCGGTATGACAAGTTTGAAGCCCATGACCGAACTTAGTTCTAGATCCGCGCCCGGATACCGATGAAATATTTCGCGCCATAATAATGATACTGCCGGCTGCTGCCGTATACCGGCATGTAGGTCGCCTTCGGCTCGTTGAAGATGTTGAGCGCCTCGAAGCGCAGCGATACGCCGCGCATCAGATCGAGCGATGCGCGGAAATCGACGGTCTCGCTGGGCCCGACGTAGCGCAGCTGGCTGTTGCCGCCGACGAAGTCCTGATAATATTTCGAACGGTAGTTGTAGATCGCCTGAAGCGACACCGGGCCGAGTTCGTAATAGGCCTGCGCCGACAGCACATGCTTCGAATAGCCCGACAGCCCCGCGGCGGGGATGATGCCGGACGACACCGTATCGGTTTCGGGATCATATTGATCGCCGAGGTTGACGTCCTGATTCTTGAAATTGGAGTCGGCGTAGTTGTAGCTGACCTTTGCGCCCAGCCCGTCGAGCGGCTTCGGCAGGAAGCTGAAACGCGTCGCCGCGGTCAGTTCGAGGCCATAGATGCGCGACTTGTCGGGGCTGTTCCGCGTCTGGATGACGGGCACGGTCACCGTCTGTCCGTCGATGACGAATTCCTCGTCGAACACTACCGGCTGGAATCCGCCGCTGAACTGCTTGTAATAGAGCGTCGCCGACAGGAGGCTGTCCTTGTTGGGATACCATTCGATCGCGGCGTCGGCGTTCCACGACATCAGCGGTTTCAGCCGCGGACTGCCGTTGGCGCGAACATTGCCGATCGCTTCCTCGACCGAGGTGAAGTCGTCGCCGTCGATCGTGAAGGTGCGTCCGGCACCAAGCGCGCTGGGTGCGGGGCGCGACATGGCGCGATAACCCGCGACGCGCAGCAGCGTATCCGGTGCCACCTCGAAAATCGCGTTGACGCTGGGCAGGATGCGCGTGCTGCTGCTCTTGATCGTCACCGTTTCGAAATCATCGGTGGTGTCGAGACGGATGGTGCCGTCGCCATTGTCGATGATGACGAGGTCGCTGCGCAGGCCGTTCGAGGTGACGTCGGTCTTGACGACGCGCACGCCGATGTTGCCACGCACCGGCATGTTGCCGAGGTCGGCGTCGTAATCGGCCATGATATAGCCCGCGAGCGTGCGTTCGGTGACGTCGCGGTTTGCCGGCGAGCGCTTGTCGTCGAGCGCGCCCGGGTCCTCGCTCCCGGTATATTCGCGGAACAGGCAGTCGACGTCGAAAGTCGCCCAGCTGTTGATTGTGTTGCCGTCGGCGGCCGACAGGAACCCGGTCTGCGGAAAAGCCCGGTTACGACACAGATTGTTGATCCGGCGCTCCTCGTCGATGTCGGAGGTCAGGTCGAAGTCCTCGTTGCGCACGTCATAGTCGCGGTAGGTCATTTCCGACCAACGAACGCCGGCCGAAAGCTTGCTGAGGAAACCATCCATCTCGTAGCCCGCGTCAAAACGGCCGGCGACGATCTCGTTGCGCCGGCGGCTCTGGTCGCGGCGGAAGCGTGCGTCGTCCCAGAAGAGATCGTGATTGTCGAGGTCGAAGCGCGGATCGATCGTGATCGTGGGCACGAAGCTGCCCGGCGTGATCTGGTACGTATAGGGGATACGCATGTCGTTGAAGACGGTGGTATCGCCGTTGAGATCCTTCGGGTCGGTGCGCAGGCGGACATTGCGTTCGTCCTCGAAGCGGACCGTGCGCGAATAGCTGCCGTCGACGGTCAGCGTCAGGCGGTCGTTCGGCTGCCATTCGACCGAGAGGCCGCCGCCCAGATATTCCTCCGAGCGCGACAGTTCGGATCCGTTCGATTCGAGCGCGCTCTCGCCGCGCAGGCTCTGGATGATGCCATTTTCGTCGTAGACGACGTCGGTCAGACTGCGGCGCGCTTCGGAGATATTCAGATCGCGGCGGCTCTCGACGAAGGTGCGGTCCGAATATTGGACGTCGAGATTGATGTTGAACTGGTCCGACGGCCGCCACTGGACCGAACCGAAGATCGCGTCGCGCTTGTCGGTCTCGCTGATCTGGCGGAAGGTATAGGCGTTGGGGACGAGATAGAAGGGCAGCTTCTGTCCATATTCGTCGCGCGTATATTCGTTGCAATTGCCACCCGTGACGACGGGCGATGCCTGGCATGCGGTCCAGGTCGTCGAGGCGGCGTAGGTTTCCTCGGGATTGTTGGTGTCGTTGCGCTGGACGCCGACCGCGATGCCGATCGTGTCGTTCGCGAACTGGTCGACATAGCTCAGCGTCCCGCGCCAGCCGATGCCGCCCGATCCGACGATGCGGTCGCCATAGGGATTATATTGCGCCTTGATTTCGCCTTGCAGACGGCGCTTGCCGAAATCGAGCGGGCGCAGCGTGCCGATCTCGATCGTCCCCGCAACGCCGCCTTCGACAAGGTCCGCCTGCTGCGTCTTGTAGATCTTGATATTGTTGACGAGTTCGGACGGAAACTGGTTGAAGTTCACCGAGCGGTCGCCGCTGCCGTTCGTCGCGTCGCGGCCGTTGAAGGTCGCATTCGACAGGAAGGGGCCGAGGCCGCGCAGCGCGATTTCGGACGCGTCGCCCTTTTCGCGGTGGGTCGTAGCGCCGGTGATCGTCTGGATCGCCTGCCCGACCGAAAGCGCGGGCAGGTCGCCGATGTCGTCGGCCGACAGCGCGTCGACGATCGCGGTTTCCTCGCGCTTGGTGTTGATCGAATTCCGGATCGTCTCGCGAATACCGGTAACGACGATCGCATCCTCTTCGCTTTCGGCCTGCGGCGCGGGTGCATCCTGTGCCATCGCGGGCATCGCGGCGACCAGCAGCGTCGAACCGGCGCCAGCCAGCAACGCGGCACGCAGCATGCGCGCGCGGATCGGATTGCGAGAATTCACGTCATCTCTCCCTGAAACTGATTCTGTTCTGGCCAATGCTGTCGAGCATGGCGGCCAATTTGTCAACAATTGTGTATGGCAAATTGGTCAGTCCAATTTGCCATACACTTTCTCCTATCGAACGAGCTGGCTCCTGAGGCCCGGCACAGCGCGTGCGAGCGCCTGCGTCACCAGCTTCGCGGTAACCTCTGCCCCGATGTCGCCGAGGTGCGTATAGTCGAACTTGCGCGTCACCTGCCCGCGCGCACCATCGCCCTCGATCGGCGCGGGTTCAGACGGCGCCGGTCGCGGAGGGAGCGTGGTGCCCGCCTTTGCCGCGGCGAGTTCCTCGTCAGTCGGCGGCTCCTGTGCGAGCTTGGTCGACATCTCGGCGCCCATCTCCTCGGCCTGTGCGGCGCTGAGCGCGTTGAGGTCAACCAGCGGCACGTCCATCGCTTTCGCAACGCCGCGCACCTGACCGGACCAGCTCGCGAGGGTGTTCCGGAGCTTGCCGTCCCTGAATTCGCGGCGCGTCAGCGGCGTGACGAGCACCGGCGTCGCCCCTGCCGCCTTCACCTCCTCGACGAAGCGGCGAAGGTTGGCGGGGAACTCGGTCGTCTCGTCGGTCCAGCGTTCGGATTTCGACGACTGGTCGTTGTGCGCGAACTGGATCAACACCCACGTACCGCGATATCCGGGCACCTTCGCTTCGGCGAGCGCGATGTCCCAGCCGCCCTCCTGCCGATAGCTCCGCGTGCTGCGCCCACCGCGGCCGGCGTTGACGCAAGCGACCGACGATTTGACGTGGCGCGAGCAGAACGCCCCGCCCCAGCCGCTGTGCGGCGCCATCGTCGAATCGCCGACAAGAATGATCTTGTACGGTTCGAGCGGCGGCGCGTCGGTGCGTTCGCGGGTCTGCGCCTGCGCCCCGCTGGCGAGCAGCGCGCAGACGGTCATGGCGACGAGCCGGCGCATCAGGAGAAGCTCAGCCCGCCGTTGATGTCCAGACAGACGCCCGCGAGGAAGCTCGCCGCCGGCGAGGCGAGATAGACGATCGTGTCAGCGACCTCGTCGGGGTGACCCTCGCGACGCAGCGGCGTGTTGCCGGCGGTCGCGGCGCGCCCTTCGGGTTTCGAGAAGATGTCGTGGAAGCTGGTGCCGATCAGGCCGGGGCAGACGGCGTTGACGCGGATGCCCTGCGGCCCGAGTTCCTTGGCCATCGAGCGGGTATAGGTCATCAGCGCGCCCTTCGCGGTCGCATAGACCGAGGCGCCGGGGCCGCCGCCGTCGCGGCCGGCGAGCGACGAGACGTTCACCACCGCCGATCCTTCGCCGAGGAAGGGCTGCGACGCCTGGAGAACGAGGAAGACCGATTTCAGGTTCAGCGTCATGACCTGATCGAAGAAAGCCTCGTCCATTTCGCTCAAGGTCTTGCGCGCGATCATGCCGCCCGCGAGGTTGACGAGAATGTCGAGCCGGCCGCTGAACGCGATGCCGACTTCGTCGAGCATCGCCTTGACGGCGTTACTGTCGGTCACGTCGGCCTGGATCAGGAAGGCATCGCCGCCCGCATCCTTGATCGTCTTCAGCGTGTCCTCGGCGGCTTCGCGGCCGCTGTTATAGTTGATCGCAACGCGGACGCCGGCGCGCGCGAGCGCGATCGAGACCGATCGGCCGATGTCGCGTCCACCGCCGGTGACGAGCGCGGTTTTCCCCTGGAGAGTCATGTGATGCAGTTCCTTATTCTTGGGTGTGGGTGGGTTGGGTGACGACGGGTGCGACGCGACCGCCGACCAGCCAGAAACAGACGAAGGAGATCGGCACGATCGCCGCGCTGAGCGCGAAGATCGGTGCGTAGCTCGTCTTGGTGAGGACAGGGACGAGCCAGGTCGTGATAAGCGTGCCCGCGACCGCGGCGGTGCCGCTGATTCCCGCAAGGCTGCCGACCGCGCCGCCGCCGAAATAGTCGCTCGGCAGCGTCTGGATATTGCCGATCGCCATCTGGAATCCGAAGAGGATGCAGGCGATCAGCAGCACCGCGGTCAACGGATCGCTGGCGCCGATGGTGAGGAGCAGCGCCGGCAGCATGATCGCGCAGCCGGTCGCGATGGTCGTCATGCGCGCCTTGTGGACGCCGCCGCCCTTGCCGATGATCCGCCCCGCGAGCCAGCCGCCGAACAGGCTGCCGAGCATCGCGCCGACGAAAGGCACCCATGCAAAGAGGCCGATCTGCTTGACATCGAAACCGAAGGTTTCGGCGAGATAGATCGGCAGCCACGACACGAAGAGCCACCACACCGGGTCGAGGAAGAAGCGCGACAGGATGACGCCCCAGCTCTGGCGATAGCGCAGCAGTTCGCCAAGCGGCACGCGGCGGCTGTCGTCGCGGCCCGCCTCGGTGCGGCCGGTCAGGATATAGTCGCGCTCTTCTTCGCTGAGGCCCGGATGCTTTTCGGGATCAGCCTTGTAGAACCAGAGCCAGGGCACGAGCCAGATGAAGCCGAGCACGCCGATGAGCAGGAAGGTGCCGTGCCAGCCGAACTGGACGAAGAGCAGCGCGATCAACGGCGCCGAGATGATGCCGCCGAGCGATGCCCCGGCGTTAAAAATGCCCTGCGCGAGGGCGCGCTCGCGTGACGGGAACCACAGAGCGTTCGCCTTGGCCGCGCCGGGCCAATTGCCCGCTTCGCTGACGCCGAGCGTCGCGCGCAGGACGAGGAGCAAAGGCATCGAGCGGACCAGTGCATGCGCCGCGATCGACAGCGACCAGACGACGATCGAGATGGTGAAGCCCATCCTTGTGCCGATCGCGTCGAAGATACGCCCGAAGATCGACTGGCCAAAGGCGTAGAAGATCATGAAGATCGTTACCAGCAGCGCATAATCTTCCTTGGTGGCGCCGATTTCCTTCGAAACCTCGGGCCACATCACGGCGAGTGCGTTGCGGTCGATATAGTTGATGACGGTCGCGAGCGCGATCAGCGCGATGACGCACCAGCGGAAGCGGCCCTTGATATTACTCATTTCTTCGCTCCGGTCTTGGCGAGGTCAAGGCGGCCGACGGCGCCGGTCCATGCGAGGGTGCGGCCGTCGACGGTGACGCTGTGCTTCGCAGTCGCCGTGACATCGTCGGCAACCGCGATCGCGATGCGGCGCCCGTCGACGAGCGTGATCAGGACCAGATCGACGCCCTGCTCCTTGCGATGCTCGAGCGCCGACACGCGCGCGCTGCTCGCGACGACCGTCTCGGCCGACGCATCATAAGCACCGTGCGGTTCGAGCAGGCTGACGAAGGCCGCGTCCGCCGCGCCGTCGATGCGCTGGATGACCGCAGGCTCGCGGCGCAGGTTGAACTCGGGATCGTTCGCACCGCTTTCGGCGACGATGAAGCGCGCGCCCGCAGGCGGCAGCATGTGATAGCTGTAGAAGCGGCTGCCCTGCATCCACGTCAGTCGCGCCTTGCCGGACTTTGCCCCTTCGCCGTCGACCCACAGATGCTGATATCCGTTCGCCTTTCCAAGCACCGGTCGCTCGGCGAGCTTGCGGTCGAATGCGATGTCGCTGTCGATGATATGCCCGGAAAAATGCAGCGGCAGGTCAAAACGATGCCTGCCGCTGCCAGTCCCGTGGAGGATATCGAGCGTGAGGGGATTGGCGAGGCCTTCGACCTCGACGAGCAGCAGCGCACGGCGGATCTTGACGTCCTTGTACGCGCTGTCGATTTCACCGATCGCGTAGCGGGTCGGGCCTTCGAGCGACGCCGCGAGCTGGCGCGTGCCGGATTTTTCGCCGGCCTTCCAGTCGCCCGCGAAGTGACTTTGCTCGTCGACGACCAGCGTGTTGTGCGCGATCGTCGCGCTCGCCCAGCTGTCGTTTTCGGGAAGATAGCGCCCGCCCCGCTTCGCCTCGACATTGAGGAAGCGTGCGGCGCCATAGTCGGTCACGACCGCGCCGGTCTCGTCATAATAGAGCCAGCCGAGGCGGTCGAAATGGCCGTGCCCCATACCCTGCACGGTGTTCTTGGCAACGAGCAGCGGGCCGGTCGGATCGGGTTTCGTCCGCAGCAGGACGAGCGCACCGTCTTTGCCCTCGGGGCCATCGGACAACAGACGCGAGCCGAACGGCCAGGGCTTGGCTTTGCCCGCCGCGAGGTCGGCCGCCATCGCCTGCCCCGCTGGCGTCAGCACCGTGCGGCCCTGCCAGTCGGCGATAGACAGGAAGGTCGCATCCTTGGTCGCGCCATAGGCGATGGCAACGGCGTGATAGAGCTCCTCGGTACGCAGGCTCTTGTCGGGCATCGCGTCGTTGATCGGCAGGAAATAGCCGTCGTGCGTCACGTCGATCGCGGTGCGGATCGCCTTCAGCACGATGCCGTCGCGGTACGCGAAAATCTTGCGGTCGGGATCGTTCGCCGCGATCGCCGCCGCGAAAACGACGAAGGGTTGCAGCGCGTAGCGTTGATAATAGGGGCCCTCGGCATAATAGCCGTCGGGCGAAAAGAGCAGGTCGAGCTGGCGAAGGAACCCCGCCTTGCCACTCTTGTCGAGCCCGAGCAACGCCTTGTCGACAAGATCGCGGTCGCCGAGCAGATAGCCCGAGAGGCCGACGCCGGCCGCGGCCCAGGTCGCGTGATTGTGGATGCGATTGATCACCTCGGGCGAACCGTCGGACAGGAAATGCGCCATCGGGCGGATCACCCGATCGTCGATGCGCTTGCGGTCTGCCGCCGGGAGCGCATCGCGGATTTCCGCATAGCCCTGCACCGCGTTCACGAGGAACACGCTGTCGTTGAGGCTCTGCCAGAAGAGGCGCCCCGGAACCTGGTTCGACGCCGCGGGGTGCGGCCCGAGCTTCGGATAGAGATCGGCATAGGCGAGCAAAAGGTCGCGGACATGGTCGCGGTACCGGGCGTCGCCCGTCAGGCGGTAAAGCTGCCCGCCTTCGAAGATCGTGCGGTAGTTGCGCTTATGCTGTTCGTGGGTGAAGCCGCCGCCGGGGTCCTTGGGCACGGGCACATTGATGCCGGCGCGGATCGACGCCTCGACCCCGGTCTTGGCGCGTTCGATTTCGGCAGCGAACAACGGCGCGAATGCCTGCGCCGAAGCGGCCGGCGGGGTCTGTGCCGAAACGGGGAGAACCGGCAGCGCTGCTGCAAGGAGAAGGGCAATGGTCCGGTTCACGGGCGCGCCTCCATGACGTTGCCGACGATCTGACCGCGTGCCGGGCCTTTCCATGCCAGTTCCTCGATCCGCGGCGCGGGCGTCGCGGCAAAGGCGTTCGACGCGATCCGCGTTTCGGGCGCGCCGACCGAATGGATGACGAGGATGCCGTCCGACTTGGCAAAGTTGTTCTGCACAATATCGGCGTGCTGGGCGCCCGAGACGCGCAGCGACGCGCCATCGCGGCCGCTGTCGGCGATGCTCGATCCGGTCATCGCGAACCAGGGGCCGAAGGTGCTTTCGTCGGTGCCCTTGCGCAGCAGGTCGGCAACCATCGCGACGCGCGCGAAGCGACTGCCGCTGATTGTCAGCCGCTCCATCGGATACCAGCCTTTGGGCTCCTGTTCGCCGGTCGCGACGACGACGACGCCCATCTCGGCGAAGTCGCTGTTCTTGATCGTCACATCGTCGGCGAAGGTGCCCGGTGCGATCGCGATGCCGTCGAGCCGGCCCTTGCCGGGGCCGCGCACCGACACGCCGTCGAGCGTGAAGCTATAGTTGGGGGCGACGCCGCTCGCGACCGCGATCAGCGCGCCGTCGCCGGGCGCGCCGCTTGCATCGATCGCGACATTTTCGAGCTTTAGTCCGCCGCCACCTTCGATACGCGCCAACTGCGATGCGATGCGCAGCACAGGTTTTGCATCTTTTGCTCCGGCGATCGTCAGGCGGTGCTGTACCGTCAATGGCGACGCGATGTCATAAGTGCCGGTGGCGAGCGCGAGGGTATCCCCTGCCTTCGTGTCGGCGACCGCTTGTGCGAGCGAGGCGCCGGCCGCAAGCGGCCGGGTATCGCCAGCGCCGAACGCCGCTTCAGGGGCATCGCCACGATACCAGCTTGCCCCAACCTCGGCCCGCGTCACAGGCTTGAGGTCACTCGGCGCGCCGACCGCGGCGAGCGCCGGATCGACCGGGTAAAGCAGACCGTTGGCGGCGCGTTCGAGCTTGACCTCGCGTTGCTCGACACCCGCGCCCAGCAGCGGCTTCGCGACCTTCGCCTCGACATTGCCGGCGAGTGCGATGCCAGTGATTTCGCCCTCGGCGCGGAACGGGTCCTGCCCCTTTGCGCCGACGATCAGATTGCGCTCGAACTTGCTGCCGATCGGCGCTGCCGACCGTTCGGCATCCGCGCCCGCGGCCAAGGTGATCCGCGCGCTGTCGATGATGCTGTTGCCCTCGATCCGCGCGTTCGCAACCTGATGATAGCGGTTGATCACCGAGTTCGGCACGCCGTTCATCACGCTGATCGCGCTCTTGAACGAGGTGCCTGCGAGTCCCTCGAAATAATTGCCGCGGACGATCTGGTCGCGGTTGATCACGCGCACGCCGCCGGTGTCGGCGACGCCCTTGCCGAGGAAGATGTTGCGTTCGACGAGGTTACCGTTGCCGTGGCGGAGCACGAAGGCGCCCTGCGCTTCGAGCACGAGATTTTCGCGGATGATGTTGCCGCCCGACTTGATCGAGACGATCTCGACCTCGCCGCTGGTGCGGTCGAAGATGTTGCGTTCGATGACCGTGTTCGACGCCGACAGCGACTCCTCGCTGGTGCCGACGCGGATGGTTTCGCCGCCGTTCGAACCCAGCGGCGGGCGCGGGCCGAAAAAATTATGATCGATACGGTGGCGGTTATCGAGCGGATCGCCCGCGCGGCGGATCACCGCGAGCGTGACCCCCGTATTGGTCTTGCCCTCGAAATGTGAATGATCGACACGGTTGCCGGTGCCATAAAGCGCGACCCAGATGTCCTCGGCGCGGCGATCGACCTTGCTGAAACCGTCGATGACGACCTCGGTAAGGCGCGTGTCGGTCGCCAACGTCCTTGAATCGCGGCGAAAGCTGATCACCTCCCCGGTCGGGCTTGCGCCATTTTTAAAGACGAGGCCGGAAACGAGCAGATGCTTGCCGCCGATGCGCAGGTTCGACTGGCCGGTGAGAAGCACCTTGCCCTTGGTCTGAACGGTCAGCGTGATCGGCTTGTCAGCGAGGCCGGTGCCGGTGAAGACGATCTGGAAATCGCGCCATTCGCCGTCGGCGAGGATGATCGAGTCGCCCGGCTGCGCCTTTTTCACCGCCGCCTTATACTGCGCCTGATCGGTCACGAGCAGGTCGCGCGCAAACGCGGAGCTTGCCGTGGAGGCCAGCATCGCCACCGTCAAAACCGCCTTTATCTTCACCGCGCCTCACCCTTTTTATGATTCTTGTCCACTGGACTATACAAGAGGTAGGACAATATCAACCCGCTTACGGTATAGAAGATGGGTTGACATATTGGTCTGACAAAGCGAGCCTCTCTCCAAACAAAGTCAAACAGGGAGAGTGGGATGATTCGGGGCAGCCTCGTTCGCGTATCGCGCGACAATATGAACTTCGCCGCGGCGTTGCTGGGCACTACGGCGCTGGCGATGCTCCCCGTCCCCGCCTTTGCGCAGGATGTGGCCGCACAGGATACGGCAACCGCTACTGCAGACGAGACGGGCGATGATGCGATCGTCGTAACGGGCATTCGCAGCTCCCTTGCAACCGCGCTGGGCGAAAAGCGCACCACCGACAATATTGTCGAGGTCATCCAGGCCGAGGATATCGGCAAGCTGCCCGACCAGAACCTCGCCGAAGTGCTGG